>CAJUDT010000032.1 GCA_910585415.1 uncultured Flavonifractor sp.
CGGCCTGAACCTGGGCCATACTCCGCCCCTTGGCCTCCACCATCCCCGCGCGGGCAATGTCCCCCAGGGGAATGATTGCAATTTGTTTGCTCATACTTACCTCCCCACCACAGCCAGCCGCAGTTCGCGTTTGATGTCGTTCATTTTATGCACGTCCAGTAGTCCTGCCCCGCCGCCCCATAGCCGGGCGACTTTTTGCGCTCAGACGGGGGGACCGGCAGTAAATTTAACTGTTGCTGAACTTGCATGAAATTTGTTTTTTACCGCCTCATAGAGCCCAACTTCTCCATCGCTATTTCTAATGCAAGGAATAAAGTCACGCGCTATACCTCTGCTTGTGCGTGTATAAAATTTTAAGGAGTATAGTTTTGCGGAAAGTTTTCGGAAAGTTGTACCACTTCCGGTCTTATTTCCATATAGCACATACATTGAGCCGTTACTTGATGCCTTCCCTGTAAAAGTCTTTTCTGTGCCATTTATAGAGAAAATACCATCTACAGTGTCGGCTATAAGCTCGGACTTTTGATTCAAAAGCGGCATTGCAATGGAGGCTGTTGTAGATTTCCCGAGGTCTAACCATATCGTTCCAGATGACATCGTTACACTTGTATCCTGTCTGGAGTTAAGGTAAAAATCACTTGCGCCAAAAAGACAGGATGAGTTTGCAGATAGTGCAGTTGGCTCAAATACAGCTTCCACTCTGGTAAATACGCTTAATTCCGAATCGACCCAAGCGCCATTCCCTTGGATATACTCCACCTCGGTATACCCCTCCGGCAGGCGGGAGGGCTTAGACCCCTCGAACACCAGTGTCTCCCCCAGGTACGCTCGTTTGATTTTCGTCTCGCCCAGGTACAGGGCAGAAATATCCTGCGTTCTTAATTTCAGCATAGCCTACTCCTTGATGATGTACAGAGTGGACGGGTCCTTGGCTGTGAGCGCGTCATATTCTGCCTGGGTGAGGGTCTGGATCGTCTGCACACCCTGGCCCGTCACCGCCCCCACGTCCGCCGCTGTGGGCGTCCAGGTATCCGGCCTCGCCCCCACCATCCCGGCGGTGTAGTCCCCAGCTTGGGGCATCACCGTGCCGGTGCGGCCGTTGAAGCTGGCGACGCCGGACGCTCCGCTGCCGCCGCCGGTGTCGTTGCTGTTAAAGCGGACAATATTCCCTTCTCCACTGTCCTGTATCAACTTCTGAGCCCCGTTGTTTGGATTAACAATCTGATTTCCGGTAACAAAATTGTACCTGGTATCTTCACCCAAGGTGATACAGGGACCCGGATTATTTGGATAAACCACATTGTTTGCAATCAGACATCCTTTTGATGACACATCGCCCCCTGCTGAATGGAGCAATTCCAGTTTGTCTAAAATGTTACAAGCTACAATACTATGACGCCGGATATTATCCAGTGAGATTGAGATAGGAACTGGTGCGTGATTCCCTATAATGCTTACAAGCGGGGGGTTCAAATCTTCTTCCCCACTTACAACGATTGACCCTCCGAGTGAAAAATAGTTGCTATGAAACAAAAATGTACTATTGCTGCCTACATTTTGCGCGTCCAGGGCAATCGAACCACTTAACGTATGAAATATGCAATTCATTACATATACCACGCCCCCACTAAGGGATACACATGCCGCATGTATATCCGGCCAGAAGCTGACCTCGGTTATACGGCAATTTCCTCCTGTGACTAGGTATTCCGAATTGCTGGCTTCGTTTGAAAAACCAAAAACTTGTAAGGCGATCAACGAACCAAACAGGGTTATAGCTGATGAGTTATCTCCAGAGTAGGCGATTTTCTGGATATTTAACGTGGTGTTGGATATCCCGCTGCCTCTTAATGCAATCGCCGCGGGAACTGTGACCGGCCCCGTAATCTGGTATTTCCCCGCCAACAGCACGATTTCTCCGCCACCGGATGGCACTGCGTCAATAGCCGCCTGTATTTCCGCCTGGTCATCCACCCCGTCGCACAGATAATCGCAGTCCGCCTCAGTCCAACCTGCTGTAGATGTACCCACTACAAACCGGCAGGTCCGCTTGCCGGAAATGGTGTCAAAGCTCTCGTTGATGGCGTTCACCCCCCGGTGGGCGGCGTTGACCTGCTCCATAAGGTAGTTGTACCCGTGCTGCTGCGTCAGCCCTACGGAAGTCCCGTCCGGGGCGACAATCTGGTCCAGGGCCCAATTCTCCGGCAAATCTGCCGGCAGCGGGCTGGGCAAGGGCCGTTCTGCCATATCAGCTTCCCTCCTTTACCACAAACGCGTGGCGGAACGCCACCGCTTCCTCTGTCACCGGCACACTGACCGCGCTGGTGGTCAGGGCCGTCCCGGCCTTGTCCAGCAGTTCGATACGGGTGACTTCCTCCGTCTGCTCCCGGAGCACCCGGTAGCCCACCGAAGCCACATTGCCCACCGTAGACCGGGACAAGGCCGTAATGCGAATGCTTCCGTTAATGCGCACCGATTGGATGTCCTCCGCCACAAAGCCGGCGGCCTGGTCCAGGAGCGGCTGCAAAATACTGGGCTGCGACGCCATTTTCACGACCTCACTTTCTCCCTGCTCGGCGAAGGGCTGGCGGCCCAGCGCCCATTGACCCAGGATATAATTGTACCTGGCATGGTATTTCACCACTTCCTCTGAAAGCAAAAGGCACCCCGCCACCCTGGGGCGGCTGATATAGACGATGTGACAGGGTTTTATCAGGTCCATGGTCACCGACATTTCGGCAAAATACTGCTGGTCCTCCACCGCCGCCTCGATGTACAGGGTGTAGTTAGGGTAGTCCACTTCCACCTCCCAGTTCCCCGGCCCGAAGAGGGCATCCAGCCGCTGGTACAGGAAGGTGAGGGTAAAGGGCGGGTGCATGGACAGGCGGTTGAGCACCCGGTCCCGGCGGAAGGAGAGGGGCTCGGTCACCGGATTGGGCGTAATGTGCAGGATGGCCTCCCAAACCGCCGCAGTTCCCTCATCCATGGTCTGGACAAACAGGTTGGCCCGGACCCGCTCCAGAAAGGCCGCCATAAGCCGCAGCTCTTCTCCCTCGGTCTGACAGAGGGCCTGAAAGTCCAAAATCTCCCGGAACCAGCGGGGCCAGTATTGACAAAGGTCCGTCTCAGGCATGTAGGACCACCTCCCCCAGCACGGGGACCTGCTGCTTCTCCCCGGTCTCCACCAGCAGAAGGTCCGCCATGTCCCCGTTCAACGTTACCCCCGTGGCGTTGACCACCCCCGGCACCGAGAGGATGGCGGAGATGGTCCGGGCCAGATAGACCCAGCAGGTGTAGCTGGTCAGCCGGTCGGCGTCGGGGACGGCCCAATCCTGGCGGATGGACAGCAAGTAGGCCCGGAGCGCCGCCTCCACCGGCCCCTGCATCTGCTCCACCGTGTACCCGGCCCGCAGGGTGAGTACAGCGGAGAGGCTCACCGCCACCGTCTCCGGCGCGGTCACGGTGACCGTGGCTCCGATGGGCGCGGTACCGTAGCCCAGGCCCTGGTTGGGGGGCGGGTCCACGGCGTTCTGCACTGCCTCCACCAGCTGCTGGGAGGCGGGCATCCAGTCCGCGCCGAGGATGGACAGCTTGACCGTGCCCCCACCGTTCCAGGTGGGGTAGACCTGGAGATCCCCCACGCCGTCGATGGCCCGGACCACCCGCTTGTAATCGGCCACATTGCCGCCAAAGGGCCGCTCCCGCAGGGCGGAGATCACCCGCGCCCGCAGCGCCTCATCTGCCTCGGTGTCGTCGCCGGGCACCAGGATATCGGTGAGGCGGGCGCTGGCCAGCCCCGGAATGACCGTAATGGGGAGGATGGGCCCGGTGTAGCGGCTGCCAATCTCCCCCGGCGTCTCGCAGGTCAGCCGGTACCGCCCCGGTCCCTCCTGGGCCGTGACCGTGAAATTGACACTGTCCCCGCCGTCGATGGTGGAAAACCGGGCCCCGATGGGCACGGTCTCCGGCTCAAACACTCCCAGCCGCACCGCCGGGGAGGCCGGATAGCGCTCCACATTGGCAATCGCCGCCCAGTTGTCCAGGTCCTCCCCCACAGCAGTCGGAATGGCCCCGCCCCGCTGGACCTTGTCCAGGTCCAGATAGAAGTCCTCCAGAGCATAGGCCCCCGCCCCAAGGGCCGTCTGAATCATGGAGCCCTCCCGCTTGTCCAGGGTATCGCTCACCCGGTTCAGCATCGCCTCCAGCAGGGCCCGGCAGGTTTGATTGGAAAAATCCAGCATTACAAGGGCACCTCCACTGGGACGCTCACCGGCCCGAACACGGTGTTGACCGTAACGGAGGCGGAGAGGACAGAATCCTGAAAGGAATACGAAAAATCTGCGATTCCAAGTATCCGGCTGTCCGGCAGGAAGGCGTCGGACAGCCGCCGCCGAAGCTCGGAGGCCGCATAGCCCGGCTCGGCGCCCAGCAGACCGTCCAGCTCCATGCCAAAGTTGGGAGAGTAAATCTGCCAGCGGAAGCGCTCTACGCAGACGATGGCCTCCACCGCCTGACGGACAGCCTCATAATTGTCGCAGCGGCCCCGCAGGCGGAGGGTCGCCGGGTCCTTCTGCCAGGTCAGGGAGGGCCGGTCCCGCACGACCATACCGGCGGAAAAATCGAAATCCGCTTGAGGCAGCACCGTCACGCTCCGTCCCCCCTCCCAAAAATCCGGGACAAAATGAGAAACTGCTCCCCACGCCGCACCCGGAGCAGCAGCACCTTGTCCCCCACGGCAAGCCCCCGGTTGAGGATCATATACCCGTCCTCCACGGGCAGGGGCTTGCCGTCCTCATAGCAGCACAGGTCCATGAGCTGTTCGTCGGAGGTATAGGCGTCCGGTGTCAGGGCCTCGGCTGTGGGGTAGTCTCCGGTCAGACCGGCCTGGGTTTGGCGAGAACCGCCCAGGGCGCTGCCGGTGGCCCCCTCCTGGGTGTCGTGGGTGTGCGCCAGTTCCGGCAGGCCGTGGGCATGGCTCAGGCCAGAGACGGCGTGGCTGTGCCGAAACCCCCGGGTGGTGTGGGCGTGCCTCAGCACAGGGAGCTTCTTCTCAATCACCGCCGCCGTGCGCCACAGCACCTGCTCCGGCAGGGGGGCCATAGACTCTCGTACTGTAACCTCCAGCGGAGCCGTTTTGGTGACGGTCCCCACCGCCATATCGGCCAGGCCGTAGGCCCCCAGGGACTGCTCCGTGAGGCGGTGCATGGTATCAATCAAATCCACAATCTATACCCCCAATTCCCGGACCTCCAGGTCCATGGTATGTACGTCGTTCTCGAAGGTATGGGACACCTTCTCCAGCAGCACCAGGGCGTGAAGGTCAATGTCCCCCAGCCGGGGCACGTCCATCAGGAGCATCTGCCCCGCCCGGAGGCCCGTCAGGCCCAGGGCCTTCACCTTCAGGCTCCGCCAACGGCGGTTGTAGTAGGCCAGCATCGACCGGGCCTTGGCGGCGGCCTGGGCGTCGTTGAGGGCCTCGTCCACACTCTGGTAGTGCTGGAGCAGCCCCCAGCGGGCGATGTTGGCGCTGTCCACCGCCTGGAATACCTCGCCTCTGCCGGTGGCCTCGTTGGGGCGCACCAGCTTGACGGAGTTGTAGGTGTGCTCGTCGATGTCCGTCTTGTAGGTGTAGTCCAGCAGCAGGGAGCCCTCGCCCACCACCCCCTGCGCCACCATGCCCCCCGCCTCCCGGAGGGAGAGGGCCCCGGCGTCGTCAAAGAAGGTATACAGCCTTCCGGTGGCCAGGAGGGTCTGCTCAAGGGCGGCGGAGATAATATCCAGGCAGCTCTTGTCCTCCCGAATCAGGGTGGGGATGGCGTAGCCGGTGTCCTCCAGCACACCGGTGGAGAGCTGGAAGTCCTGGGCAATCTCCGTAAGAATCTGCCCGGCGGTGCGGCCCACAAAGCAATAGCTGGCGCTGGCCTTCAGGTACCGCAGCTGGTCATAGCAGGTCACGTCAATGACGGCATAGCGGTCCCTGGACTTGGTGAACACCCACCCCAGAAAGACCACCTGCCCATTCACCGAGAAGCGCACCACATCCCCCTCAAGGAAGGAAATGCCGGAGGCATTCACCGTAAATTTCAAGGTTCCAGGTGAGCCGGTGCGGTTGGTGGTGTAGGTGACCCTCTGGACCTGCGGGGCGATGTCCCAGCTGCGTCCGCTGTCCTTGTTCAGCAGAATCAGGTCACAAGTCATGCGCCCGCCCCCTGAATCTGCTCCCGCTTTACCCAGCCTCGGGCCCCGCCCGCCGGGGTGGTGATGTGGTAGGGGCAGGCCCGCCGGGGGTCGTTGGTGATGATGCGGGAAATTTTTCCCTGAAAGCCGGAAAAAGTCCCGTGGGGCTCCGCGCCCCAGCTGGAGTAGTAATAATTCCCGTTGACAATCACGTCCTGCCCCACTGTCAGCCGCCCGGCGGGAATGGCGCGGGTGGGCGTTGCGGCGGCCTCCACAGCCTGCCCCGCCTCCGGCTGGCGGAGGACGACAGTCTTAGCGGAGTAGTCCCGGTATTCCGTCATACCCAGCTCGTAATAAAAATCCCCGGTCTCCCCGCCCCGCTCTTCGGTATGGAAGGCGGTCACCAGCACCTCCAAATTGGTGTCAAAGAGGGGCGCGCCGTCCTCCAGGCAGCGGTTGGCCACAAAGCGCACCGCAGTCCGCTCGTCCATGGCCGCTTGCAGAAAGCGGATGTAGAACTCCGGCGGCTGGAAACGGCCCGCCGTGACCACGCCCCCCTCCGGCCGGCCGGGCAGGAGCCCGGACCAGGTAATCACCTGGAGCTTAGGCGTCCGGGGGACCATGATGGGTCCCACGCCCAGCACATTGTACGTCCCGTTGTCGCTGTCCCGGCTGATTTTGTAGCTCTCCGGGTTGACCGGAAAGCGGAGGGTCGTCCCGTCCCGGGAGAGATAGAGTCCATACCGGTTTTCCATGCCACTCCCCCCTATTGATAGCTCAAATCGGTGTGGCTGGCCGCCTGCTCCAGCAAAATCCGCTGCAAGGCGTTCTCCAGCCACTGCAAATCCTCCGCCGTATCGCCGGTGTTCTGGCCGTTGATGGTGATGACCGGGGTCTGGGCGGTGAGGTTGACCTTGTTGACATACTGCCGCTCCGCCATGTCCACAAAGAGCTTCCTGTCCTCTTCCGACAGGGCGACACTGCGTTTGATGGCTCCGGTGTCCCCCTTGATGGACTCCAGGCTGTCCGGGATGCTGGAGGCGTTGAGCATACCGGAAAAATCTCCCCCGCCGCCGGTAAAGCCGCCGAGGATGTCGTTGAGCTGGAAATTGTCCAGCGCCCGCCCCATACCGGCCCCCGCCTGGGAGAAGTCCCGGATGGCGTCCTCGTACTGGATGGGGGTCATGCGCTCCACCTTGTTCTCGTTTTCCCCAAATATGCCCTTCACAAAATCGTTCACATTGTTTTGGAATCCCCGGACCGCGCCGGAGATGTTGGACCCCAGCAAAGCGTCAATGGCCCCGGCGGCGTTGCTCACCACGTCCATGATGAAATTAAACAGCCCCAGGAACAGGTTGGCAATGGCTGTCACAGGGTTATCGAAAACATTGGCAAAAAACTCGGCAAATGCGGCGATGAGATTCCAGCCCGCCGCAACCAGGTTATAGCCAAAAGCGTACAGCCCGCCGAGCACCCCTCCGATGTGTGCGCCGACCTCTTCGCTGGTCATGCCCGCGGCGTACATGGCCACAATCGCCGCGCCAATCAAAGCGGCGAGCAGGAGCAGCGGCAAGTGCGCGATTGCCCACGCCCCCGCCGACGCCAGCGCCGAGGCCACCGAAACCGCCGCAAAGGCCAGCATAGCCCCTCCGGCGAATTGCAGCACCGCAGACACCAGGTCCCAGTTGTCCGCCACCCACTGGGCTCCGCCCGCCAGCAGGTCAATGACGCTCACCGCCGCGCCGCCCAGCATCTCCAGTCCCGCAATCAGGCCGTTGACGGCCCTCTGTCCCAGCGCACTGTTCAGAAGGCCGTTGAGCCGCTCCAGGGCGGGCTCCATGGACTTGACGGCGGCATTGCCCGCCATGGTCCACGCCTGGGAGAAGGTCAGGGGCACCCGCTCAAAGGCCGCGTCGGTCTCCGCCGCCGCCCCCAGCAGCGCCTCCTTGACTACCTGGGAGGTAATCCTTCCCTGGGAGGCCAGCTCCCGCATTTCTCCCACGGTCACGCCCATATGCCGGGCGATGGTCTGGGCAATGGTGGGGGCCTGCTCCAAGACGGAGTTCAATTCCTCCCCCCGCAGCACGCCGGAGCTCATAGCCTGGGTGAGCTGGAGCATAGCCGCCTGTATGCCCTGGGCGCCGGTTCCCGCCAGGGCGAACTGCTTGTTGAGCTGCTCGGCAAAGGCCACCAGCTCCCGGTTGGAGGAAAAGGCCTCCCCGGCCATAGTCCCCAGCTTGCCCACCATGTCCGCCGTCTCCTGGTAAGCGCCCCGGGAGCGCTGGGCGGACTGGTAAATCAGGTCCTGGAGCACCGCAGTGGTCTGGAGTCCGTCGTTCATCCGCTCCAGCCGGGCGGCGGTCTGGGTGTGGGCGTCCGCCAGGCCGGCAAACGCCTGCACCCCGCGCAGGCTTACATAGGCCCCCGCCAGCCCTAGAATTTTCCCCATCAGATTGTCCGCAGCGCCCGCCCCCTGGCGCATTTTCCCGTTGACCCGCTCCTGGGCGGCGGAGGCCCGGTCACAGGAATCCACCAGCCTCTGGGTGTGCCGCCCCGCGTCCTCCATGGACTGGGCGGTGCCCTCCGCAGAGCGGGCCATCTGCTCCAGCGCGCCCCCCGCCCCTTTTGCGGCGGTCTCCATGCCCTTCTGACTGTCCGCCGCCGCCCGACCGGCGGAGGCCGAGCGCTGAAGGAGGGAGAGATACCGGTTCAGTGTGGCGGAAAACTGGTCCGCAAGGGTGAGCGTCTCCCGTATAGCCGCCATCTACGTCCCCTCCTTCGCCCGCTGGCGGGCCCGCATCTCTCTGCACGCAAACTGCGTCAGCAACATCTTTTCCCGGGTGGGAAGTCCGGCCACCTGGCTGGGCCTCCAGCCGTGGTTGACGGTCATGTAGTAGGCCAGCAGGGTATCCGCGTCCCCCCGGTCTAGGAGTTTTTTGCCTGTTCCTCCACGTCACTGTCCAGACCGGACAGATTCAGAATGGCGCCGGACAGCCGGGCAAATTCTCCCACCAGGAGCATCCGCCCGGGCACCTCCAGGGGGTCCAGGGTCCCATAGCGCCTGCACAATTCCTCGTGGGAGAAATCCGGTTCCACTGTGGCCGCCACCACCAACCGGCGGCCATACTCGGTTTTGTCCAGTGTCTCCACAAGCTGCCCATTCTGCTTGAGGCGGCGGGTGGACTTGCGCACCAGCTCGTCGTTCTCCACCTGGGTGATGGGGCGGATGGTAAAGGGGGCGGGCGTCCCGTCCTCCCGGCGGAAGCGGCGGGAGATCACAACCTCCTGGGGCAGCGCCTCCTGGGCCGGGTTCAAAAATGCGCTCAAGTTCATGTCAAACACTCCTTTTTCATGTACCCGTCTCTGTGGGGGCGCGGAAGCTGGACAGGACCTCAAAATCCTCATAGCTGAAGCTCAGGTCCATGGTCAGCATGTCCGCCTCCGCGTCCAGGATGGACAGGGGGACCGTTCCGGTCAGCTTGCAGTTGTAATAGGCCACCACCTGGGCCCCCACCGTGGCGGTGGGGTCGTCGTTGGTGGTCTGCAAATTGAAGTAGGGCATGGACCCGTTTCGGACATACTCCGCCATCATCTCCAAAAACAGGGGGGTGCCATAATAGACCGTCATGGTGCCGGTCTGCTTCACCGCTCCCGGCTTCTGCTGGGTCCTTTTGGTGCCCACCACCTTCATGTCGGAAGAGGTAATCTCCGCCTGGGTCTTGACGTTCTTGGCCCCAAACAGCTCCTGAACCTGGCCGTCCCGGATGAGGACCGCCTTGCCGGCCGCGCCGTTTAGGGTGTCCCGTTCCAATAAATAGCTCATACGCTCCCTCCCTTAGGATACGGCGACGGTCAGATAGACCTTCTCTACGGCGTCCCCAATCTGGAGGGCCGCTGTCACCACGATGCTGTCCGCCGCCGCCCCGGGCTCCACGGTCACGTCGGCCCCGGTGGGCCGCTCCCGCAGCGCGCCGCGCTCGTACATGGTCCGCAGATACCCCAGAACCGCCGCCTGGAACAGCCCTCTGCCCTGGCTGTTGTTCTTGACCTTTCCCAGATAATTCAGGGAAAACTCCCGGTAAATGTCGTTGGCCAGACTGCCGCACACCCGCATGGTGAGGTTTTTGTGAAATACCTGACCGGTATCAGGGGTGTAGGTGGTCAGGGTGTTGATATCGGTCTCAATCCGCACCCGGTCAAACTCCCGGACCAACACGAGATTGCCGGACAGAATCTCTTCTTCTATCCGGTCGTTGGTCAGCCGGGGCTCCACGTCTGCCGCGCCGGGATAGGCGGCATAGGTCAGGCTGTCCGCGTACTGAGCCCCCGCCTGGGCTCCCGCCAGCCACCAGACTACCTGGTTGGCAGTCAGCTGCGTACCGTCCTCCAACACCACACCGCTGTTGGTGCTGATGACAAAGGGGCTGCCGGCGCTCTGGGCCCCGGCGGTCACCAGCTGGGCGTACCTCCCCTCCTGTCGGGCCAGACGCCTGACAAAGGCGATCATCGCCGCCTGTACCGTCTTATCCGTGCCGTCATAGGCCAGGATATCGAACGAGCAGGGCTCCAGGACCTCCAGGGCGGCGGCGTAGGCGGAGGGCTCCACAGTCCCGTCGGCTCCCCCGGTGAGGGTCACCCCCGCCGTAGCGGTGAGCGTGCCCGTTTGCGAGAAGGTAACCCAGCCGTTGGCCGCCAGCTCTGCCGCCGTCCGGACCTGCTGCATGTCCACAATCTGCCCGCCCACCAGAGTGGAGACCGTGAAGCGGCCGGCCTCATCCACATCCGGCGTGACGGCGACAGACAGGTCGTTGCCCCGCACACCGGGATATCGGGCCGTCACCGTGACGGCGGTTTCCCCCGTACCGATGGTCCCCGCAGCCTTGACCGCTCCGGCGGCCTCCAGCCGGACCAGCAGGACCTTGACGGGCCCTCCTGTGACGTTGGTACCCTTGAACATCTCCCGCAGAAAGAGCGCGCCCGGGTCCGTGAGGGGTACGCCCACATAGGGCGTCACATCCGCCCCGGCGGCGATTTCCACTGCCTTGCCGGGCTCCCCCCAGCTCAGGGCCTTGGCAATCGCCACCGTCCCCCGCACGCCCTGGTTCACAGGGGGCGCTCCTTCGCTTTTGAAATTGATATACACGCCCGGACGGACCTTGTTCTGGGCGCTCCAGTTTCCTCCCGCCATCAGCGCTCGCCTGCCTTTTTGAAAAATTGGTCCAGGATGCTCCGGGCTTCCTCCACGGTATACTCCAGTCCTGGCAGCAGCACCGAGGCAAAGTCCTTCTGATATCCCGCCAGTGCTTTGCTGCGCAAAAGCTGCTCCGTGGGACAGCGGACAGTTTTGGGTTTTGCTTTCGTTTCTGCCATTTTTAAGATACCACCTCCGTGTAAGATTCCATCAAGCCCATAGGGATGGCGTGTTCCGGCCGGGTCACCCACAGCTTGAGCTCAAACTTGTAATGCAAAGCGCCGGCGTCGATTCGCCACTCCCGCTCATAGGCCCGCAGGAGGGTGGAGGCCGTCCCGTCGGAGTAGGGGAAGGTTTCCAACACCAAATCCAGGGCCTCCGCCGCCGCCTGATAGCGCCGCTGGAGGTCGGGCCGGTGGTAGTCCTCCAGATAGGTCAAGTCCAGCCCAATCCGCCGCAGCCAGCGCTTCCCCGGACGCAGTTCCATGTAAGCGTACCGCTGCTGGAGAAAGGCGCAGGGCATTTGGCTGTCCTGCTGGTTGGGGTCCTCGTAGAAGGCCACCCCCGGCAGCACGGGGGCCAGGGCCTCCGCCAGGGAACGGGCCACAGCTGAGAGCGTAAAGGTCATTCCAGCAGCCCCTCCAACCGGCAAGAACCCTCCTGCACCGCCCGCCGGTATTCCTCCTTGGCGGCGTCCACCATGTAAACACCGGGGACATAAGGGGTCTTGGCGCCCACAATCAGGCCCACCTTGGCAGCCGGGTCGTACTCCAGCAGCCCAGATTCCGGGTTGACGTACAGCCCTGGAACAAAGTGCCGGTCCATCCGGTGCCCCTGGTCCACGTAGGAGGCGTACTCCTTGTCGTTGGCCAGAATGGTTACCCAGTCGGAGCCCTGCCGGACTGGAATAATTTCACTGTCCGCCGCCCAGTGCTGCTTCAGCTCCCCGGTGCGGGTGTTCGTTCCGCTCAAATCGCCCCCTGTGGGCGGCGTCAGTCCGGCGGCCTTTTCCACCGCCCGCTGTGTGGCCTCCTGGGCAATGTCCGCCAGGAGGTCAGGCAGTTGTGCCTGTGCCCGTTTCAATCCCTCCACCCGCTCCTGAAGCGTCATCCTGAATCCCTCCCTTCAACCATTCCTCCTGTACCAAGGGTATCTCCTGGTGGGCCAGACCGGGGAGCACCGCCCCAAAGGGCTCAAAAAAGTGGTTGGGCTCCGCCGCAAAGGCCCGCAGCGCCGCCGCCGTTCTCCCCAGCCCAGCCCCACGGCGGATATGCAGCTCGTCTCCGGCCTGCACGTCCACCTCGTTGCCGCACTGCACCCAGTCCTTTTGCCGGACGGAGGCCGCTGTCTGACCCATATCCAGGGCAGACCCGGACGCCTGGTAGAGGCGGCACGGGACCCCCTCCAGCAGCAATACCCGCTCATGCCGGGTCAGGGCCCCGTCCCGGACTGCCTGGACCCGGTAAAGGTCCATCCGGTCGGTGTACCAGTCCTGAAAGTTCATGGGGATTGCCTCCTTGACATTACGTAAATTACGCAGTATACTGACATTGACGGGAGGGATAGCATGAAACGCAGGGATTTAATCCGCCAGCTGGAGGCCGCCGGGTACCGCATGGAGCGGGACAAGGGAGATCATACACTGTATGAAAAACCAGGCTGCCGCCCCATCCCTGTTCCCCGTCACCGGGAGCTGAATGAGTTCACAGCCGCCGCAATTTTGAAGGCCGCAGGGCTGAAATAGGAGCTGATATCATGGAAAACCACGTCTATCCCGCCGTATTCCACCCCAATGCAGACGACGGCAGTTACACCGTCCTCTTCCCGGACCTCCCCGGCTGCATCACCGAGGGAAAGGACCTGGAGAACGCCCTGTATATGGCGCAGTCCGCCCTCACCCTGTGGCTGGAGTATGCTTTGGAGCACAAGGAGCCGCTCCCCGCCGCCACCCCCCGGCAGGCGCTGTGTACAGCGCCTGGTGAGTTCGTCAATCTGGTCTGGGCCGGTGTCCGGGACGGCCGGGCCGTCAAGCGTACCGTCAGCCTGCCCCAATGGATGGACCAGCGGGCGTCGGAGCTGGGTCTGAGCCTATCCCGTGTGCTCCAGGACGCCCTGCGGAGCCGCATCGAACACACGAAGCCTTGAGCGCCTAATGGGCGCTCTTTTTTTGCTCACAGCACATAGCTCCCTCCCATACCCGCCAGCCTGGCCCGTGCGGCCAAAAGCTGGCCGTACTGGGTGGCGTTCAAATCTCCCCAGGCTTCTGTGGCGCGGGTCAGGGCGCTGGTGTCGTAGGTAATGCTGTCCTGCCCCAGCTTGGCCGACTGCACCACCCCCACCAGGGCCCCGCTGGCCGCCGCCTGGGCGGGGCTGTCGGAGCCCTCCGCGTAGGTGCGCAGATAGAGCGTGGCATAGTGGGCCGCATACAGCCCGCAGGCATATCTCCATCCCTCCAGCCACTTGTCCGGTTGAATGGCGGCGTTGGCCTGGCAGATCAGTTCCTCCAGCATGGTGGGGGGAACCAGGGAGACTGCGGGGGCTTCCTCTGAGCCCTTACTGAAAAACTGGGGAAAGTCCGCCTGGAACATCTCCGCTGTATAGGCCCCCTGGCCATAGCCCAGGTTGGCCGCTGCCGCCTGGACGCCCCAAAACTGCGGCTTACCCGGCCACATGCTTCGGCTTCTTCTCCTTTTGGGAGAAGTCCTTGTCTGTGCCACTGGCGGAGAGAATCACCTTCCCGTCCTCCACCAGCGCCTGAAAATAGCTGGAATGCTCCGCCCAGCCGGGCACAGGGCCCATGCAGTCCTTTTTCAGAAAAAACCGTTCCCCGTTGGGGCCGGGCAGGAGGATATTTCGTTTCGATACCGCAAACATACTTCCACCCCCTCAAATGCCGTCGAAATACATCATGGTTTGGGGATAAAAGAGCTCCACCTCAGAAAGGTTGGCCGCGTAGGCGGTGTCATAGCAGAAATGGGCGGCGTTGGGCTGGCTCAGGGCCCGGCTCAGGGGGACCAGCTCTTCCACCTGGAGAAAGCGCTCATGGTTGACATAGATGACCATCCGGTCGCTCCCCCCGGTACCCGCCCCCTTGCACCACCGCACCGCGCCCACATACAGGCTCTTGCCGTTCTTTGCGGCCACGTTGTTCTTGAGGATAAAATCCAAAATGGTCTCGGTGGCCAAATCGGTGACCATGGTGTTGAGAATGTAGGCGTACTGCTCGTAGGGGAGCAGGATGTGGTTGGGCATGGCGTCCTCGTCGTACTCCGCCGCCGCCCAGACGGCGGTAATGCCGGCGTTCACATCCGCCAGTATCTGTTCCTTGGTCTTGTTCTCCCATTTGGTGGAGGGGGCGTCCGCCCCATTGGAGGCTACGGTGGTCTCCGTCACATCCGGGTGGTTCACCAGACCCGTGGTGCCATAGGCGGGAAGGCCTGCATAGACGTTTTCATCCATGTGCTTGTCGTAGGCCCTGCGCATTCCATCCTGAAGCATCTGGTCCAGGGACCGGCCGATGTAGTTGGCCTTCTGCATATCCACCCACATCACCCGCAGGGCGGCGGCGAAGGTATGGGCCTTAAACATGCCCTTGTCCAGGTTGGCCTGAACGATGGGCAGGCCGTTGGAGCCCCCGGCCTGAACGGGACTCTCCCCCGAGCCGCCGGTGATGCCGTAGCCCACCGACTGGGCGGAGACGTAGTCCACCCACCCGCCGCCGGACTTGACGACAATATCACGGGGATAGGTGATACTGGTGAGGGGCTTGCGGATTAGGGGGTCCCGCTTCTCCAGTTCGGAGACCAGGAACGCCTGGCCGGAGGCGATGCCCGCCGCGTCCATCGTGGGCGTGCCGCCGGAAGGGGCCCCGCCCTTTGCCTGGATAATCCCTGCGTCAAAGGTGCCGACATTCTGATAAGCCATTGCTTTTCCCTCCTTTAAGCCTGGTTCATGGTGAGAATGCGCAGTTCCGCCACACCGTTGGCGTCGGCGGGGCCCGCCCAACGGCAGTTGGTGAGCTCCACCGTATTGGCGGCGTCGGCCACAGCCTCAAAGCCGCCCACCACACCGGCAGGCACGGCCTCGTTGGCCGTCACGCGGACATAGACCTGACCGTCCAGCTTGGGAACGCCCACATTGCACCGGACGTTGATGCACCCCCGCTGGAACACGGGGACGGCTTCCCTCTGGGCGTAGGAGCCCACGTTCTGCTCCAGGTAAAACAGAGCGCTTTTGACCTGGCGGGAGGCCACGCCCACAAAGGCGGCGGCGGTATCCCCCGCGCCCATGGGGACCACCGCCCCTGCGGCGTCATACTTGAGGGCCCCGCCGAAGGGGACGGCTCCGCCTGCGGGGCGGGTGTTCACAATCATATCCGGTTGCCGGGCGTAGGAGCCCGCGTAACCGTGGGGCATGGTCTTGCCGATGTTCTGGGGGGTCAGTCCCATTATGCATCCTCCTTCTTCTTGTGGGGGTTCCGGGCGGCGTAGGCGGCCTCGGACTCCCGGCAAATGGTCTCAAAACTGGGGGCTGTGTCTGCGGCCCTGCGGGCGTGGGCCGCTGCGGCCTGCATCACCCGGCCCAGCACGTCGGGCCCCTGCATAGTGGACAGCAGCGCGTCCACCACCTGGGAGCGCTCCTTGACGTCCCGAATGCCCGCCACGGCGGGGCGGACCTTTTTCAGCAGCGCCGCCGCCGCGTCCTTGGCCGCCGGGGACATGTCCGCCATTTCATCCGCCGGGATTGTGACCGAGGCCTCCGGCTCTCCGTGCCCCTTCCCGGCCAGCTTCTCAATGAGGCTGTCCAGGTCCCCCTCGTCCCGAAGGGTCTTTTCCTCCTGTCCGTCCTTGTGCTGGAGGGCGGTGAGCAGCGCAAGGACCTTGTCCAGCTTGCTCCCCAAGTCGTCCCCCTTGGGGGCCCGCTCCACCATCCCGTCCCCGGTGGGGGGAGCCTCCTTGTCCCCAGCGGGCGGGGGAGCCTCCTTCTGGCCCTCGGGGGCCGCGTCCAGGGCCTTGGCGGCGGTGGCCACCAATCCTTGGACCTCTTCCGGGGTCTGCGCCTCCTGCGCCGCCATGCCAAGGGCGTTCAGGATGGCCTCTGAAAATTTACCCATGTACTTCCTGCCTTTCTCCGCCCCTTGGGCGGCGTCTTGTATCGCTACCTCGTGTCCGGCCCGGCCCCTGAGGACCACCGCCACGTGATTGCCGCGAATCCTCGTCTGCCTGTACCCCGCCCCCTCCGGGACGTACTCGCACAGGTACCCGCAGGACACCTCCCGCAGCATTCCGCTCTCTACGTCGGAAATCAGATTGGCGTCCTTTATCAGCAGGTCCGCTACCAGCCTATCCCCCTCCCGGCGGACCCGCTGTATATGCCCCCTGGAGTAGTTTGCGTGGTTCTCCGGCCCTACTTGCTCCGGCGGGTGGCCCTGGGTTACGTCCTTGCCCTCAAAACTGGCCATTGCCGCCGCTTCAAAGACGTCCTCCGGGTACCGGTTGACCACCACCACCCGCTCCGGGTCCCCCTCCAGCCCCAGTTCCCCGGCCAGATATTCCTGTGGGCCCGTCCGGGCAATGGGCACATCCCGGCAAATGAGATACCCCTCCGGCGTTCTGTCCATGTGGGGACTCAGCTGGGTACCATAGTAGGTAAGCAAATGGTGTCACCTCCAAACAAAAATGGGGCCGGCCTGTAGGAGCTCCTACAAGCCGACCCCGATTGGTCCTTCCACCCTGTCCATTCAGGTGTGGGTTACAATTTCAGTTCTTTTTGTGTGACGATTTGCACCTTTACCGAGCCATCCTTCATCTGCTTGAGCTGGACCCGGTGCCCCTGAATCAGTGCTGCCTCAATGGCGCGAATCATCTGTGCCGTCATAGCTTACCTCCAGAAATCCGCTTTTTCGCACACCTCAGCCAGAGAGTGTCCGTCTAAAAGGTGTGCAGTCAGAAGTTCATCTATATCGTGAAACTCTTCACTGAGACCGTCTGGGTCGTTGACCGTGAGGATAAATTTTTGTCTGTTATATGGCACGATGAGCCCATGGATTCCATTCCATGTAAATTCAATATCATCCACAAGACTTAAGGCATATTCCCGCAGCTCATGCAGAGTTCTTTTCATAGAATATCACGGTTCTCCTTCCGTTCTTCCTCCGTCAGCTCACGCCGGGTTCGGTCTACAATCGTTCCGTTTTCACCCCGAACAAAATCGTGCGCATGTTCTCCATGCAGACCATATGGATGCTGCTTGGGCGATTTGTGGTCTCCGCTATGTACCTGCCGGACCATTTTTCCTTGAGGGTCATAGAAAATCCGGTCGATCTGCTGGCTGGGAAACTGCGTTTGCACAACCGCATTGGGGCGATATTGGTTCGGGATAGACCGATGTTCTGTCCAGCAGTCCGTCACCACAACCGTACCATCTTCATGATACCGCACCCGGCTGTATTTTTCAAGACGTTTCGCCTCACGGTAATCGGACAGCCACCCCCGGTATTTCTCGTCGTCCGCCCGCTTGTGCTTTTGGAAGGTCTGGAAGCTCTTGGGGACCCGGTCGGGAATGGTCAGCCGGTAGCGCTCATACTGGCGGTAATCGGAGAGCCACTTGGCCCGGGCCTGCTCCTTCTTTCGATAAGCGTCAATCTGCTGCTGGCTCCTGGGGTCCCGGGTGGGGGGATTGGTCCGAAAGCTGGAGAACTCCTTGATTTTTCGGAGCTCCTCCGGGCTCAAGCCCGCCGGTGTCCAGGGCAGGAGCACATGCAGGCAGTTGGGGTGGATGTTCAGCCACGAGTTGGCCAGGGTGTCCGGCCCGCTGGGGTCCACCTTCCCGAATGCCGCCGCCAAGGGCGGGAAATCCGGGTCCGTGCCGCTTCTGGAGTACACCCGCCCCTCCAGAGGGGCGCACAGCTTGCACGTAGTCCCGTGGGCGCTGATTTTGTACAGGTCCTGCCCCTCGTCCGCCGTCAGCACCGCGAGGACCTCCGCCTGACGGCTGGTGGTCCGCAGGACCATCGCGCCATAGGCGTGCAGGCTCCAGCGCCGCCCCGCCTTGTCGATAAAGGCCGTCACCCCCTCCCGCCGCAGGGCCTCCACAAAGCGGGGCAGGGCCTTGTATGCCCCGGCCCCCTGGGCCTGCATGGCGGCGGCCTGCTCCAACCCCACCCGGCGGAACACATCCGGCTCCACCCGCCCCAGCAGAGCGCTTTGCAGGGTGGCGGCAGCCATCGCGGCAGACGCTTCAATCTCCCCCATAAGGTTCATCACCAGCCGTTGGACAATGTCCGTCTGCGTGCTGGTGAGCGCAGCCGCGTTGGCATACCCCAACCCGTGCTTCTCCGCCGTCTCAGGGACAGGGAGGGGCTTTCGGTCCTCTGGGCGCTTGAAGTAAAACTGACGCTCAATCATTTTGGGCACATAGCTCCAACATTCGTTGGACAGCCGCAGGAGGATGGTCTGTACCCGCTCCAGGGCCGCCTCCGCGTGGTAGTCCGCCAACCCCCGCGCACGCAGGCGGGCAATCTCGTTGATGATGTCTGTCTCCGCCCGGAGAAACAGCTGAATGAGCCGCTTCAGCTCCCGGGGCGCAGGAGCCCGGTTCAGGGCGGGCATTTAGCCGTCCTCATCATCATCTGCAAGCAGCTCTTCTTGGGTGACGCCCTTCAAGCCTGGCTTGATAAAATTAAGAAAATCCCAAAAAGGGGCTTCTGGGTGAGCGGTTCCATAATCTATGATTTCCTGTTCAATGTGGTCATCCAACGCCTCTTCTACCAGCATATCCACATGCTCTTGCAGCACATGATCCTTCTTAAGCTCCCCCTGTCCAACATAGCGTCTTAAAAACTCTCTCAATCTCTTCTCCATCAGAACTCCCCCCTATTTGATTTTCCTGATTTTTATTGTCTCAAATCCACCATAACCATCCGACTTAACCGTATATTGGTTGGTTCTGTCTCGAATCACTCTAATTTCCCCAGCTTCCAATCCTGGAAAGCTGGTGTTCAATACTCCAGTAAGCCTAGCATAGGTTTTAGGCTTCAATTGTATCCCGGAACGGTTCCGCTGAGGCGACGGCGCGTACTTGGTCTTTCCCATTTTACCACTTCCGCCGCCGCTGGTAAAGCGGCCGTTGCTGGGGTCGTGGTGGGGATTATAGTCCCTGGCCAGAGCGTCCCCGGTCTCCTGCACAGGGGCGTCCTCAAAATCCAGCCCCGCCAGGGGGTCCCGCAGGGCGGTCAAATCGCTGTACGACTTCCCTGTGTTGGCCTTGATTTCCTCATCGGTAATGCTCCCGAACATACCCGTCTCACCGGAGAGCTTTTTGAGCTCCTTCTGGGCGGTGTCCGCCGCCAGCAGGCCCGCCTGGAACAGGTCTCGGAGGGCCAGGCCCTTCTTCTCCGCAATCTCCGCCGCCTCCTTTGCCGTGGGGGTCCACAGGGGCGGGAATTGGATGTCCAGCGCGTCCGGGACCGCCCCCCACACGGACATGCACAGCACCGGCAGAATCCGCTCCAGGACGGACTTGAGCTTGCTCTCCCGGAGTGTATCCACATAGTCGTAATAGTTGCGCAAATCGCTCTCCCCGGTGGCGTTGAGCCCTGCCGGGGCGCGGCCGAAGAGCTTGGTCACGGGAATCCGGGAGGCCCCGGACAGGTCCAGGCACATACTGTCATAGACCTCCTGGAGCCCGGTAAAGGTGTACTGGGTGCTGTGAATCTGGTCCCCCTTGTTGACCAGCTGCATTCCAAAATTGGACTTCATCACGCTCTGGGCCTGCATGGTGTTCCAGAACCGCCGCTGCTGGCCCCCGGAGCCCAGGGAGAAGAGCTGGTCCAGGTTCTCCACCTCCATGGTGTCTACGTTGGCCCGGAAGGTCAGGGCCGCCATATTGGCGGAGACATTGTCGTGCTTGACCACGTCCTGGTACAGGGCCTCCACCTCGCTCTCCCCCCAGTACAGCCCGGCCAGCCGCTCCAGATAGGGCAGCTCCCGCCCGGTGAAGCGGACCACTCGGGAGTGATGGACCCGAGCCGCAATACGCCCCTCCGGGCTGTTGATTTGGTAAAACTCCGGCAGGCCGAAATCCGGGTCGCTGCTATCGCTGACCAACCCCATTTCCGGTGTGATGCCGCACCAGCGGTCCAGGATGTACAGGCCCCCAAAGGTCCCCGGAAGGACGCTCTCCAGCTCCAGGGGCCGGTCCAGTATTCCCTCCTGGCCCCGAATGAGCAGGATGCCCGCCGCGCCGCCGTATAATCTCCCCCAGCGCAGGCCCTCGTTGATTCGCTCCCGCAGGGCGGTGCGCCGCTGGACCTGCTCCAGGGCCTTCCAGTGCTCCGGCCCTACACCCCCCAGGGTGAACCAGCGCCTGGTCATATCATCGGGGATAATGCCCACCACATTTTGGACCACCCAGTTGGAGCGGTACAGCGAATTGAGCAGAGCATAATTGTCCGTCATGCGGGTCAGGGGGTAGTCCGTGGCCTCCAGTGGAGACTGGGAGCCCCAGCCCAGCCGGAACAGGGGGTTGGAAAAGGCGTCCGTGGTCTGGATGGGGGCCAGTTCCGGCCCTTGGTTCTGTGTTTGGCTGCTCAAGGGACACCTTCCTCTCCGTACCGCCATTTTGGCAGGATTGTGTTGACGTAGTACCGCAGGGCGTCCGGGCCGTGGTCCTGCTGCTTGACGGGGCGCTCCACGCCCCCCAGCTGGGCGGCCTTGGCGTCCCAGACGTAGGATTGCAGCTCTCCAAGGAGCCCCCGGCAACGCCGGTGGACCTTGAGCCGCCTTTGCGCAAAGAGCTGGGACACCCGCCGGATTCCGTTGAGCACCTCATTGTCCCCCGGACGCACGTACACCCCCCGCCGCTGGAGTTCTGCAATAAAGCTGGCCGCCGACGGGTCCACGACAACCGGGCAGAAAAACTGCGGGTCGGCCCCCATGAACGCCTCCAGGTCCGCCGCGTACTCCCCGTCGGTCTTTTGCCGCAGGCCGGTGGCGTCCGCGTCCCGGCTGTCCCAGCGGTATTCCCGGTCCACCCAGACCGTTTCGCCGTCGTCGTAGATATCCAGGAATACCGTGGGGTTTGCGGTGCCATAGTCGCAGGCAATGGCCCGGCTGGCCAGGTACGGGAGGCCCTTGGGACGGGAATCGTCCTCATAGGTGTTGGCCGGCCGGTCAAACATGTCGTAAATCAGCCCATCCCCCGCAGTCCACTCCCCGTCGATGTACCGCCGCTTGAACACCCCTGCGTACAGACTCCGATACCGGGCGCGGGTTTCCTCCGTGAGGCTGGGGTTGTCCTCCATGGTAAAGTGCAGGTGAGTGGCGTCCTTTTCCTCCAGCTTCAGCAGCCACTCCTTGCGGAACCAGTGCTCGGGCACATCCGGGTTGCAGTTGAACCACAGCTTGCTCCCCGCCGCCGAGCACCGGGCTAAGGCCTGCTCCACAAAGGACCGGGGCATGAGGGCCGTTTCATCCAGTAGCACCCCCGCCAGAGTGACGCCCTGTATGAGCATGTAGGAGGACTCGTCCCGCCCGCCGAACACGTAAAACCGGTTGGACCGCCCGCCTCGGGAGACGGTGAGCACGTGGCCCCCACGGGTGTACTCCATGCGGAAGTGCTCTTGCAGATAGGCCACCCCAAGCAGCGGCTGAATGATGTTCCGCTCCGCCGCCCCCACCGTCTTACCGCACAGGGCAAAGGAGCTCTTGTCAAAGCTCCCCATGGCCCACAGCAGGAAGGACAGGGACATGATGGAGGTCTTGCCCGAACGCACCGCGCCGTCGCAAATGAGGGCGGTCTTGCCGGTGTAGGGCCAGCGGAGCACTTCAATCTGCTTGGGCGACAGCACTGGCGGCCTCCTTCAAGCTCTTGGTAATGGGATCGTCCTCCTGGGGGACCGTGGGAAGGCTCTCCGTTTTGGCGCCGTAGCCATACCGGCTCATCCAGAGGGGCGCAAGCCTGGAATCGACGATACCCAGCTCAAACTTCATCCGGGCGTCGATTTCACATTCCTCGCGCATGCACGTAAACGTGTCAGGAAATTGCTTGCCGTAGGTCTCGTAAAACGCGGCCCTGGAGATGCCGGCCCAGGCGCAAAAGCCCTCAATGGTATACGTCACACTGCGCTTGAGCTTTTTGCTGACAAACTCAGAGTTTTTTGAGCTGAAGCCGTGGGTCATGGCCTGCCGGTCGTCACACCACGCCTTGTATTCCTCCCAGGCGGCAGCCAACGCCCTGGCCGTCTTAAATTTTCTCGCGCGGCCCAATCCCTCACCCCCATGAAAAGCAAAAAGAGCCCGTGCGGTGTGCCCCCAAGCTGGGGCAATCACCGGCACTGGCTCTCAAAGCACTGGCCCTGTTCAATATCGACCATCGACTCTTCCCGGCACATGCGGCAATAGACGATGAGATTTTTTGCGGAGGTGTCCGGCCTCACCTGGAGCACCTTTTGCCGCCCGCAGGCGGGGCACAGCAGCCATCCGCCTTTCATGAGTAGTCTACCAGATTTTCGCTGCCCTTGCAAGTGCCATTCCCTCTTTCTACATACCCGGTCGGATTATTAAGACTTGTTT
>CAJUDT010000033.1:0-250 GCA_910585415.1 uncultured Flavonifractor sp.
CCACAACGATCTCGCGGTGCAGTCCGTGCCCGTGACCATCCAGCGCAAGCCGCTGACCGACATCACCATTGAGCTGACTCCCAATAGCTTTGAGTACGACGGCACGGTGAAAATGCCCGCAATCACGGTCAAGGACGGCAAGACGGTGCTGCCGGAGGAAGAGTACACATGGACATGCGACGTGGCTTCTCCGACGAACCAGGGCACTTACACCATTACGATTTCTGACGCGGCGGGCGGCAACTACGAT
>CAJUDT010000033.1:260-22937 GCA_910585415.1 uncultured Flavonifractor sp.
GGCACGGTGAAAATGCCTACGGTCACGGTCAAGTTCAAGGAGGGGAAGACGGAGACAGTAGTGCCCAATACGGAGTACGATTGGACGTGCAGCGACTCCGCCCCAACAAACCAGGGCACTTACACCATTACGATTTCTGACGCGGCGGGCGGCAACTACGATTTGACCGGAGTTACCGCCAATACAGCGACCTTCTCCATCGGTAAGACCGAGCAGGCGGAGCTGGTGATTGAGGGCAAACCCGATTCCACCATCTACGGTGATACGTTCACCTTGACCACCAGCGGCGGTTCCAGCAGCAGCGCCGTGACTTGGGAGGCGACAGGGCCTGCCACCGTGGACGAAAACACCGGCGCGGTGGAAATCACAGGCGTTGGCGGGGTCACCATCACGGCTACCAACCCCGGCGATTCAAACTATCTGCCGGTTTCGGACCAGTGGACCTTTACCGCCGCGCCCAAGCCTGTTACGGCTTCCATTGTGGTCGATAATAAGGCCTATGACGGTACGACAGACGCCGCCGTGACCTCTGCCAGCATCACTACAATCAACGGCGACACGGTGACCATCGACCTGGCCAGCATCACCGCCGCCTTTGACACCCCTGGCGTTGGTACGGGGAAAACGGTCAATCTGGATACCTCCAGGGTCCAGGTGACCGGCGCGGACGCAGCCAAATACACCATCAGCTATCCCGATACGGTGACTGCGGACATCACCCAGGCGAATACCACAATCACCACCGTTCCTGAGAAAATCGACTCGCTGACCTACAACGGACAGCCTCAGGCGCTGGTTACGGCGGGCGTGAGCAATGTGGGCTTCCTGGTCTATTCTCTGGATGGGACCAACTTCTCACCCGAGGTTCCCACCGGGACTGACGCGGGTACTTACACCGTCTATTATAAGGTAGACGGGACCGCCGACTATTCCGGTGTGGCCGTGAACACGACTCCGATTTCTGTGACCATTGCCCCCAAGACCATCACGCCTGCGGTGGAGCTGTCGGAATCCTCCTTCCTGTACGACGGCACGAAGAAGGAGCCGAAAATCACCGTCAAGGACGGCGATACCGTGATTGATTCCAAAGAGTACACGGTCACATGGGCGAACGACGATTTGACGGTTACGGATGGATTGCTGACGGCCGCTGGCACTTATACGGCCACCATTACGAATGTGGCCAACGGGAATTATTCGTTCACCGCAACCGCTCAGATTGAAATCAAGGCGGCGACCCAGGGTGCGCTGAAAATCTCCGGTAAGCCCGAGCATGTCTATTACGGCGATACAATCACAACGTTGGAGGCCACCGGCGGCACTGGAAACGGGACGGTGACCTGGAAAATCACGGCGGGCGAAACCAGCGCCGAAATCAATGGGGCCACAGGTGTGCTCACGGTCAAGGGCATGGGCTCTGTCACGGTGACGGCGACGCGGACTGTTCCCAACTATGCGCCTGCAACCGATACCTATACCTTTACCGTGAAGCCTAAACCGGTTGTGGCGGAAGTGACCATTTCTGCGAAGAATTATGATGGGACCACAGCCGTTGACAATGCCGCGATTGCGGCGGCGGTGAAGGCCAGCGATTTGGTGGACCCTGCCGACAGCATCACAATCAGCGGGCTGACGGGCACCTACGAGGACCCCAATGCAGGAACCGGCAAGACGGTTACACTGAACAGCTCTGGCGCGTCTGTGACTGGAGACACCAGCAAGTACACCGTCAGCTATCCCGCCACAGCCAAGGGCGATATCAAACCCAGGCCAGTTACTGTGACCGTCACTCTGTCCGGCAACGACTTGCAGACGGATGATACCGTCACGCCTCCCACCTATTCCTACAACTATGACGGCACTGATAAAATCCCCAATGTGACCGTCAAGGCGGACGATAATAACGCGGTGCTGACAGACAGCGATTACGGTGTGAACATCACCGGAAACAGAAATGTTGGCAACGCGACTGTGACCGTCACCGCAAAGGCGGGCGGCAACTATACGTTTACAGACGAAACGGTACAGTTCGCCATCAAGAAAGCCAGCGCGGTGCTGACCTCGAGCCCCCAGGCCAATCTGCTGACCTACAACGGAACAAAGCAGGAGCTGGTGACGGCAGGTACGGCCACCGGCGGCACGGTGGTGTATTCTGACACTGGCGCAGATGGTTCTTATTCGGAAACCATCCCCGAGGGCAAGGACGCGGGCACATACACCGTGCATTACATGGTAAAGGGCGACGCGAACCACGAGGACACCGCGCCCAGTTCGAGGTCCGTGACCATCAATCCAAGGGAGATTACGCCCGTCATTACGTTGGCTCAGGATTCCTACGTGTATGACGGCGATCCGAAAGAACCTGGCGTCACTGTTAAGGATGGTACGGATACGATTAATCCTACAGAGTACACCGTATCCTACCAAAACAACACCAACGCCGGTACGGCTACGGTCACCGTCAGCGACAACAACGGCGGCAACTACATTGTAAACGGTACGGCAACCTTTGAGATTACAAAGAAAGAACCCGCATTTACGGCTCCGACGGGAATCACCGGCTTGCAGTACAACGGCACGGCCCAGGAGCTGGTTACAGCTGGCGTCTGCCATGAGGGTACTGTGGTCTACTCCGTGAACGGTGGGAATTATTCCTCTGCGATTCCCGAGGGTATGGCGGTCGGCACATACACCATCGACTACAAGGTGCTGGGCGACGCCAACCACAGCGATACGGCCCCGGCGAGTTTGACGGTGGAGATTGGCAAAAACGAGGTAACAAATCCCACAATCTCACTATCCCAGGATACGTTTATTTACAACGGCAGCCAGCAGAAACCGACTATCACCGTCTACGACAATAACGGCCGCTTGATTCCAGAACGTGAGTACGTGGCGACAATTACCGGAACGAATGGCAACGATATGGTGAAAGTGGACACCTACACCATCACCATCACCACGCCGCCAACCTCCAATTACGACATGACTGCCGATGGTACGGTCAATGTCCGAACCTTTGAAATCCTTCCGGCGGGCCAGGAGGCAATTTCTATCACCGGCACCAAGGCCCAGGTCTACTATGGCGATACCATCCAGCTCGGCACCACGGGCGGCTCCGGTAATGGGACCATCCGCTGGAAGGTTGAGGCCAAGGACGGCAGCGCCAGCACCAGCACCATCAGCGCCACCGGACTGCTCACCGTGAAGGACGTGGGCGGGCCTTTGGTGGTCACGGCGACCCGCTCCATAGACGGCAACTACGCCGACGTGTCCGCTACGTGGGAGTTCAGCGCGGGTAAGAAGCCGGTGACGGCTGTGCTGACCGGTGTTGATAAGCCCTTTGACGGCAGCGCAGCCGCGACCGTAAAGGCTAAGGTGGCCGCAAGTGACCTGGTGTTTGGCGATACGTTCACCATTCCGGACCTGACAGGCACCTTCGATAATGCGAACGTCGGGACAAATAAGACCATTACCATCACTGGCTCCGCTCCGACGATTTCTGACCCGAAAGCGGCCAACTATGAGATTACCTACCCCGATACTGCCACCGCGTCTATTCTGGCGGGGGCCGCGACGGTGGATACCGCTCCGGTAGCTGTGGCCCCTCTGACCTACGACGCGAGCCGGGCTCAGGAGCTGGTCACGGCGGGCACTGTGACGGGCGGCACTCTGGTCTATTCCCTGGACGGCACCAATTACACCCCGTCCATTCCCAAGGCCAAGGATGCCGGTGAGCACACGGTCTACTACAAGGCCCAGGGCGACAACAACCACACGGACAGCGCGGTTGGCACGGTAGAAGTGACCATCGGCAAGCAGACTGTGACGCCCAATATCGAGCTGACGCCTCCCAGCGCCAAGTACGACGGCGAGGCGAAGCGGCCCACGGTCACGGTCAGAGACACCGCAAACAACATAATCCCGGAGAGTGAGTATAAGCATACCTATGTGACCGATAACGGCGAGAACTGGACGGACCAGGGCACGTACGAGGTCAAGATTGAGAACATTTCTGGCGGAAACTATGTTGTTGAGACGGCCACAGCGGGTTTTACCATCAGCACAACGGCGCAGAACCCGCTGGAGATTGTTAACAAGCCCGGCCTCGTCCACTACGGCGACACCTTTACCCTGAGCGCGGTAGGCGGCTCCGGCAGCAGCAAGGTCACATGGAGCAGCAGCGATGACACGATTGCTGATATCGACGCCAACGGTTTTGTGACCATCGAGGGGGTAGGCTCCGCTACGATTACCGCCACCAAGCCGGGCGGAGGCAACTATGACACGGTGACGGCGGACTATCCGCTCAGCGCATTGCCAAAGCCGGTCACAGCCATTGTTACTGCGGACGATAAGGTGTACGACGGCAATGCGAACGCCACCCTCCACGTTACATGGGAGAAGGACGCGCTGGTTGGGGATGACGAGATTGAAATCGAGACCCTGACGGGCGCATTTGCGGACGAACATGTCGGTACAAATAAAAAGGTGACCTTCACCTGTAAGTTTGTCGCTGATACGACCTATACAAAGTACGATATCACCCTCCCGCCCGACACCACCGCGTCCATTACCAAGGCGGATGCTACAGCACCGGCACTGACAGCAAATAACCGTGTGTACGACGGCACGCTCCAAGACCTTGTATCCAACGGTGATGCAAACACCCTTTACTCCAGCTCCAGGGATGGGGTCTACACCGCGACAGTGCCCACCGGAACCAACGCGGGAACCTACACGGTCTGGTACAAAGAAAAGGGGGATGCCAACCACAACGATTCTGAGCCTCAGGCGATTGAGGTGACGATCAGCCCAAAAACGCTGACGGTGAACGCCACAAATGTTTCGCTGACAGGCAGCGACTTGCAGGAAGATACTGATGGAGCCTACTACTATACGTATGACGGAAGCGAGAAACAACCCTCTGTTATCATTGAGGACGGTTCTGCGGTGATTCCGGCCAAAGAGTACACAGTCAGCTACAGCGACAACAGAAACGTGGGTGAGGCCACCGTTACCATCACGGACAACGAGGGCGGAAACTACATCGTCAGCGGCAGGGTAACATTTGAGATTCGGAAGGGCAGCGCAGAGCTGGCTACCTCCCCCCAGGCCAAGGTCCTGGAGTACACCGGACAGCCGCAGGAGCTGGTGACCGTAGGCACCGTAACGGGCGGTCATATCGAGTATGCGTTGAATGGCGGCACTTTTGGCCGAGACATTCCCAAGGGGACCGATGCGGGAACTTATACGGTGACTTACAAGGCAGTTGGCGACGACAACCACGAGGACAACACTACGGTTGGCTCGGTTACCGTGACCATCAAGCCGAAAGAAGTTATCAGCCCGAAGGTTACGGTGTCCGGCACCTATACCTATGACGGCACCGCGAAGGAACCGGGTACCGCTAATGTCAAGGTGGAGGACGGCGGCAACACCATCCCCGACACCGAGTACACCCTGACCTACCGCGACAACACCAACGCCGGTACGGCGACGGTCATTATCACCAATGCCAACGGCGGCAACTACATCGTAAACGGTACGGGGACCTTTGAGATTGCGAAGGGTACCGCGTCGGTGGCGGCGGCTCCGAAGGGACTGGAAAACCTGCCTTACAATGGCACCGAACAGGCGCTGGCTGAGGCGGGCGCCGCTTCCAACGGAACGATGGTGTATGCTCTGAGCGAAACTGGCGCGTATTCCACGGCCATTCCCACCGGGAAGAATGTGGATACTTACACCGTCTGGTACAAGGCCCAGGGCGACAGCAACCACAATGACAGCGCACCTGCTTCGGTGAATGCGTCCATCATTGTGAACACTGTGGCCGCGCCCACCATCAAGGTGACACCGGAGACAGTAACCTACAACGAAAAGGTGCAGGAGCCCACAGTCACGGTCCAAGACGATAACGGTTTTGTGATCGACGGCAGCGAGTACACGGTGACATATCAGGATAAAAACGGCGCTAGCGCGACCAGTATGACCGATGTGGGTAAGTACATCCTGACCATTACCGGCACAGGCACCCACTATGATTTTACCGCTGCTGCCACATTTGAAATCCTCCCGGCGGACCAGACGCCTCTGACCATCACCGGCACACGGGAGCAGGTCTACTACGGCGACACGATTCAGCTGGGGACCACAGGCGGCAATGGGACCGTGACTTGGACTGTCAGTGACGGCTCGATTGCCAGCATTGCCAACGGACTGCTCGAAATTACCGGTGTGGGCTCTGTTACGGTTACAGCCACCAGCACCAAAACCGGCTACGATGACCAGGCCGCCACTTGGACGCTCTACGCAGAGAAAAAGCCGGTGACCGCCGTTGTGACAGCGCAGTCAAAGACCTATGACGGCAATGAGACTGCCACTGTGACCGCTGTGCTGAACGCCAGCGATTTGGTGGGCAGCGATGCCTTTACCATCACTCTGTCCGGCAGCTTCGAGGACTCCAACGCCGGAACGGACAAGAAAGTGAAGGTTGACAGCTCCAATCCTCAATTCTCCACCGGTAGTACGGTGCAAGAAAACTACCGCATTACCTACCCCTCCACCACTACCGCGTCGATTTTCAAGGCAGATGTGGACAGAACAAAGGTGATTGCTCCCACGGCGAAGACCGGGCTGACGTACACAGGCCTTGCCCAGGTCTTGGTGGTCGAGGGTTCCTCGCCGGACGGCATTGTGGAATACTCGCTGGACGGCAAGA
The DNA here is from genome assembly GCA_910585415.1 of uncultured Flavonifractor sp. Classification (GTDB taxonomy): domain Bacteria; phylum Bacillota; class Clostridia; order Oscillospirales; family Oscillospiraceae; genus CANAAV01. Next base: position 6,982 of record CAJUDT010000033.1, read on the forward strand.
TTTACTCCGCCAGCCTCCCCACCGGCACCGACGCGGGGGATTACGAGGTCTGGTACCGTGTGAAGGGCGACAGCAACCACAACGACACGGCAGGGACAAAGCTGGGAACCGTGACCATTGCCCCGCAGGAGGTGACCTCGCCTATCATCGAGTTCACGCCCAGCAATATCGAGTTTGACGGCAAGATGCACAAACCAGCCGTCGCGGTCAAGGACAACGAGGGCCGCGTGATTCCGGCCACGGAGTATGAAACCACTTACGTCACTGTCACGGACTGGATTGCCGTGGGAGATCATACGGTCACCATCACCGACAAGGAGGGCGGCAACTACACCTTCAATGAGATATCCAAAAACTTTACCATCCTTGCGGCGGGGCAGGGCGCGTTGTCTATCGTGAATCAGCCCGGCAGGGTCCAGTATGGCGACACCTTTACTCTGGCCGTTTCGGGCGGCACCGTGGCGGGCGCCGTGACGTGGACCAGCAGTGATCCTGATACCGCTTCCATAGACCAGAACGGTCTGGTAACGGTCCATAAATCCGGTTCGGTCACAATCACGGCCACAAGGACGGTCCCAGGTTACGAAATAGTTACGGCTACCTGGACGTTCAGGGCGGAAAAGAAGCCCGTCACGCCCATCGTCACCGCCAAGGACAAGGAGTATGATGGCAACGACACGGCCAAGCTGGTTATCACATGGAAAGACGGCGACCTGCTGGGCAACGACAGCATCAGCCTTGATGGCGTTTTGACCGGCACTTTCAACGACGCCAATGTGGGAACGGATAAAACCGTCACCATCACCGGCACCCTTCCTATCGACGACCGGTACGACATCAAGCGGCCTCCCTCCCCGACGGCCTCCATCACCCCGAAGCCCGCCAGTGTGAACGGGTCTACGCCGGTTAATCTGACCTACGACCGCACCGCCCAAAAGCTGGTCACCGGCATCACGGCGGACAACGGTGTTCTGGCCTATTCCCGAGACGGTTCCTACTTCACCCTGCTCCCCCCGGAGGAGACGAATGCGGGCACCTACACCGTCTGGTACAAGGCTCAAGCCAGCGGGAACTATCAGGATAGCGCCCCTGTCCGGGTAGACGTGACCATCGCGCCGAAGCAGGTGAAAAATCCCACCATCGCTCTGTCCAGAGATACGTTCGACTACGACGGCACAGCGAAGGAGCCCAGTGTGGTGGTCAAGGACGGTTCGACCGTGATTCCGCCCAGCGAGTACACGGTGAGCTACAGCAACAACATAGAGATTGGCACCAACGCTACCGTTACCATCACAGACAACCCCGACGGGAACTACGATGTCAGCGGCAGCAAGACCTTTACCATCCAGGCGGGGGCCGCTTCCCTGAAAGAACCACCCAGGGCGAACGACCTGACCTACAACGGCTTTGAGCAGGCACTTGTGACCCCCGGTACTGCGGTCAACGGCAAGGTGGTGTATTCCACAACAACAAAGGATGGCCCCTACAGCCCGTCAATTCCCAGTGAGACCGATGCAGGTATTTACCAAATCTGGTACAAAGTGCAGGGTGACAACGGCGTCGGCGATACGGAGCCCGTGTCAATGCTTGTGGAGATCAAGCAAAAGCTGGCCTATCCCACGGTCAAACTGGAGCTGGCAAGCAATCCTCTCCCGTACACCGGTCTTCCGCAAGAGCCTCCCGTAACCGTAAGCGTGAATGGGGAAAGGCTCGGTGAAGACGATTATACCGTCACCTACAGCAATAATATCAACCCAGGCAGAGCAGAGGTCACGGTCCAGAGTACGGGCAATGGCAATTACCAGTTCAAAGACACAACAGCATTTTACATTGCAAAGAGCAAGGCGACATTTGACACATTGCCAGTAGGCTTGACAGACTTGGTCTACACCGGAGAGCCCCAGGAGCTTATTGAAGAGTATACGGGCATATCTCTGGAGGGAATAGTGGTCTATTCGCTTGATGCAGTCACGTATTCCGCCGAAATCCCCACCGGTACCAAGGTACGCACCTACAGAATTTATGCCAAGGTGCTGGGTGATTCCAAGCATGAGGACAGCGACCCCATCACAATCAGCGCAACCATCGGCAAGAATGTCGTGACCAGCCCGACGGTCACCCTGTCCCAGAACAGCTTTAAGTACGACGGGACCGAACATAAGCCCACCGTCACGGTAACCGATGACAGCGGCAATGTGATTCCGGCTGGTGAGTATACGGCAACCTACAGCGACAACATCAATGTTGGTACCGCCACCGTCACCATCAGGAACAAGGGGACCAACTATCAGCTGGATGCGACCGCCACCTTCCAGATTGTTGACGGCAGCCAGCCCATCCTGACCATCACCGGCAAGCAGGACAACGTGGTCTATGGTGACACCCTCTACTTGGGTGCCACCGGCGGAACCGGAACGGTGACCTGGAGCAGCAGCGACGCGAACATTGCCGCCATCGGCAGCAGTACCGGCGTGGTTACCACCAAGAAGTCCGGCAGTGTCACGATTACAGCTACCTCCGGAAGTCTGACCGACACTTGGACCTTCACTGTGGCCCCGAAGCCCGTCACCGCCGTTGTGATTGCCGCAGAGAAGCCCTATGACACTAGCACGACCGCCACATTGACCGTTACCCTCAGCGGACTGGTCGCAGGTGACAACATTACCACTGTGACCGCCACAGGACATTTTATGGACGCGAACGTGGGGGAGAATAAGACCGTTATCATTGATGGTCTGACAATCCCGGCTGGTATCAGCGAAAAATACGACATCAGCTGGCCCGCCACCACCACGGCGTCTATCACTGCGAAAGTCGCTGAGGTAAAGGACCGCCCGCAGGCGGTTACAGGTCTGACCTACACCGGCAGTCCGCAGGCCCTGGTGAGCCCCGGTACGGCGGAGGGCGGAGAGCTGGTCTATTCTCTGGATGGAGGCGGCTACAGCTACAACGTTCCCACGGCTGTGGACGCGGGCAGCTACACGGTCCGGTACAAGGTCGCTGCCGGGGATGAGAACCACAAGGACAGCGCGGTCATGAAGGTGGAGAATGTGACGATTGGTGTGAACACCGATATGCCCACAGTCCTGTGTACACCGAATACGATTCCCTATGACGGCACGGAAAAGACCCCGGCCGTTGTTGTCAGAGACTCCCAAAACCGCATTATCCCGGAGAGCGAGTACACTGTAAAGCTTCCCAACAACCGGATTGGGGTGGGCACTTACACCGTTACCGTCACAGACAACCCGGGCGGCAACTACGAGTTTACCTCTTCTGTAACCGGTACCTTCGAAATCGTGGCGTCCAGCCAGAATCCCCTGTCCATTACCGACAAGCCTGCTTCTGTCCGCTACGGTGATACGTTTACCCTGAGCGCGATAGGCGGCTCCGGCAGCGGCAAGATTCACTGGAGCATCAAGGAGAGCAACGGTGCCGCTGTGATTGATCAGAATGGTGTTGTAACCGTAACAGGCGTCGGCGGTTTCACCGTGGAAGCCTACCGGGAGGCTGCGGACGGCTATAGCCAATCCAACACAGACAGTGTGCCGTTCGACGCAAAGCCGAAGCCCGTGACCCCAGTGGTGACAGCGGATGACAAGTCCTATGATGGAACGACAGATGCGACCCTGAAAGCAGCTTGGAAGAGCGGCGATTTGGTGGGGAATGATGAAATCACCCTCACTGTGGCAGGTGCATTTGCAACGGCGGATGCTGGCACAGGCAAGAAGGTGGAGATTACATCGCATAACGCCACAGGTGATGCCGCAGGCAAATACATCATCACTTGGCCTGACAGCACAACAGCCCAGATTTACAAGGTAGACGCAAAGCTGGATACTGTACCTGCCGCTTCCACCCTGACCTACAACGGCAGCGCACAGCCCCTTGTTACCGGCGGAACGACAGAGGGTAACATTGGCGTCGTGGTGTACAGCACGAGCGAAAAGGGTGGGTATTCGACTACGATTCCCACTGGCACCGATGCAGGAACGTACACCGTCTGGTACAAGGTGGCAGACAGTGTGAATTACACCGGCATCGACGCCGCGTCCATCGAGGTGGAGATCAAGAAGGCGACCCCGACTATCAGCACATACCCCACGGCGTCTGGCACAGTGGGAGAATCGCTGAGTCAAATGAAATGGAACAGCAGTGCAATGAGCGTACCGGGCAAATTTACCTGGAAGGATGGCAGCATCGTGCCTGGTGTGGGAACATCTAAGCAAGATGTGATTTTCACGCCGGATGACACCGCTAACTACAACGTGGTGGAGTTCCAGATTGATGTGACCGTTCGAGCGGCTACACCCCCTCCCAGCAGCGACAGCCCGGACGACAGCGACAGCAGCACAAGCAGCACGCCATCTACAAGCACCGACAGAACCCCGTCCACAGGCACAAACGACACTCCCACGCGGACGACGATTCAGGACGGCACGGCAAAAACCGTCGTGAGCGCTGCGGACGGCAATAAACTGGTCAAGGAGGCGGTTGAGAACCAGAGTCAAACCATTGTAATCAAGCCGGAAATCACCCGCGATGTGACCAAGGCACAGGTTTCCATCCCGGCGGCGACGGTGAGCCGGATTCAGAGCGAGACAAAGGCGGCCCTCACCGTCTCCACCCCCATCGCTGACGCGACCATCCCCCATGCGGCGCTGGATACCCTGGGCCGTGCAGGCGGCGACGTGAACGTAGCGGCCGAGCAGGTGGGGCGGTCGGTGGTTCTGACCCTCACCGCAGGCGGTGAGGCGGTGGAGCAGGTCCCCGGAGGGTTGACGCTCACCGTCCCGGCAGAGAATGCCGGACCCGGCACCGTGGCGGTACTGGTCCATGCGGACGGCACCCGCGAGACACTTCAGCGGAGCATGGTGGAGGACGGCAAGATGAATATCCCCCTGAACGGGTCCGCCACCGTCGAAATCGTGGACAACAGCAAGGCCTTTGCCGACGTGCCCCCCACGAACTGGGCCGCTGAGGCGGTGACCTTCGCCAGCGCCCGCGAGCTGTTCAGCGGCACCAGCGAAACGACCTTCAGCCCGGACCAGACCATGAGCCGCGGTATGCTGGCGACGGTGCTCTACCGGCTGGAGGGCCAGCCGGACCAGGCGCTGACAAGCGCATACAGCGACGTCAACAGCGAGGCGTGGTATGCGGACAGCATCGCCTGGGCTGCGGAAAACGGCATTGTAAACGGTTATGGGGGTGGTCAATTCGGCCCCAACGACAGTGTGACACGGGAACAGTTCGTCGTCATGCTCTGGAGGTACGTGGGCAGCCCCGAGGCCTCCGGCCACAATCTGGACTTCGCCGATGCGGACCAGGTCAACAGCTACGCCATGGAGGCACTGTGCTGGGCCGTTGAGAACGGAGTCCTGAGCGGCAACGGCAGCGGTCAGCTCGTCCCCGGAGGAACGGCTACCCGAGCCGAGGCGGCGCAGATGCTGAAGAATTTTATGGAAAATATCTGATGTAAGGGGCTCGCCACTCGGTTTGCTTCAGGCTTCTTACGCAACAGCCGCCCTGTGCCTATATTTTGGCACAGGGCGGTTGTTTTGGTTTCGCAGGGCTTGCGGGTTGATATTCAATTCATTGTTTTACAGGGGCCTGGGTGTAATACTATTTCTTGATAAAAAGATTAAAATCTTTTTATGGCGGCGTGAGACGCCGCCGGGCCGCAAAATGCGGCCCCATAAAACGATTGCATCGTTTTATGAAGAATTAGTATAAAACAGATTTTCTATGGACTCCAGGTGCTCCAGCAGGTCGGTCCACCCATAATAGCACAGGTAGAGTACGTCCCCATTCCGGCTGAGGAAGAGCTTTTGCCCAAAGCCGTCGGTGTCCAAGGCCAGAAGGGCCCGGTCAAAGCCGGGGAGCTCCAGGGGTTTTAGGCGGTACTCGTCCGGGAAATAGTTGTGCTGGGTATAGCGGTAGATCAAGTCGTCCATCAGCGGGGAGGCCAGGAACGGGAAGGTTGGGTCGTAATAGGCATAGGTCATGCCGGGGGTGTAGCGGACCCCTGCCGGGGTGGTCAGGGTGTGCATGGACTGGTCAACCTCATAGGAACGGAGCAGCGGGGTGCGCTGGGCGCTGGCCCGGCTGGTGCGGAGCGGTTCCTGTTCCGGCTCCAGCTCGTGGAGGGAGAAATAGGCCGGAGCGAGGCCCTCCGCCGTCAGAGTTTCCGGGGCGCCATGCCAGCGGTAGTCGTAGGAAAACCACAGAACCGCCATCAGCAGGCAGAGTGCGGCGCAAGCGCCGGTTCGCCACCGGACCCGCCGGAAAGAACCGGGAGTGGCCTCGTGCGTCATGGGCAGACCGGCCCGCAGCAGGCGGCGGAGCCGGTGGAGCTGCCAAAAGGCCTGGAATGCCTGGAGAAACAGGAGCAGATAGAGCAGGATTTGCGGCACCTGAAGGGCGGTAACGCCCTCCAGGACGAAGAGCACCGGCCAGTCGGAAAGATTCCAGCCAGTCCCAAGCAGCAGCAGTGAGTAGACTGCCAACAGGAGCAAATAGAGCAGGGCCTCGCGGAACTGCCGCCGCTCCAGAGTTTCCAGGGCATAGCTCTGGCTGACGGGGTCGTCGTAGAGCTCCGGGGTCTGCGGGTCCTGGGCCAGATAGACATGGTAATACGAGTGGACTGCGCCGCAGTAGTTCCAGCCGCAGGCGCGGTAATAGCCCACCCGCTCCGAATCCGGTTCGCGGTCTTTCCGGCCCCGGACGGGCTCCAGCCGGTAGCGGACCGGCTGAGGGGGGCGCTTGAGAAACACCCAGCGCAAGGCTTTGGCCTGGGCAAAATAGAGCCCCTGCTGACTGGCCAGGCCGGTCAGCCAGCCCTCCAGACCGGGCATGTCCCGAAAATCCACCGGGCACCAGCGGCGAACCGTACCAGTGTGTTCCGAAGAGCGGTCCATACTGCGTACCTCCTTTCCAAATACTCACAAGGTTGAGAGCTGCTCACACAGCGCTTCGGCATAGAGCTGCAGGTCGGATGTGCAGGACTCCACATGGATGACCCAGGAGCCCGTCTGGAGAAACAGTTCCTGACGCGCGCCCTCGGGGCCGGGGGACTGGCAGAGGATGGCCCGCTCAAGGCCCGGAAGGGTCAGCTCGGTGGAGGCGCCGGACTCCGGCAGGGTACTTTGGGCCAAATCCTCCAGCAGGGGAGAGGCGAAGAACGGCAGGCGCATTCCATAACAGGTGTACCGAAGGGTGAGGGCCCCGGCCTCCGGCGCGCTTGGGAGGTATCCGGTACATTGGACCGTCAGGCGGCGGGATAGGACAAAGGTATGCTCGGTAATCCGGCATCCGTCCGACTCCCGCAGGGCGTCCAGGGAGAACAGGGGGACGTCTGGAAGCTGGTGGGGCTCCACCGGGTCGCCCGCTGTAATGAGAGAGACGGGCCGGAGGAACATGTTTATCAGGATGAGGACGAGGACTGCCTGCCGGATGGAGCGCTCTTTGTAGTGTTTGTCCCTGTGCTCCATGGGAATGCCCGCCTCCAGCTGCTGGCGGAGGCGGCGGAGCCGGGTGTATCCAGAGCGGTAAAGGGCATAGAGCAGCAGCAGAATGACCGGAGTTACAAAAGGCGCAAGCCGGTATCCGCCGGTAAAGAGCCTTGTGAGCGCCCCGCTGCCGGGGGTCAGCAGCGGGTACGCAAAGGTGACGAGGACTTCCAGAGCCAGCAGGCCCAGGAGGAGGTATAAATCCCAACGGTACCGCCGTGCCAGGATTTCCAGTGTAAAGCTCTGACTCACCGGGTCGGTGTGGAGCTCGGGCGAGGCAGGGTCCCCGGCGGCGTAAACGTGAAAAAGTCTGCCGATGGAGCCCCGGTAATCCCAGCCGCAGGCGCGGTAATAGGCCGTCTGCTCCGGGTCGGGGGACTGCGGCCCTTTGCGCTGAATGGGCTCCAGACGGTAGCGGAGGGTTTGGGGCTCCCCGCAGGCAAAACGCCAGTAGGGGAACAGGGGGAGGGGGACGGATTGGGCGAAATGCAGTCCCTGTTCTGAGCACTCCGTCAGCCAGTTTTCCAGGCCGGTCAGGTCCAGAGGGTCCACCGGGCATAGCCAGCGGCGCTGGCAGGCCGGATGCTTACGTTTCATGTGTACGCACCTCTTCTTCCTCCGCGTCGGCCACGCAGCGGCGCAGCCGCTCCAGTTCCTCCCGGTACAGGGCCCGGCCCTTGTCCGTCAGGGCGTAGGTCCGCTTGCGGCCCTCCACCGCCACCTCCCGGATAAGGCCCTCTTCCTCAAATTTAGGCAGGATGGCGTACAGAGTGCCGGGGCCCAATTTTACCCGGCCTTGGGTACGTTGCAGCACCCAGGCGGCAACATCCGTGCCGCACCGCGCTCCCCCCAGAAAGGACATGAGCACATAAAACATACTTTCCGTCAAGGTTTCCAGCGCGCGCTTTCCCATAGCTCCCTCCAATATCGTCTCTCGATATCGTCTATCGATATTATAACCTCTGCGGGCGGAACTGTCAAGGAAAAATCGGCTTGACAAAAGGATGACGCTGTGTTATATTTTGAAATGACAACACTGCGTTATACAATGGGAGGGTGAAACTATGATACAGCAGATATCCGACGCAGAACTGGAAATCATGAAAATCATATGGGGGAACCGGTCGGAGGTGACGTGGTTCTCTGATATCATGGACGGGCTGGCGGCCAGGGGGAGGCCCTGCCAAAAGAATACCCTGATTGTGCTGCTGTCCCGGCTGATGAATAAGGGCTTTTTGAGCGCCAGGAAAATCGGCCGCCGCAACGAGTATACGACGCTCATTTCAGAGACGGAATATCAGACCGCGCAGACGAGAACCTTCCTGGATAAAATTTATGAGGGGAGCGCAAAAGGGCTGGTTTCCAACCTGATTATGGGCGACCTTCTGGCAGATGAGGAATACGAGGAATTGAAGCGGCTGCTGGAGAAGGGGAAAGAGAGCGAATGAACACCGTTTGGAAAATCTTCCTGTCCATGTCCTGCTCCGGCGGGCTGCTGACTCTGGCGCTGCTTCTGGGAAAACGATGTCTGGGCAATGCCGTCAGCCGGCAGTGGCGGTATTACATCTGGTTCATCGTCCTGCTGCGGCTGCTGCTCCCTTTCGGACCGGAGGTGAGCTTGCTGGGAAGTACGTATCGGGCGATGGACCAGGCAATCACCCAGGCCCCATCCCCTCCGCCGCAGAGTGCGCCGGATATTTCGGAGGATGAGCTCACTCCGGCGGTTGGGGCGGAGCGGGCCGATGAGAACCGTCAAGCGGAGACGTGGACTGCCGTCCAGCCGCTTCGAGATATTGGAGAGCTGCTGCTCCACCAAATCTGGTTGGTCTGGCTGGTGGCCGCTCTGGGCTTGCTGATACGGAAAATAACCATCTATCAGGGGTTTATACGGTACGTCAAAGCGGGTATGACCCCGGTTTCTGACATTGAGAAATTGGACCAGCTTTCCGCCGCCGCAGAACGGGCGGGCGTGGGAAAACCCGTGGAGCTTTGCGTGAATCCGCTGATTTCATCCCCGCTGCTGATTGGCGCGTTTCGCCCGTGCGTCGTACTGCCAAGGGCGGATATTCCCGAAAAGGAGTTTTGGTATATCGCTTTGCACGAGCTGACGCATTACAAACGGCGGGATATGTTTTATAAGTGGCTGGTACAGGTTACGGTCTGCCTGCATTGGTTTAATCCGCTTGTGTATCTTATGAGCCGGGAAATTACCAGGGCCTGTGAGTTTTCCTGCGATGAAGCGGTGCTCACAAAAATGGGGTGCGATAACGCCCAGGACTACGGGAAAACCTTGCTGAATGCGATGGCGGCAGTGGGGAAATACAAGGAATCTGTTGGCGCTGTTACATTAAGCGAAAACAAACAATTATTGAAAGAAAGGTTGGGAGCAATTATGAGTTTTAAGAAAAAATCAAAGGCAATTCGGCTTTTGACGGGTATGCTGACGTTGTGCGTTATTTTCAGCGCCGCTTTCGTCGGGGTTTATTCTACTGCCGCCGCCGCAGATGTGCCAAATACGGTAAATGCAGTCAAAAAGATTATGGGCCTATTTGGTATTGCCAAATATGATAATTTTGTCTATCCCAAAGAAACAACTGCAAGCATTGAGAATAATTCTTCAGAGATAGAGCGGTATTATAAAGCCGGCAGTTTGCCTCTGTTTGAAATTGCGTTTCCCAGACTGGATGAAAATACGCAAAAAATGTGGTTAGAAAGGCTCTATGCGGATGGTGATTTTGCTTTCTTCTCTGTCGCTGTGCGTGGAATTGATACAGATTCTTCTCTATTTGCCGATTTTGCGGAAAAGGCATATACCGATGAAGAAATGGCGTTTTTCTCCATCTTTACGGACCGTATGGATAAAGCGAGGCTGGAACTTTGGCTGGACAGGGCGTTGGAAGATGAAAACTGGGCATTTCAATCCATCCTCTTTGATAGGCTGAACCGGAGGGGGGAGTTTGACGAGCTGAAAGAGAAGCAGGAGAAGGAATGGGCCGAAGCGCAGATGGCGGAATACCGGGCCGTGGGCGTTACCATGGATGGCAAGGATTATTACTACAAAGGCCAGCTTGTCAATATCTTTTTGGATATCCGGCCCAACAAAGCCTTTTATGCGCTCAATATGAACCCGAAAGGAACCGTCAATATCAGGATTATCCGCAGCAACGACAATGTGATTACAGGCGTTGCGTATATGACCGAGGCGGAAGTGAAGGAGCTGCTCGAAGAGGACGGCTCGGACGATGAAATGGAGGTTATCCCGGTTAAATTCAAAACCGTAGAAGCCGGGAAAACGATTTGTCTGGGAGAATATACGTTGTCCAGCGGAGATACCATCTGGTATGATGTTTCGGCGGAAACCGGAAATGGGATGCAGGTCTTTTTCACAAAAAAGGATTTGGCGGATGTGGTCTATTGGTCTGTACGTAATTTGCGTCAGCCGGGTGAAGTTCTGAAATGTACCGCAGATTTTACCGTCGGACCTCCGGTAACAGAGCCCGGAAGCTACAAGCGGTTTCTTCGGGCTGTGGATGGCCCTTTGGGAGATGTAACGGGCAGCATTACAATCGAGTTTACAGGCGCGGCTTGACCGCTTCAGTAAAATTGTTGAATACGCTATGTAAAACGGCAGACTGCCTCCCGAGAGATGGGAAGGCAGTCTGCCGTTGGTGCTGTATCAAGGCTTTGCGCTACTGCTCGATATAATTTTTCAGCATTTGCGCGACCTGAGCGCGGGTAGCCTGCCCTTGGGGGGCCAGCTGTCCGCCGCCGAGGCCGTTGATAATGCCGGATTCCACGGCCCAGCACATGGCCTCCTGTGCGTAGCCGCTGATTTGTTCGGTATCCGTGAAACTGGACAGAGTGCCGCTGGCGGCAGGGGAACCGGCATACCGCCAGAGCATGGTTACCAGCTGCTCACGGGTGATGTTTTGCTCCGGGCTGCTGCCGTCACTGATGCCGTTGGCAATGGCCCATTCCATGCCCTTTTCGTACCAGGTGGCGCCGCCTCTGGTGTCCGAGCCGTCAAAGCGGGCCAGGACAAGCATCAGCATAGCGCGGGTCATGGGCGCCTCGGGGGTAAAGGCGTCCTCTGACGTGCCGGTGAACAGCTCGCGGGCGGTGACAAAGTGGATGGCCTCCGCTCCCCAATACTGGGAGGATATATCCGCAAAATTTTTGCTGTTGTCCACGACCTTCACCGTGGCCCCGTCAGGCAGGGACGCCGTCAGGCCGTCCGCCGTGGGGACAGAGGTCTTGACGCTTGTTTCCGTGCCATCCGTATGGACGAGCACCGCCACAGTGCCGGGGGTTGGGTCAGCTACGGGGATTTCTACCTTGACGGGCGTTTTGCTGCCCGTATTCACCGTGACTACCTGGGCGGAATCCGTGTTCTGGGTGGGTTGGACCTCCGGGATGGGCAGGACGGCGGCGGTTCCGCTCTGCTGGGCCGCTTGGACGGTGGAGGCGGACAGCTTGACCTCTGCCTCCGCTTTGCCGCTGGCGCTGATGGTGACGGTGGCGGTGGGGTAGACGGTGGCTTTATTGGTCCTGCTGACAGGCTTTTCTTTGTTCAGTGCCGTACCACTGCAAAAAGTCTTTGTGTTTCCGCAATAGGTGCAGTGAAATTTGAAGCCCCCGCTGAAACGGTGCGGCTTGAAACTTGCAAAAGGAAATCTAATGTGGTAAAATTATATGCCATAATTAGGTTTCCTTTTCTTTTCCAGAAACAGGACGCCAGACTTTGTGGGCTTTTCGGCAGAAAGGGGTGGCTGCGTGTACCTGAAAGCGCTGGAGATTCAAGGCTTTAAGTCCTTTCCAGAAAAGACGGTCCTCTCCTTTGGGGAGGATATCACCGCCATTGTGGGCCCCAATGGCAGCGGTAAGTCCAATATCTCCGACGCCGTGCGCTGGGTTATGGGGGAACAGTCCACCCGGGCCCTGCGGGGGGGCAAGATGGAGGACGTTATCTTCGGCGGCACCGCCAAGCGCAAACAATTAGGGTTTGCAGAAGTCTCCCTGGTATTGGACAACGCCGACCACCTCTTCGCCGTGGAGGACAGCGAGGTCATGGTTACCCGGCGGTATTACCGCTCTGGAGAAAGTGAATACTATATCAACCGCCGCTCGGTGCGCCTCAAGGATGTGAACGAGCTGTTCATGGACACCGGTTTGGGCCGGGAGGGGTATTCCATCATCGGCCAGGGGAAAATTGACGAAATCCTCTCGGTGAAAAGTGCCGACCGGCGGGAGGTCTTTGAGGAAGCGGCGGGTATTTCCCGCTTCCGCCACCGGAAGGAAGAGGCCGAGCGCAAGCTGGAACGCACCGCGGAAAACCTGGTGCGCATTACCGATAAAATCGACGAGCTGGAACTTCAAGTGGAGCCCCTGCGGGTTCAGAGCGAGAAGGCCAGACGGTTTTTATTGCTCCGGGATGAGCTCCGGGGGCTGGAAATTTCTCTCTGGCTAGACCAGCTGGAGAAGCTGCGGGCCGCCGCTATTAAGACGCTCTCCGACTATGAGAACGCCCTCCGCCAGAAGGATGAGGCACAGCAGGCCGTGGAGGCCCTCTATGCCGCCGCTGAGGAGCTCTCCGCCCAGATGCGGGAAAAGGACGTGGAGGCCGAGGGTATCCGCTTCACCATGATGCAGCGGGAGGCCGACGCCAACGGACTGGACAACGGCATTGCCGTCTTAAAGGCCAACATTCAAAATAACCTGGAAAATACCAACCGGCTCCGGCAGGAGCTGGACCAGCAGGAGGGCCGGGCGGGCTCCATCTCCGCCCAGATTGATGAGCGCCGGACCCGCCTGGAGGCCCTCTTGACTGAGGTCCAGGAGTTAACGGAGCAGCTCACCGACAAGCAGACCGCCGCTGAAGAGGCCGCCCGCTCGGCGGGTGTTTTGGCGGAGGAAATGGAGGCTCTGCGGCAGAAGGAGGCCGTGGAGAACGCCTCCGCATCGGAGGCCAAGGCTCTGCTCTCCGCCCTGGCGGCGGCGGCGCAGGAGCTCTATGACCGGGATGAGCGCGTCCGGCAGGAGCTCTCCGCCGGGGAAGAACAGCTGGCCCAGACGGAAGGGGAGCGCCAACAGGCCGGGCAGCAGCTGGAGAAAGCTCAGGAGGACCGGGACGCGTTAGAGAATATTATCAGCGGTTATACCCTCCGCCGGGACGCCCGTGCGGGCAAGGCTAAGGAGGCTCAGGAGCGTCACACCCGGCTCCGTATGGAGGAAACGGACCTCAAAAACCGGATTCGGATGCTCGCAGAGATGGAAAAGCTCTATGAGGGTTACTCCAAAGCGGTCAAGCTGGTCATGGGAGAGGCCGGACGGGGACAGCTCCAGGGGGTTCACGGCCCCGTGGCGGGGCTGATTCATGTGCCCGACCGGTGTACGGTGGCCATTGAGATTGCCTTGGGCGGGGCTATGCAGCATATTGTGGTGGACTCCGACCAGACCGGTAAGGCGGCCATTCAGGCCTTGAAGCGCCGGGATGGGGGGCGTTGTACCTTCCTGCCTTTGAATACTGTACGGCCTGCGGAGTTTCGGGACAAGGCTGTGTCCGGTGAGCCGGGGTTCGTGGGCATGGGAGACGCGCTGATTCGCTTTGATGCCCAGTATACGCGGATTTTTTCCAATTTGCTGGGGCGGACGGTCATTGCGGAGGACCTGGATGCCGCGCTTGCAATGGCCCGGAAATATGGGTACCGGTTCAAAATTGTCACCCTGGACGGGCAGGTGCTCAATGCAGGCGGGTCTATGACCGGCGGCTCGGTGAGCCGGAGTGCCGGTATCCTCAGCCGGTCCAATGAGCTGGAGCGCCTGCGGGAGCAGATTGGCGGCGTGCAGGAGCAGCTGGCCGCGGCGGCGCAGGCTATGGAAAATGCCCAGCGGGAGGCCGCGGCGGCGGCTTACGATTTGGAGACTGCCCAGGCCCAGCAGCGGCAGCATGAGAATGCGGTTCTTCAGCTCTCCGAGCGGAAGGAGCGCTTTGACGCCCAGGCGGCAGAGCTCCGCCGCCGTCAGGAGGCCCTGCGGGAGGAGCTGGAGCAGATTCAGACCCGCTCCGCACAGACGGAGGCCGATACCCAGAAGGCTCGGGAGCGTATTGAGGCGCTGGAGGGCGCCGCCGCCGCCCTGCGGGCCCAGGCGGAGGGCAAGGCTCAGGGGCAGAACCGCTTGCAGGAGCAGGCGGGGACAATCGGCGGGGAGATTGCCGGTTTGAATATGCGCCTTGCCGCTTTGGAGGCCGAGCAGGCCGCGTCGGAAAAGAGTCTGGCCGAGCTGGAGGCCCTGCGGGAGGACCTGTCCGGGGACCGGGAGCAGCGAGAACGAATGATGGCGGAGTTTCAGGATAAAAATGCCGCGCTGGAGCAGGAGATTTTGGAGAAGGAGCGGCAGCTTCAGGCTATCCGCCAGGAAAATCGGGAGCGGCAGGACGCCATTGGCCGGGTGAATCAGGAAAAGCTGGCTTTGGAAGGGAAGCGCGCTCAGGCGGACAAGGATGCACGGGATAAGAACAGTGAGCTGCTGTCCATGGAGCGGGAGGTTTCGGTGTTGGAACAGAAACGGACCGCCGCCGCTATGGAGGAAAAGCAGCTTCTGGATAAGCTGTGGGAAACTTATGAGCTGTCCCACGAGGCGGCGCGGGCCCAGCGGGTGGAGCTGGAGAGTGTGCCCAGGGCACAGCGCCGGGTGGGGGAGCTGAAACGGGATATTTCCGCTTTGGGGAATATCAATCTGGACGCCATTGAGGAATTTCAGCGGATTAATGAGCGGTACACCTATCTTACGGACCAGAGGGATGATGTTCGTACCGCCAAGGAAGAGCTGGAGGGTATTATTAGTGGGATTACTGAGGAAATGCGGGCGATTTTCGCGGAGCAGTTCCGTGTAATCAACGACGCGTTTCAGCAGACGTTTTTGGAATTGTTTGGCGGGGGGAAGGCGACCCTGGAGCTGGAGGACCCGGAGGATATTTTGAACTGCGGGATTGAAATCCGGGTTCAGCCGCCGGGGAAGGCCCTTAAAATTATTACCCTTTTATCCGGCGGGGAAAAGGCCTTTGTGGCGATTGCGCTCTATTTTGCTATTTTGAAGGTTCGGCCGACGCCCTTCTGCGTTATGGATGAAATTGAAGCGGCTTTGGATGACGCTAATGTGACGAGATTTGCCCATTATTTGCGGCAGATGGCTCAGAAAACACAGTTTATTGTGATTACTCACCGGCGAGGGACTATGGAAGAGGCGGATGTCCTTTATGGCGTTACCATGCAGGAGCAGGGGGTTAGCAGGTTGTTGACCATCAATTTGAACGACGTCGAGCGGGAGTTGAATATTAAATAGACTTGTGGGGGGTTCCTTTCTGCCTCTTCCTCGTTACTCTGGAGGTGTTCGTTTTCTGGTCCCGCCTCCGGCGGGTTACTTTCCAGCGATGGAAAGTAACCAAAG
>CAJUDT010000034.1 GCA_910585415.1 uncultured Flavonifractor sp.
AGCAGTTTCGTTGGCGGGGCTGGTCCACATGCCGCCTTTCGGACTGCCATCTTCTGCTTGATAGCTTTGGGGTTGAGTCGGTGCGGAAATGTTGGCGGAAGTTCTCCGCATTTTACGATACTTTATGCAAAACTGAAAGCTCTGGAAGCTCTGGAAGCTCTGAAAACCCTGAAAGCACAAAAGGCACTAAAAACAAGGAAGAAAACACCCGCCGACTCAACCCCAAGTCCATCTTGTAGAGGTTGGTACCATCGTCGGGCGGCATGAGTACAGCCAAAGGCAGGGCAACTACTCGCAAGTTTTGCAAGGGGGATATCCGCCCGAGGGGCCAATGGCCGAAGTATAGAGGGCGGAGGCTAAAACGGCGGGTAGCAACCAAAGGATTTGCAAGCCCCGTACCTATTCCGCCGCCCCCCAACCCCGGGTCCGGGCCCGCAGGCCCGGCGATCTTTGGTTACTTTCCATCGCTGGAAAGTAACCCGCCGGAGGCAGGACCAGAAAACGAAAACCACCAGAGTACCGAGGAAGAGGCAAAAACCCCAACAAAACCCGAACCAGCCAACGAACCGCACAAAGTACCGAAAAAGAAGAATACCCCCCTTCAAATCCCCAAAACCTGACAAGCCGCCAGCGCAGCGACCCCCTCAATGACGGGAACCGCCCGCAGCACAATGCACGGGTCATGCCGCCCATGAATTTCAATTTCCACTTCCTCGCCTGTGCGCAAATCCACACTCTCCTGCGGCAAAGCAATGGACGGAGTGGGCCGTATCGTCACTTCAAAGGTAATGGGCATCCCATTGGTAATCCCCCCATTCACACCTCCGGCATGATTGGTTTTTGTCACGACCTTTCCATCCTCCACCACAAACGGATCATTCGCCTCACTCCCCCGCATAAGGGACAAGGCCACCCCCGCGCCAAAATCCACGCCCTTCACAGCGGGCACCGCAAAGAGATACTGCGCAAAAACCCCCTCCACATTGCAGCCAAAGTCCGGCGCTCCAAGTCCAGCGGGCATCCCTGTAACGGCGCACTCAACGGCACCCCCTACCGAGTCCCCTTCCTCCTTGGCCTCCAAAACGGCGGCGCGCATCGCTTCCCCTTTTGTATCATCCAAAACCGGAAATTCCTTCTCCGCCAGAGGCTTCAATTCCTCTGTATCCTCCAGCGCCCTGTCGCTGATTCCATAAATCGAGCTGATATGGGCGCCCACCCAAATCCCCCGCTCATTCAAAATCTGCTTGGCCACGGCGCCCGCCGCCACCAGAGGCGCAGTCAGCCGCCCTGAGAAATGCCCTCCTCCCCGTAGGTCCAGACACCCCTTACTCTTGATGAATCCCGCATAATCCCCGTGACTGGGCCGGGGCGTATACCGCAGAGCCTCATAATCCCCCGAATGCTGGTCCGTATTTTCAATCATCATCGCCAGCGGGGCCCCAGTGGTCTTGCCCGCAAAGACACCAGACAACACCTGCACCCGGTCGGCCTCCTTCCGGGCGGTGGACAGCTCCCCCTGTCCTGGCCTCCGCCGGTCCAGCTCCCGCTGAACGGCCTCCAAATCCAACGCCAGCCCGGCGGGCACGCCCTCCAGCACGACCCCGATACAGGGCCCATGGGACTCTCCAAATATCATATACCGCATGACAAATCTCCTGTTATCAATCAATTTGTTCCGCTCTGCCGTCCACCTGCGCGTAATCCTCCCAGAAATTCGGGTAGGATTTGGCGACACTCTCCGCTCCGGTGAGAATCACCGGCTCCTTGCAGCGGGTGGCGGCAATGGCGGTCATCATGGCAATCCGGTGGTCATTGTGGGCGTCCACCGTCACTCCGCCGGTCAACACCTGTTTTCCATGAATCTCCAGGCTGTCCGGCCCCTCCCGGACCTCCGCCCCCAGGGCGTTGAGGACCCCGGCAATGGACGCCAGCCGGTCGCTCTCCTTGAGCCGCAGGCGGGCGGCGTTGACCAGACGGGTCACTCTCCCCTCCCGCAGCGCGGCCATCACCGCCAGGGGCGGCGCCAAGTCGGGACACCCTGAGACATCCAGATTCATATTTTCCTGCCATTGCAGGCGCGCAAACAGGTCGCCAATCACCCGGTCCCCCTGCACGGAGTGGTAATCCAAGCCCGCCGCGTCCACCGAATGCCCCAGGCTCATGGCCGCGAACCAGAACGCCGCCTGGGACCAGTCGGCCTCAATGGTCATGGCGCAGGGCCGGAAGTGCTGTCCCCCCGGCACCGCAAAGGTCCCTCCCCGCTCCTGCACCTCCACGCCAAACCGTTTCAGCACATCCATGGTCATATCCACATACCCCCAGCTCTCCAGGGGGCTGGTGAGGACGATTTCCGAATCCCCCGCCAGCAGCGGCAGCGCGTAGAGCAGGCCCGTGACAAACTGGGAGGACACATTTCCCGGCAGGGCATAGGTCCCCGGCGTCAGCCGCCCAGTGACCGTCAGCACCCCGTCCGCCTGTTTATAGGCGATTCCCTTTTCCTCAAACAGGGAGAAGTAGGGCCCCTGCGGGCGCTCCATGAGCCTCCCCTGTCCGGTGAACACCCCGCCGCCCCGCAGGGCCAGCGCCACGGGAATCAAAAACCGCAGGGTGGAGCCCGACTCCCCGCACGCCAGCCGGGGCGTCCCCTCATCTGGGGACAGCAGGGCCTCCATACACCGGCGGGTGGCCTGAATGTCCTGAGAATCCGCCAGATGGTCCAGCCGGTCCACGCTCCCCGCCAGATAGGCGGCAATCAGGGCCCGGTGGGCCTGGGATTTACTGGGGGGCGGGGTGACGGTCCCCATAAGCCGCCCAGGCATCAGTTTAACAACCATCGGCCATCCTCCCGCTGTGCTCCACAAACTGTTGAATTGCCTCCAGGGCGTCCTCCTGAGACATCCCGTAAATGACCGCTTTCCCCAAATCCTCCAGCAGAATCAGGGAGATATCCTCCCCCATGCACTTTTTATCCAGCCCCACGGCGGCGGCATACTCCTCCATGGTGCAGGAAATCGCCGTGGGCAGGCCGAAGGACGCGCAGATGTCGGATATACGTCCCGGCACCTCCGGCGGAGTCAGCATCTCCTGCACGCCAAGCTGTGCTGCGGCGCACATACCGGCGGCCACCGCCTCTCCGTGGCTCCACTGGGTATAATGGCCCGCCAGCTCATAGGCGTGGCCCAGGGTATGGCCGAAATTCAGAAGCATCCGGGGGCCGGCCATATCCCGCTCGTCGGCCACCACCGTCCACCGCTTCAAGTCACAGCAGGTATACAGGACATGCTCGATTTCCCCCATAATCTGCTCCCGGCTGGGGCGGGCCTCCAGAAAGGCAAAAAAGTCCCGGTCCGCAATACAGCCATACTTGATGACCTCCGCCATACCCGCCATAAAGACCGGCAGAGGGAGCGTATCCAGGGTATCCGGGTCCATGAGGACCAGCTTTGGCTGCCAAAAGGCCCCGGCCAGATTCTTTCCGGCCTCCAGGTCAATGGCCACCTTCCCCCCTACGGAGGAATCCACCTGGGCCAGCAGGGTGGTGGGAATCTGGACAAAATCCACCCCCCGCAGAACGGTAGCGGCGGCAAAGCCCGCCAAATCCCCCACCACACCGCCGCCCAGGGCCACCACCGCATCCGTGCGGGTGAGCTTGGCGTTCATCATGTCCTCCCACAGACGGGCCAGCTGGCTGGCATTTTTGGAGGACTCCCCGGCGGGGACCACCTGGACGAACACCTGGAACCCCGCGGCCTCCAGGCTGGCCTTGAGCCGGTTGTAATAGAGGGGGCCCACGTTGGAGTCCGTCACCACAAAGAGCCGCCGGGCCCTGGGGAGAACCGCCCGGCACTCCCCTCCGGCCTGGGCCAGAAGGCCCCGCTGTAGGACAATCTCATACTCCCGGCCTGGGAGGTCTACCTTCAATCGTTTACTCATTTGTTTCACCTGCTTTGCGGAAAATTTCGGAACTTTCGGCCGGTTGGATGTTCTCTATTATAGCCGATGATTTCCCTTCCTGCAATCCAATTACCGAAAGACTTCCCAGACGGGAAGCATCTCAGGGTATGACAAAGCGGCGCTTCTCTCCCCGCAGGGAGCGAGAAACGCCGCCAGCCGCCGGGACGCCTGCCCCACATGGCCGGGGCGACGGGGACCCTCCCCAGCCCCCGCTAGTCGGGCAGCTCCAGCATATAGCGCTCATAGGCGTTGATGATGGTGGTCTCTCCCCGGTGGAGTATGCGGGGACGGTCGTGGCCGTAGTTTACATGAACGTGACCATGGACCAGATAACGGGGCTTGTACTGGTCCAGGAGCTTCACCAGACAGGCAAAGCCCCGGTGGGCGTAGTCGGTGTCGTCCCCCAGGCCCTGGGCCGGGGAGTGGGTCATGACAATATCCACGCCACCCGCCCGCTTAATCTGGAACCACAGCTTGCGGATACGCCAGGCCATTTGCCGTTCGGTGTACTGGTGGGGGCCCCCGCTGTAGAGGATGCTCCCCCCCAGGCCCAGAATGCGCAGGCCCTTGACGGTCACCAGCTTGTCCTCCACGCAATCGCACCCCTCAGGGGGGTGCAGGTCGTAGGTCTTGTCGTGATTGCCGTGGACATAGAGCAGCGGGGCCCGGCCCATGGTCACCAGAAAGGTCAGATATTTGGAGCTCAGGTCCCCGCAGGACAGGATTAAATCCACCCCGTCCAGCCGTCCGGGCTCATAGTAGTCCCAAAAGTAGGGACTCTCCACATCGGAGAGCAGCAGCACCTTCACAAGATTGTATCCTCCTTCTCCGGCGGGATGGCCTCTCGGTACACCCCCTGCAGGCGGACAATGGACCGGGACATGGGCAACAGGTCCTCGTAGGGCGGGATGGAGCCGTCCACACAGTCGCACAGCCAGTCCATGTGCAGGATTTCCTCGGGGGTAAACCAGCGGTCCCCGTCGTTGCGCACAGCGCCGTCCTGGGACCAAATGGGCCGGTGAAAGGGAAGAATGGAGGAATCGGCCACCCCCCGGCGGAGGATTTCGGCCAGCTGCCGCACACCGCTGGGTAGGGCCCGGTCCATCAGGATATCCACCGCCCGGCTGCGCATCCCCCACCAGTAGCTTACCGCCCGTCCGTCCCCGGAGCTGAGGGCGTCCCAGCCGCCGTTGAACATACTGCGGACCAGACGAACATAGACGTTTCCCCAGTGCCAGTAGGGTGAGGCCAGCGAGTGAAGGGTACCGCCCGGAAGCACCAGGCACAGGCCCCAGGGCTCCCGGGTGCGGTCGGGGGTGGGGATATCCCGGTTGGAGATGAGCTCCACCCCCTCCCGGGCCAGCTGGTCCATGGGGTCTTCCTCCACGCAGGACCAGCGCAGCTGGATGCGGGCCCGCGGGTTGGTGAGCCGGGCCCCCAGGGCAAAGGCGTTGATGCCCGCCGGGACGCCGAAAATGGGGCTGCTGGCCACATAGCCGATACGCCCGGAGGCGCTCATAGCTCCGGCGATGGCTCCGGTGATGAACTTGCCCTCGTAAATGCGGCTATAATAGGTGCGCACGCCGGTATAGGGCATGGAGGCCGAACAGTTCAAAATCCGCACGCCGGGATACTTCACCGCCGCCTTCCGGCAGGCCCCAATCAGAGGGGGCGTGGTGGCGAAAATCATCTGAGCGCCGTTCTCCACCGCCTGGTCTATGGCCTTTTCGGCCTCCGCCTCGGTGGGCAGGCCCTCAAAGACCTGGACGGTCACCTGATCCCCCAGGACGGCCTCCAGGTACTGCCGTCCCAGGTCGTGGGCGCGGGCCCAGTCGCTTTCCTCCGGGCGGTGCTCGTTGATGAAGGCCACGTTCAGGTGGGCGGACTTGGGTTTGAAAATCCGGCTCAGAAAGCCGGGCTCCGCCTCCTGGGGCTCTACGGTGGGCTCGGTGGTGACGCTCACCGGCTCCGGCTGTGAGAGGACCTTTACATCGGCCCACAGGGCGGTGAGCGTCTTAGCCAGCTCGGCGGGGGGCATGGACTTCAGCTCCCCGAAGGAGTAGACCTTCAGCCAGACCAGCAGGGCGTCGGCCATGGTCACCGGCAGGTCCGCGCCCCCCAGCTTCAAAAAGGCCGCGCGAAAATAGGTCAGGCCCGCGTTGAAGCTCTGGCGCTCCTCGTCGGTCCAGCGGTGGTCCGGCTCATACCCCAGGGCCGCCTGGAGCTTGGCAAAGCTCCCCGCCCGGCTGAAATACACCTGATACATGCCGGTGAGCTGGTAATACTGCATGAAATCATAATAGGCCAAAATGGCCGGGTCCTCGGCCCAGGCGGGGATGACCCGGATGACATAGGCGGGGATGGAGGGGGAGTCGTAGCTCTTGAGGACACTGACCCGCTTGTTGCCCTCCTGCACGTAGAACCGGCCCAGGTATTCATAACACCGGACGGGGTCCCGGATTCCCTCCCCCAAGTGGGCCTCGCACAGGTCCACCCATTTGGCGGCAAATTCCGTATCCGGCTCCATCAGCGGGAAAAAATTGGCCGCAAAGGCGGAGCGCCGCCCCTCTGTTTTGGTGCCGGTAACCTGGTCCATGGGGATTTCCTTGACTCCCATATCCACCTGTCCGGCTACCATGGTATTGTCTAAAATTTCATCCAGAACCTGGGGATAGGGGTAGCGGCCGCGGATAAGGCAGTCCTTATACAGCTTCCGGCCCCGCTTCAAGGCTCTGGCGTATTGCTCTACAGCTTCCTGTCTGCTCAAAAAGGTCCCTCCTTCACGCCCCGGAAACCGGGGCAGGACAACGGGTGAACGGATATAACCCACCCGCCCGGCGGCACAGGGGCCCCGGCGGTGGTTTGAGGTATTATAGCACGAGCGGCGGGCGGTTACAAGTCACACTCCCGCCAAAGAAACCGCCCCCCAAACCCCGGCGGGCAATGCACCCTGCCGGTTCCATGGGCCCGCCCGGCAGCGCCCCCTCTCTTCGAGGGTTTTCGGCGGGCGGAGTCCCCGAAAAATCCCTCTTGACAAATCTCTCCAGAGACGATAAGATAACAATCACAAAAGGCAATGATGGGAAGAAGACACGTCCCGTCCCGCTCAGAGAACCGGTGGTTGGTGCGAACCGGCGCGGGGAAGCGTGTGGATACTGAGCCCGGAGCCGTCCGCCTGAAGCCAAGCGTAGGGCGGGCCGTCTGGCCCCGTTACCGGCCAAGGCCTTGTTGGAGGCCGTTGAGCGCCCGCCGGTGACGGCGGACGGAAACAGGGTGGTACCGCGTTGTTATACGCCCCTGACCAGATTCGGGTCAGGGGCGTTTTTGCGTTCCGGCCCAAGCCAATAGGAGGAATCGCCATGAAGCCCGCACATGAAAAGTACATTCCCTTTGTCCCCATCCGCCTGCCCCGCCGCACCTGGCCCGACCGGGAGCTGAAAGCGCCCCCTATCTGGTGCTCCGTGGACCTGCGGGACGGCAATCAGGCCCTGATTGACCCCATGAACGTGGAAGAAAAGCTGGAGCTCTTCCACACCCTGGTGGACATCGGCGTCAAGGAGATTGAGGTGGGCTTCCCCTCCGCCTCGGAGACGGAATACGCTTTCATCCGCACCCTCATTGAGGGAGGGCACATCCCCGACGATGTGACCATCCAGGTGCTGGTCCAGGCCCGGGAGCACCTCATCAAAAAGACCTTCGAGGCCATCGACGGAGCCAAGCATGTGATTTTCCACTTCTACAACTCCACCTCCACCCTCCAGCGGAAGGTGGTCTTTCACACCGACGTGGCGGGGGTCAAGCAGATTGCCGTAGACGCCGCCCGGCTCATCCGGGAGCTGTCCCAGCCGGTGCTGGAGGCGGGGGTGGACCTGCGCTACCAGTATTCGCCCGAGTCCTTCATGGGCACCGAGATGGACGCCGCCGTGGAAATCTGTCAGGCGGTGCTGGAGGAACTGGGGGCCACGCCGGAACGGAGGGTCATTCTCAACCTGCCCACCACCGTGGAAAACTGTATGCCCAACTACTTTGCCGACGAGATTGAATATTTTATCGCAAAGCTGCCCGCTCGCGAAAGCGCCATCATCTCCCTGCACCCCCACAACGACCGGGGCGAGGGGGTAGCCACCGCCGAGCTGGGCCAGCTGGCCGGGGCGGAGCGGGTGGAGGCCACCCTCTTCGGCAACGGGGAGCGCACCGGCAATGTGGACATGGTCACCCTGGCCCTGAACCTGTACACCCAGGGGGTGGACCCCAAGCTGGACTTTTCCCAGATCAACCACATCCGGGACGTGTACGAGCGGGTTACCAAGATGAAGATTGGCGAGCGCCAGCCCTATGTTGGCGAGCTGGTCTTTACCGCCTTTTCCGGCTCCCATCAGGACGCCATCAACAAGGGCACCCACTACATGCAGGAGAGCGGCACCGAATATTGGGAGGTCCCCTACCTGCCCATTGACCCGGCGGACGTGGGGAGAGAATATGAGCCCATCATCCGCATCAACAGCCAGTCGGGCAAGGGGGGCGCGGCCTTTGTCATGCAGCACGATTTCGGCTTCGACCTGCCCAAGAACATGCACCCGGAGTTCGGCCACATCGTTCAGGCGGAGACCGACCGGGTGGGCAAGGAGCTCCCCGCCCAGAGGATTTACGAGCTCTTCCAGTCGGAGTATATCGACGCCGCAGCCCCCTATCAGCTGGTACGCCACTCCTTTGCCGAGTTCACCGACGAGGAGGGACACTCCCATGTGACCTTTGCGGGCACCCTCCGGCACAAAGAGACGGTGTTCCAGGTGAACGGCTCCGGCAACGGGCCCATTGACGCCTTCTTCAACGCCATCCACGGCCAGAAGATGGACCGGTTCACCTTTGTGGACTACAAGGAGCACGCCATCAAGCGGGGCTCCGACTCCCAGGCGGTGGCCTATATCCACCTCCAGGACCAGGCGGGCCAGGACTGGTTCGGCGTGGGTATTTCCCACAACATCAACCTGGCCCCCCTGAAGGGCATCCTCTCCGCCATCAACCGGGCCGTCACTTTTTCTTAAAAAAGACTCAAAATAAACGCAAAACAGCGGGGTCCGGCAGAAACGCCGGGCCCCGCCGCTGGTTTTGTGCCATTGCTGCAAGCCGCTGGCAGAGACACGCAGCATCAGCAGAGACGCCAAATCAGAATCGTTTTATCATCTGCTTTTCTAAGGCTGCTGAACAGGCCTTTACACGCGTTTTCTCCAGCTTCTGCGTAGTCACATTGGAAAAAGTCCGTGACATATTGGGAAATTTCATTGTAATCGAGGGTATCCTCCAGCGCTAAAAGCTGGTCTTGGCAGCATAGAGCGATTACATCAAAATCCCCTGTTACTGCCCGCCATGTTTCCGCGAGGCCCTCAGCTGCTGTACCGCTCCTCACGTCCACACCAAGCTCTGTCTTGAAATAGTAGAACAGGGGCAGAAAAACCTCTCCAGAACATGGGGGAGCCCCAAACCGTTCTTGCGTGTCCTCCAGCTCATTCTGAATTTCATGGATGAGCGCCTCTGCCTCCGCCTGCCTGTCGCTGCTTATCAGCTCTTTCAGCTTTTGATAACGCTCTTTTGCGCATACTCCAAAAATACCTAGCATTGACATGATGCCTCTGCCTCCCATGATCAAACAGCCGCTTCTATGGCCGCTTTCTGGCGTTCTTCTTGGGCTTGGCCGCCGCCCAGCCGGGCTTTTTGCCGTCCTTGCGGCGAGAGGGTCCCTGAGGTGGGGCGCTCTTTGGGGTGGACTTACTCCGACTCTTTCCCCCAGTCCGGCCCTTGGCGTCTTGGGGTCTGCCCTGCCCCCCGCTCCCGCTGGCGGGACGCAGGAGGCAGTTCTTTCCATAGCCAATCAAATCCTCCCGGTGGGCGGTGTAGAGGGCCTCCCGGACCAGAGCCCGCTTTTCCGGGCGCTTCCACTGCATCAGCGCCCGCTGCATGGCTTTTTCGTGGGGGTCACGGGGTACGTAGACCGGCTCCATGGTCCGGGGGTCGATGCCCGTATAATACATGCACGTGGACAGAGTGCCCGGTGTGGGATAGAAGTCCTGCACCTGCTCCGGCTGACGGCCGGTGCGGTTGAGCCACTCCGCCAGCTTCACCGCGTCGGCCAGGGTACACCCCGGATGGGAGGACATGAGATAGGGCACCAAATACTGCTCCTTGCCATACTTGCGGTTGAGGCTGTCATACTTCTGCTTGAATTTTTCGTACACCTCGAAATGGGGCTTGCCCATATAGTCCAGCACCTGGGCGGAGCAGTGTTCCGGGGCCACCTTCAGCTGTCCGGAGATGTGGTGCTGCACCAGCTCGGCAAAAAAGGCGCTGTTCTTGTCCCGAAGCAGGTAGTCAAACCGGATGCCGGAGCGGATAAAGACCTTCTTCACCCCCGGCACGGCTCGAATTTTCCGCAGAAGCTCCAGATAATCCCGGTGGTCCGCGTCCAGGTTGGGGCAGGGCTCCGGGGCCAGACAGGACCGGTTCCGGCACAGCCCCGCCTTGCGCTGCTTTTGACAGGCCGGACGGCGGAAATTGGCGGTGGGTCCCCCTACATCGTGAATATAGCCCTTAAACCCCGGATGCCGGACCAAGTCCTCCACCTCCCGCAGAACGCTTTCGTGACTGCGGCTGGAGATAACCCGCCCCTGGTGGAAGGCCAGGGAGCAGAAATGACACGCCCCAAAGCACCCCCGGTTATGGGCCACCGAGAAACGGACCTCTTCAATGGCGGGCACGCCCCCCATGGAATCGTACATGGGATGGGGCTCCCGGACGTAGGGGAGCTCCGCCACCTCGTCCAGCTCCGCCGTGGTCAGGGGGAGGGCGGGGGGATTGACCACCAAGAGCCGCTCCCCGTGGCGCTGGAGGACTGCCCGGCCCCGGTAAGGGTCGTGTTCCTCATACTGCACCTGATTGGCCTGGGCATAGGCCCGCTTGTCCTCCCGCACGTCCGCAAAGGAGGGACACTCCACCTTGGGAAATACGCAGGCGGAAGGGTCCCTGGTCAGGAAGGCGGTGCCCCGCACGTCCCGAATGGCCCCCACCGGCATGCCGGAGGCCAGCCGGGCGGCAATCTCTCGGGTGGCGCTCTCCCCCATGCCGTACACCAGCAGGTCCGCCTGACTGTCCAGCAGGACGCTCCGGCGCACCTTGTCCTCCCAGTAGTCATAGTGGGCGAACCGCCTCAGGGAGGCCTCCAGCCCGCCGATGATGATGGGCAGGCCCTCAAAGGCCTCCCGCGCCCGGTTGGCGTAGACAATCACCGCCCGGTCCGGCCGCAGGCCCCCTCGATTCCCTGGGGAATAGGCGTCGTCGTGGCGGCGTTTTCGGGCGGCGGTGTAGTGGGCCACCATAGAATCAATGTTTCCCCCGGAAATCAGCACCCCCAGCCGGGGGCGGCCCAGGGCGGCGAAGGCGCCGGCGCTGTGCCAGTCCGGCTGGGCCAGGACGGCCACCCGGTACCCCTCCGCCTCCAGCAGGCGGGCGATAATGGCGGTCCCGAAAGAGGGGTGGTCCACGTAGGCGTCCCCGGTAACGACCAAGAAATCATACCAGTACCAGCCCCGTTCCTCCAGGTCCCTCCGGGAGACTGGCAGAAAGGTGTTGTAGTCACTCATAGGCTATGCTTTTCTCCAACATATCCAGCTTTACCCGTGCGCCCTGTTCCTCGCCCACCTTGGTAAAGCCATATTTTTCATAAAACCGCTGGGCTACGGCGTTCTCCGGGGCGCAGCGGAGCCGCAGGCGCTCCCGCCCCAGGGGGCGGTATACCGACACCGCCTGCCCGATGAGCTGGACCCCCAGGCCCTGCTTCCGGTATTGCGGAGTCATGTACACAAAGGGGATATACCCGCTCCCCTCCCCGGCACAGCGCTCCAGGTCCAGCTGGAGCACACCGGCGACGCGCTCCCCCCGCATGGCGGCAAAGAGGCTCCGGCTCCGGTCCTGCTCCCAGCAGCGCAGGGCATCTTGATAAAATCCTGTACCGTCGAAGGGGATTTCGGGGCCGTGTATGTCCACCCACGCCTCCCGCCGGGCCTCCAGGTAGAAGTCCCGCTCTTTTTCCAGGTCCAGGGGGCGAAACCACATGTTGGCGTCGGCCAAGTGGCCCCCTTCCTCCTTCCACCACCGCTGGCGGGCCAGGGTGGAGATTTCCTCCGGCAGGTGGGAGTTGTCGTTCTCAAAAATGGTGCGGATGTGCTCCCCCTCCACCTCGAAGCAGGTGACGGCGGTGTTATCGCTGTGGCCCAGGCCGTCCAGCTCCCCCGGCCCCAGCCCCCGCACGGCCCCCTGAAGGCAGCGGATGGCCGCGCCGTGGGAAAAGAGGGCCACCGTCCGGCCCGGATGGACCTGGGCCAGCTCCAGAAGGGTCCCCTTCATGCGGGCCTGCACCTGTTCAACGGTCTCGCCGCCCTCCACCTGGAACTCCGAATCGGCGTGGTTGAAGTGGTTCAGCAAAACGGGCTCGTGGCGCTCCAGGTCCCCCCAGGTGCGGTCCTCCCACACCCCCACGCCAAACTCCCGCAGGCTGGACCGGGTGTGGAGGGTCAGGCCGTGGGGACGGTAAATGGCCCCGGCGGTGGTTTGGGTGCGGAACAGGTCGCTGGAGTACACCGCGTCGATGGGCTCCTGAGCAAATCTCCCCTCCAGGGCCGCAATCTGGCGGTAGCCGTTGGGGGTAATCAGGCTGTCATACCAGCCATGTATCCGGCGGTAGAGATTGCCCTCCGCCTCCGCGTGGCGGATTACGTAAAATTTCGTCATGTCTGCTTGTGTCTCTCTTTCCAAGGGTAATCGGTAGGTCCCTTCTAAATTCGCACGTTCTTTAACGCGTCGTGGACGACCCCCTCAAAGGACTCCGACGCGCCCCAGTCAAACCGGAACAGTCCCTCACCACCGCCGCCGCTGGCGCAGTGGACGCGGGTCTGTCCGGTGAAGTCGTCCATTGTCACCGTGAGGGTCAGGCGGTTGCCCGCCCGGTAATAGTGCTTTTCGTACACCAGCACCACGCACCGTCCCCCTGCCGGGTGAGATACCTCATAGCGGTCCAGGAAGGTTCCGGTCACACTGTCCATCACTGCATGGTCGATGATCGTCTCACAGCCCTCCAACGTAGGGGAGACAAAGTAGGACTCATTCACAAGAAGTTCCCTCCATTGACGCGGTGGAGGCGGTCCCCCGCCGCGCGGCAGATTTCAGTCTATTTGGCCACAGAAGCTTGTGTCTTTTGTTCCAGGGAACAGGTCCGCTTAGTCTCCGGGCTCTTCAAGGGCCCGGCGGACAAGCGTCAGAAGATGGGCGG
The DNA here is from genome assembly GCA_910585415.1 of uncultured Flavonifractor sp. GTDB lineage: Bacteria > Bacillota > Clostridia > Oscillospirales > Oscillospiraceae > CANAAV01. Next base: position 13,274 of record CAJUDT010000034.1, read on the forward strand.
ATGCACCGTTGTCGTAGCCGTCCTCTCCGCTCACCGTGCAAAACACCCGGTTCTTTCCGGTGTAATTGTCCAGCACCGCCGTCAGAGTCAGGCGGGCGCCGGCCCGGAGGTAATACTTCTCAAAGGTCAGCACCACACACCGCCCCCCTGCCGGGTGGGTCAGCTCATAGCGGTCCACCGCCGTCCCGCTGATTCCCTTTTTCACCGTGCGGGCCAGGATAGCCGCGCAGTCCTCCAGGGAGTGGGCGACAAAATAGGGCTCATTCATAGCCGCCTCCGATTTATTTTATAGGGTGATATACTCATACAGCGCCTTGCGCAGGGCCTCGCTGTACTCCCCGGCGGCGGAGCGGCTCTCGCCGGAGGGCCGGAACACGCCGTTCCCTCCGGTCACCGCCCAGTACAGCCGGGTACGGTCCTCCAGGGCGTCCAAAACCACCGTCATAGACACCCGGCTTCCGGCCCGCATATAATACTTTTCAAAAATCATCACCAGCCCGTACAGGTCGTCCCCCCAGCGGAGCTCGTGACAGGCCGCCATCTTGCTGGACATGCCGACATCCTCCACCACCTTGGAGACGACGCGGGCCGCCTCCACCAGCGGGAGGGAGAGGTAACAGGTATTGCTCTCCATAGCCTCCCCCTCCTACCAGGCCCGGACCGCGCCCCGCAGAGCGGACACCCGGTCCAGCCCCTGACCGGCGGCCAGCTTCTCCAGGCCGTCCCGAACACGCAAGGGCGCGTAGGGGTCGGCAAAGCAGGCGGTCCCCACCGCCACGGCGGAGGCCCCGGCCAGCATCAGTTCTGCCGCGTCCTCCCCCCTGGCCACGCCGCCCATGCCCAGAATGGGCTTTGCCACGGCTCCGGCCACCTCCCACACCATCCGCACCGCCACCGGCAGCACGGCGGGGCCGGAGAGGCCCCCGGTGTTCATCTTCAAAATGGGGCGGCGGGTCTGTACGTCAATGCGCATCCCCCGCAGTGTGTTGATGAGGGAGAGGGCGTCCGCCCCGGCCTCGTCCACCGCCTTGGCAATCTCCACGATGTCGGTGACGTTGGGGGAGAGCTTCACCATCACCGGTACGGAGGAATGTTCCTTAGCGACACGGGTCACCTCAGCGGCCAGCTCCGGCCGGGTTCCGTAGGCCAGCCCTCCCGCCTTTACGTTGGGGCAGGAGATGTTGACCTCAATCATATCCACCCCCGCCCGAGAGAGCTTTTCGCACATAATCCCGTATTCCTCCGGGGTGTTGCCGGAGATGTTGGCAATGACCGCCAAGTCATACTTTCGCAGCTCGGGGAGCTCCTCGGTAATAAAGGCGTCCACACCGGGGTTCTGGAGCCCCACCGAGTTGAGCATACCCATGGGCGTCTCGGCAATCCGGGGGGGCGGGTTGCCCGTCCGGGGGTGGAGGGTCAGGCCCTTGCAGCAGATACCCCCCAGCTCGCTCAAATCGTAAAACTGTCCGTACTCCCGGCCAAAGCCAAAGGTGCCGGAGGCCACCACCACGGGGTTTTTCATGGAAACTCCCGCCAGGTTTACCGACATATCCACGTTAGGCATCCCAGTCCACCTCCTCCGCGTCAAAGACCGGACCATCCTTGCATACATGCCGCATGGTCCCGTCCCTCATCTGCACCGCGCAGCCCAGACAGGCCCCCACGCCGCAGGCCATCCGCTCCTCCATGGAGACCTGGCAGGGTACGCCAAACTCCGCCGCCGCCTGGACCACGCTCTTGAGCATGGGCTTGGGGCCGCAGGCCAGGACGGCCCTGAAGGAGCGGTTTTTGGACAGCTCCTGCCGGACCAGCTCGTCCACAAAGCCGTGGTGGTACAGGGACCCGTCGTCGGTGGCCACCCTCACGGCCAGGCACGCCTCGGCCAGCTCGTCCACCAGCAGGGCCCGGTCTTTGGAGCGGAACCCCAAAAGGGCCACGGAGCCTCCGCCGCATACCTTGGCGCACCCCAGCAGGGGGGGCACGCCAATGCCACCCCCCACCAGAAGATACGCCCCCTGGTCCTCCACCTGGAATCCATTGCCCAGCAGGCCCAGCACATCCACATGGCGCCCCACCGGGCGGCGGGCCAGCCACGCGGTGCCCTCCCCCCGGACCTCAAACACGATGGTGAGGGTGTCCCCCTCCGGGGAGCCCTGCCAATCGCAGACCGAGATGGGGCGGCGGAGCAGGCGGGAATGGCCGCACTTGATGTGGACAAACTGCCCCGGTCCCGTCAGGGAAGTGCGCACCATGTCCCCTACTGCCAATTTCATCTGTATGGTATAGTCGTTGAGCTGTGTTTTGGCGAGAATGTTACATGCCCGTTCTACCTTCATGCGTTCACCGCTTTCTTTACGCTTCCCACGGCGGGCGCTCCTCCCGCTCCCGCCGGCCGAGCCCAAACCAACCGCCCTTGGAGGCAGGCGGCTCCTTAGAGGGCTCTTCTTCCTCTCCGCTGGCATCCTCCTGTGAGGCGGCGGTGTACAGCTCCACCTTGCCGCACTGCGGGCAGGCGTACAGGTCTACCGTATAGGTGTCCGCCAGCAGGGTAAGCAGGCCGCCCCCGCCATCCGCGCCGATGGAAAACTCCTGGAGCTTCAATTCCAGCTCCGCCCCGCAGGCGGGACAAGAAATCGTCTTTTTTTCTTCCATGGATTCCGCCCTTATGCAATGGTCACGAATTGCCGGATATCGTCCCGCATGGCAATGGCGGCGTTCCGGGCGGCCTCCTGGTAATCCTCCCCGTTTTTGCCGGTCTTCTGCCAGGCGCACATGATGCCCCGGGACGAATTGACAATGGCCCCGTGGCCGTGCTTGTCAAAGGCATAGCGCACATCGGCGGCGGTGCCCCCCTGTGCTCCGTAGCCGGGCACCAGGAAGAAGGTCTGTTCCAGACGCTTTCGCAGCTCCTGCAAATCAGAGGGGTACGTAGCCCCCACCACCGCACCGGCGGGGGTAAAGCCGTACTTGCCTGCCGTCCCGCCCAGGCGCTGGGTCAGCTCCCCCATGACCTGATAAACCAGCCGGTCCCCGGCCATCCTGTCCTGGAGCTCACCGGAGCTGGGGTTGGAGGTCTTGACCAGCACGAAGAGGCACTTGTCCTCCGCCCGGCACGTATCCAGGAAGGGATTGACCGCGTCGGAGCCCATATAGCCGTTGACGGTGACGCAGTCGGCCCCGAAGGCCGCAAAGGCCCCCTCCCCAATCTGTGTCTTGCCCAGCCACGCCTCGCTGTAGGCCTGGGCGGTGGAGCCGATGTCCCCCCGCTTTACGTCGGCAATGACAAAATACCCCTTCTCCTTGGCGTAGGCAATGGTGCGCTCCAGCATCTTCATGCCCCGCCAGCCCAGGCGCTCATAATAGGCCGACTGGGGCTTCACGGCGGGGACAATGTCGCTCAGGGCGTCCATGAGGCCGCAGTTGAAGCGGTAAACGGCATGGACGGCTCCGGCCAGGTTGGCCCCAAATTCCTCATAGCACGCCTGCAAAATGTGAGGGGGGACATATTCGGGCTTGGGGTCCAGGCCCACCACGGTGGGGTTTTTCATGGCGCGGATCTGGTCCTGCAAATGGTCAAAAGACATTATAATTCTCCTTCCTGATGGTCGTAGACGACCACGCCGCCTACGATGGTGTATTTGACTCTTCCTTTTACCTTACGTCCCGCGAAGGGGGTGTTGCGGCCCTTGGAGGCAAAGCGCTCCGGGTCAATGGTCCACTCCTCCTCCGGGTCGAAGATGACCACGTCCCCGTCGGAGCCGATGGACAGCCGCCCCTTGGTGGGCAGGCGGAGGATACAGGCCGGGTTGATGGTCAGCTTCCGCAGGATGTCGGACAGCTCCATCTCCCCGGTGTGGTAAAGGCTGGTCAGAGTGACCGCCAGGGCGGTTTCCAGGCCCACCATGCCGCTGGGGGCCTCGGTGAGGGGGCGGGCCTTTTCCTCGGCGGAGTGGGGGGCGTGGTCGGTGGCAATGGCGTCAATGGTGCCGTCCTTGAGGCCCTCGATGATAGCGGCCACGTCCTGCTTTGTCCGCAGCGGCGGATTCACCCGGGCCAGACTCCCCTGTGTGAGAATCTCTTCCTCGGTGAGGGTGAAATACTGGGGGCAGGTTTCGCAGGTAATCTGCACCCCCTTGCGCTTGTAGCGCCGCACGAGGCTGACCGACTTGGCGGTGGAGATGTGGCAGATATGGACCGCCCCTCCTGTCTCCTCGGCTAACATGGCGTCCCGAGCTACCATGATTTCCTCCGCGATGTGGGGCCGTCCGGGCAGGCGGAGCTGCCGGGAGATTCTCCCCTCGTTCACCGCGTAGTTTTTCACCATGTCCGCATCCTCACAGTGGGAGAGGATGGTCAGGCCCTTCCGGCTGGCGGTGATGAGGCCGTCCCGCATCAGGTCGGCATTCTGGACGGGCACGCCGTCGTCGGAGAGGGCCACGGCTCCGGCGGCTTTCAGCGCCTCGAAATCGGTGAGGGCCTCCCCCCGCTGGCCCTTGGTCACCGCGCCGATGGGCCACACATGGACCCAGCTGGCCTCCTCGGCCTTCCGGCGGACAAAGTCCACCTGCTCGGGGCAGTCGGTCACCGGGCGGGTGTTGGGCATACAGGCAATGGAGGTAAAGCCGCCGCAGGCCGCCGCCAGCGCGCCGGTTGCAATGGTCTCCTTGTACTCAAAGCCGGGCTCCCGCAGGTGGACGTGCATATCCACCAGTCCGGCGCACACCACCAGCCCCCTTGCGCTGAGGATTTGCGCGCCGGGCTCATAGATGTTGCTGCCGATGGCGGCTACCTTGCCGTTTTCAATCAAAATATCCATCACGCCGCCGATGCCCCCCACCGGGTCCACCAGACGGCCCTGACGAATCAGCACTTTCACGAAATCACTCCTTTCAGACATGGAAAAAGGGGCTGCGGTCCCACTCCCGTCCCCTTTCGTAAAGCACTCCGTCTCTCATGGATTCATTATAGCTTGAAACACAGTTTTTAGCAATGGATTTTTCTCATTTTCCGGGCAAACTAGGGGTACTTTTTCTTGAAAGAAAAAGTACCAAAAAGAACTTCCATGGCGCTTCGGTCCCGGTTGCAACCCCTGCCCCTGCGCCCGGTAACGGAGGTTCTGACAGACCCTTGGAACACGAATAATGGAACAGGGAGGAACACAGGTATGACAAAACATGGATTTTTCCAGGGCATTGGCGTGGGCGTTCTGGCTGGAGCGGCCATCGGCATGGCCGTGGCCAGCGCCCCCAGCTGCGGGGCGGAGGTCCGCCGCATGACCCGCAAGGCCGCCCGGACCATGGACCACATGAAGGACGATTTGAGCGACCGGATGGGGTTTTAAGGACCCTGCTGCCGCCCCCCAGGGCGTGAGGTGACGTAAGGCGGGCGGCTCTCTTCCGCCGGACCGTCTGGACAAAAAATCCCCGCCCGCTCGGAACCGCTGGAAGCAGCCGGTCCGGAGTGGGCGGGGGGTTCTGTTATGTGCCGGAGGGCACCTCGTACCATCGAATCTCGTTGGCGGCCAACTCCAGGGGGAAGCTGGAGCCGTCGCCCCGGTAAACGGTGGTGGACTGGGGTTCATAGGTGTTGTTGACCACGCAGAACCGGCCGCTCTCCACAAAGGCGTGTACCTCTGCGTGATAATTGTCCGAATACCACTGATACAGGGCGTTTTCCTGGTGGGCGCTCCACAAAATGGCCCGGCAGAGCAGGCGGGTGTTCTCGAAGGAATAGGGCAGACCGGACACGTACACCGCCCGGCCGGAGCCGAACTCGTTCACCGCCAGCTGCACTTCTTTGTCCCGCTGGACCAGCACCTGTGCGCCCTCCAGGGCGTAGATGCCCCCTTTGCCCTCGCCGAAGTCCACAGCTCCGGCGCAGTCGGCCAGGATGAAATGGTCCGGGTGCTCCTCCCAGTTGTACTTATCATAGCCCAGGGTAAAGCCCGTCTCCTGCTCCACGCCCAGCACCTGGGCCAGCTGAAAGCGGCGTCCCTGGTACTGGTGGCCGGAGGGCTCCCCCACGCCAATCAAGCCGCCGCCCCGCCAGACAAAGCGCTTCACCAGGGCGGAAATCTCCGGGTCCTCCCAGACTGCGCCGCCGGTGTGGGCCGTGTCCGCGTCCCCGATGTTCAGGAGCACATCCACCCCCTCCAGGGCGCGGGGGTCCTCCTTCAGGTCGTCAAAGCTGAGGAATTTCACATCGAAGGGCGCCCCGGACAGGGCTTCAATGACCCCGGCATAGGAGTAATTCTGCTTTTGATACAGGGCGTGGTGGACCATGTGGCAGCCCCAGGAGCGGGCCCGGCCCCAGCAGTTGAGGACGGCCACGGTCTTTGCGCAGTAGGGCTTTCGGCCCTGGCCGATGTTGTCATAGAGCTCCCGGAACTCCCGGCACACCTGCTCCACGTAGTCGATAAATTCCGGGAACTGGCAGGCCAGCTTCAGATAACCGCCGTACCCAATCCGGTCGATGGGCTTGCGCAGAATGGCCCGGCGGGCGGTGACCCAGTTCTCTTTCGCCTCCCGCACCGGGTCGCCCCCCTCGTGGAAGGTATCCGGGAAGAAGTAGGGCAGAAAGCGTCCCTCGGTGTACTTGACGCCGGGGATGTCGGAAATCAGGCGCAGGGTGGAGCCGTTGCCCACGCTCCCCACCACCGCGTCCAGGCCGATGGTCTTAAATTCCTCCAGATAGGGCTCGGTGCCAATCCAGTGGTCCCCCAGGAACATCATGGCCTCTTTCCCCAGCTCGTGGGTGATGTCCACCATCTCCCGGGCCAGCTTGGCCACCTCCCGGCGCTGGAAGGCCATAAAGTCCTTGAACTCCTTGGAGGGGACCCGGTACTGGTTGTTATAATAGCCCTGGTCGATGATATACTCCGGCCGGAAGGGGTAGCCCGCCTCCCGCTCGAACTGCTCCAGGATATAGGGGGACACCGAGGCGGAGTAGCCGTACCAGTCCACGTACTTCTCCCGCTTGAGCTCGTCAAAGACCAGGGTGAACTGGTGGAAGAAGGTGGTGTAGCGGATGACGTTCACATAGGGGTGGTCCGCGATGAACTTCCGCAGGCGCTCCATGGTGAAAGCCCGGGTCTTGGGCTGGCGCACATCAAAGGTAATCTGGTGCTCAAAGTCCGTCCAGCCGTTGGTAACGGCGTTGTACATGTGTACCGGGTCCCAGATGAGGTAGGCCAGGAAGCTCACGGTGTAGTCGTGAAACGGCTCCGGCGCGTCGATGACCACGCAGCCGGTCTGTTCCTCGTACCGCCAGGCGGCGGTATGGACCACCATGCCGGTGGTGCGGTCCATAACCTCCCACCACCGCTTGATGTCATCATGGGTGTTCACCTGCATCAGCTCGGGGCTGATGCCCTGCATCAGGGGGATGGACAGGGTTTCCTCCACGGCGGTGTGAAAGCCGGTCATAATATAGCACTGCTGGACCTCGTCCGGGTTGGCCTTGGCCCAGGCGTTGTCCTTGCGGGTGGTGTAGTAGGTGGAATAAACCTTGGCGTCCACCTCCTTCAGGGCGGCGGGGAAGCCGGTGCCGTCGCAGTCCCGGATGGCGTCCGCCCCCCAGCGCTTCAGCAGCTCCAGAGTCTCCGGCACCACGTCCACGTCGGTGGGAATGGTCACACGGCCAGTACGTTGTTGTTCCATAGGCAGCTCCTTTCCGTCAATGGGGGTCCTGGAAGGGTTTGTTGTAGATAAACAGGGCCGCCAGCAGCAGGACCAGCCCCACAAGCATAATGCCCAGACCGGCGAGCTTTCCGCTCAGGGTCCAGCCGTAGATGACCAGACCCATCCCGCCCAGGAAAAACAGGGCAATCAGAGTCACCCGCAGGGTGGTGTGCTCTTTCCAAAATTTCATCGCTGTCACCTAACCTTTCAGACCGCCGACGGTCATGCCCTGGGTCAGCTTCTTCTGCACGCACATGTACAAAATCAGGGTGGGCAGCATCACCAGCACCAGACCGGCATACATGATGCCAAACTCCGCCTTGGACTGCTGGCCCTGCATCAGGTTCAGCAGTCCCACCGGGAGGGTCTTGGGGCCGTTGGAGCTGCTCATGAGGGTCATGGAGATGATGTACTCGTTCCAGAAGGAGAGGAAATTGAAGAGGATGATGGTGATAATGGAGGGCTGGGCCATAGGGAAGATGATGCGCACCATGGTGGTGCCGTAGCCCGCCCCGTCGATGTAAGCGGCCTCTTCAAAGTCGTGGGGAAGGGTGGCGAAGTAGCCCGAGAGCAGGTAGATGGTAAAGGGCAGGGCCGTGGAGGCATACACCACCGCCAGCACAAAGGGGTTATTCAGCAGGAAGCCGCTGCCCAGAAGGTTTTTCAGCCAGGTATCCCCGTCCCGCAGCATCAGGAAGATGGGAACCACGATATAGTTGACATTGATGAACAGGCCCGCCATAAAGCAGGTGTTCAGGAACCGGCTTCCCCGGAACTTGAAGCGGCTCAGGCAGTAAGCCGCCGGGAGGGCCACCACCAGCAGCAGCCCCAGGGACATGGCCGTGACCAGCACCGAGTTGAGCATATAGCTGCCCATGCTGGCGGCGTTCCAGGCGTCCACAAAGTTCTGCCAGTAGAAGG
>CAJUDT010000035.1 GCA_910585415.1 uncultured Flavonifractor sp.
CAGGAGCTTCAGCTCCAGCAGCACGTCCCGGGTCTGTCCGGGCAGTCCGGCCTTGGCGAAGCGGGGGACCTGCCGGGTGGGGGTGGCGAAGTGCTTGTTGCCCCAGCCGCCGTTGCCCCCCCGGGCCAGTACAAAGCGCGTACACTGGGACATGTCGCAGATAATCTCCTGACTCTCCGCGTCCCGGACCACCGTGCCCCGGGGCACCCGGATGATGAGGTCCTCTCCGTCCTTGCCGGAGCAGCGCTTGCCCTGGCCGTCCATGCCGTTTCCGGCGGTGTACTTGCGCTTGTAGCGGAAATCCATCAGGGTGGACAGGTGGTCGTTGATTTCCAGAATCACGTCGCCGCCCCGGCCCCCGTCGCCGCCGTCGGGTCCCCCCGCGGCGATATATTTTTCCCGGTGGAAGGACACCACGCCGTTGCCTCCGCTGCCGGATTTGACGGTGATGCGGGCGGTGTCTACAAAGGGTGCTGCCATAAGAACCTCCTTAATTTGGTGCTTGACCGGCCTCCGGCCCGCACAGACCCTGGAAGAACCGGCAGGCGGCCTCCAGATCCTGCTGGTTGGGACGCCCCTTGGCGATGCCGCCCACCAGCTTGAAGGGGCCGAAGGTGTCGAACCCCCGGCACCCGAACCGCCCCGCCTCCACGGCGGACCTGGCCTGAACGGCCTGGGAAATGGCCTTGTAGTTGGGCCGTCCTCCGTAGGTGCACAGGAAGAACACCCGCCTGCCCTCCGGCAGACGGTCCCGGGCGAGGGCCAGTACGCTCCGGTGGAACCGGCCGCCGTAGATGCCGGAGGCAAAGCCGATCAGGTCGTAGGGACGCAAATCGGCCTGGGGCTCCCTGGACGCGTCAATGAGGGTCACCGTATGCCCCTGGGCGATGGCGTCCACCAGCTTTTTGGTGTTGCCGTGGTGGCTGGAGTGGTACACAATGGCACAATTCAACATCAATCTCAACCCCCTGTTTCTCAAATACGACGAATGAAACAACCTCTGCTTGTCGAAAACGTCCCACAGAACGGTTTCGACAAGCAGAGAGCCGCAAACGGTCCCCCGTTTGCGGCTCTCTGGCAAACCTTACTCCGCAATCTCCACAATGGAGACCTGCTTGCGGTCCTTGCCCAGGCGCTCGAACTTGACTCTGCCGCTCTTGAGGGCAAACAGAGTATCGTCGCTGCCCTTGCCCACGTTCACGCCGGGGTGGATGTGGGTGCCCCGCTGGCGGACCAGGATGTTTCCGGCCAGGACGAACTGGCCGTCGCCCCGCTTTACGCCCAGGCGCTTGGCCTCGGAATCGCGGCCGTTGCGGGTGGAGCCCACGCCCTTTTTATGGGCGAAAAACTGCAAACCGATATTCAGCATCGTATTACACCTCCAAACACGCGTGTGTCACTTGCGGGAGGGGGCTCAATCCGCCTCCTCCACGAAAACATTGCCGGGGTACTCCTCCTGAAGCTGGGTGCAGTAGACCATCAGCGCCGTCAGCAGGTTCTGACAAAACTGCTCGTTGGCCTCCCCCAGACCGCCGGGGAGCTTGAGGGAGAGGGACGCGTCCTTCTCCCGAATCTTCACCGCCGCACCCAGGCCCAGCACGTCGTTGACGGCGCATTCCGTCAGCCGGATGGCGCTGGTCACCGCGGCGCACACCACGTCGGAGCCCTCCTGGGCCCAGCCGCTGTGCCCCCGCAGGGTGACGCCCGTGAGGCGGTCCCCCTCCATACGGAAGGATACCGTGGTCATTACACGGAAATCTTGCCGATGGTCACCTTGGTGTAGGGCTGACGGTGGCCCTGCTTGCGGCGGTAACCCTTCTTCGGCTTGTACTTAAAGACGATGATCTTCTTGCCCTTGCCGTTCTTGGCCACGGTGGCGTCCACCTTGGCCCCGTTCACCAAGGGGGTGCCGAAGGTGGCCTTGTCCCCGTCGATCACGGCCAGAACCTTGTCGAAGGTCACGGCGTTCCCGGCCTCCACGGGCAGCTTCTCGATGAAGAGGGTGTCGCCCTCGCTCACCTTGTACTGCTTGCCGCCGGTCTCAATGATTGCGTGCATCTGTGTTTCAACTCCTTCATGACGGGCTCGCTGTCGGGGGCGGAGGGGGGCGCGTGCGCGTCCGGCTCACTTTCTGCCCAGTCAAAGCGGCTTTCGCAGTATATCATTCCCCGGCGGGAAAGTCAAGGGGCTGCGCGGGGTTTTTCGGGGCGTTTGCTCCAAATTTCTCCATAAAACCGAAGAGAGGGCCCCAGAAAACCGCCCGCCGGAGGGCAAACCGGTTGGCCCCTGCCGTCTGGACGGGCCCTGGGGCGGCGGGAGGAAACAAATGCCACAAGAGAGCGCCGGAGAAGGACGGATTTCTTTGTCGAAATTGTCTATGGACAATTTCCCGGAAAACCCTAAGAATAGAACTTGTCCCCTGACACAAAATGGAGCGTATGAGACAAAAATGTGGCTCCCGCGCGGAGACGGACGGCAAATCCGGTCCCCTTGGGTCCATTTGCCGGAGCGGGCGCGGTATGCGGCGGAATCCGGCCGGGTCCGCCGCAGGTGAGGGGCGGTTCGCAGGCGGCAGAGCCCGGAGGCTGGACCTGGGGCGCTGCGCCGTCCAGATTCCCTTGGACCATATGACAGGAGGTAATGGAATTGACCGTGAAAACCGACATTGAGATTGCCCAGGCGTGTACCCCCAAGCACATCACCGAGATTGCCAGGATTGCAGGCGTGGACGGGCGATACCTGGAGCAGTACGGCAATGATAAGGCAAAGATAGACTATCAGCTGCTGCGGGACAAGGCGGAGGAGCCCGACGGCAAGCTGATTCTGGTCACCGCCATCACCCCCACGCCCGCCGGGGAGGGCAAGACCACCACCTCGGTCGGTCTGGCGGACGGCCTGCGGAGGATTGGCAAAAACACCGTGGTGGCCCTGCGGGAGCCCTCTTTGGGGCCGGTTTTCGGCGTCAAGGGCGGAGCCGCCGGGGGAGGCTATGCCCAGGTGGTGCCCATGGAGGATATCAACCTTCACTTCACCGGGGATTTCCACGCCATCGGCGCGGCCAACAACCTCCTGGCGGCTATGCTGGACAACCATATTCAGCAGGGGAATACTCTGGGCATCGACCCCAAGAATATCACTTGGAAGCGGGCCGTGGACATGAACGACCGCCAGCTGCGGCACATCGTGGACGGCCTGGGGGGCAGGATGCAGGGCGTGCCCCGGGAGGACGGGTTTGACATCACCGTAGCAAGCGAGATTATGGCGGTGCTCTGTCTGGCCTCCGATATCACCGACCTAAAAGCCCGGCTGGCCCGCATCATCGTGGCCTATACCTACGAGGGCGAGCCGGTCACCGCCCACGACCTGAAGGCCGAGGGGGCGATGGCCGCTCTGCTCAAGGACGCCCTCAAGCCCAATCTGGTCCAGACTCTGGAGGGCACCCCCGCTTTCATCCACGGCGGGCCCTTTGCCAACATCGCCCACGGGTGCAACTCGGTGACGGCCACCCGTATGGCCCTCAAGCTGGGGGATTACGTGGTCACCGAGGCGGGCTTTGCCGCCGATTTGGGGGCGGAAAAGTTTTTGGACATCAAGTGCCGCATGGCGGGCCTGACCCCCTCTGCGGTGGTGGTGGTGGCCACTGTCCGGGCCCTGAAATACCACGGCGGCGTGGCCAAGGCCGATTTGAACCAGGAAAATCTGACCGCCCTGGAGCAGGGGTTGCCCAATCTGCTCCAGCATGTGGGGAACATCAAAGACGTATTCGGCCTGCCCTGCGTGGTGGCCATCAACGCCTTCCCCACCGACACCCGCGCCGAGCTGGATTTGGTGGAGGCCAAGTGCCGGGCGCTGGGGGTTAACGTGGCCCTGTCCGAGGTGTGGGCCAAGGGCGGCGCAGGGGGCGTGGCCCTGGCCGAAGAGGTGGTCCGCTTGTGCGAGCAGCCCAACCACTTCCAGCAGAGCTACGCGCTGGATTTGAGCATCGAGGAAAAGCTGGAGGCCATCTGCCAAAAGATTTACCACGCGGACGGGGTCGTCCTCACCCCCAACGCGAAAAAGCAGGCCCGGCAGCTGACCGGGCTGGGATTTGGCGGCCTGCCCATCTGTATGGCCAAAACCCAGTACTCCTTCTCCGACGACCCGGCCCTGCTGGGGGCCCCCAAGGGCTTTACCGTGACCGTGCGCAATTTGAAGGTCTCCGCCGGGGCGGGCTTTATCGTGGCCCTGACCGGGGATATTATGACCATGCCCGGCCTGCCCAAGGTCCCCGCCGCCGAGAAAATCGACGTGGACGAGAACGGCGTGATTTCCGGCCTGTTTTAAGGAGTACTGTCATGGATTACACAACCAAGTCCTGCCGGGACTTTGTGGCCGTGCTGGCCTCGGACGCCCCCGCGCCCGGCGGAGGCGGAGCCGCAGCCCTGGCGGGAGCCCTGGGGACCGCCCTGGGGAGCATGGTGGGGGCCCTTACCGTGGGCAAGCGGCGGTACGCGGCGGTGGAGTCGGAAATCAACGCCCTCATGGCCCGCTGCCGCGCCCTACAGGAGGAGCTCTTGGACCAGGTGCCCGCCGACGCGGAGGGCTTCTTACCCCTGGCGCGGGCCTATGGCATTCCCAAGGACGACCCCAGCCGCGCCGCCGTGCTGGAGGAAGCCACCATAACCGCCTGCGCCACGCCCATCCGCATCATGGAGCTGTGCTGTGAGAGCCTGGAGGCCATCCGGGTGCTGGCGGAGAAGGGGTCCCGGCTGGCGGTGTCCGACGCGGGCTGTGCCGCCGCTCTGGTGAAGGGGGCCCTCCAGGCGGCCTCTTTGAATGTGTTCATCAACACAAAATCCCTGAGAAACCGGGCCCTGGCGGCGGAGCTGAACGGCAAATGTCTCGGGATGCTGGAGACATACGGGGCGCTGGCCGGGGAGATTTTTGAGACGGTTCAGGCCGGATTTCTTCCGTGAGGTGTAAGTATGGCTGAATTGTGGAAGGGCGCGCCGACAGCTGCGGCGCTGATGGAGGACCTGACCGGGCGGATAGAGCGCTTGTCCGGCGCCGGTGTGACCCCCACCCTGGCCATTGTGCGGGTGGGGGAGCGGCCGGACGACCGCGCCTATGAGACTGGAGCGGTGAAGCGGTGTGAGAAGGCCGGAGTGGCGGTCAAGCGGTTTCCGCTCCCGGCGGGGTGCTCGGCCCTGGAGCTGCGGGCGGTGTTGGAGCACATTAACGCCGTTTCGGAGATTCACGGGTGCCTGCTGCTCCGGCCCCTGCCGGACCCGGCGATGGAGGAAATGGCCTGCGCCCTGCTGGACCCGAAAAAGGACGTGGACTGCATGACGCCGGCTGCCCTGGCCGGTGTGTTCGCCGGGAAGGGGTGGGGCTATCCGCCCTGCACCGCCCAGGCGTGCCTGGAGCTGCTGAAATACTACAAAACGGCCCTGACCGGTAAGCGGGCCGTGGTGGTGGGGCGCAGTCTGGTGATTGGCAAACCGGTGTCCATGCTGCTCCAGGCGGAAAACGCCACCGTGACCATGTGCCACACCCGCACCGTGGACCTGCCCGCCGTATGCCGGGGGGCGGAGGTCCTCATTGCCGCCGCTGGACGGGCGAACCTGTTGGGCGCGGCCCACGTGTCCCCCGGACAGGTGGTCCTGGATGTGGGCATCAACGTGGACAAGGACGGGAAGCTCTGCGGCGACGTAAAATTTGACGAGGCGGAGCCAGTGGTATCCGCCATCACCCCTGTTCCCGGCGGGGTGGGTGCCGTCACCACCGCCGTGCTGGTCAAGCACGTCGTGGAGGCGGCGGAGCGGACCCTGAAATGAGGGTGTTCCCGATAGGGCCCTGCCCCTGCTGATATGTTCATTGGAAATGAGATAGGAGGTGTGCCGCCGCCGTCCGTTTGAATCTGGACGGTCCAACCACATAAACTGTCAGAGTAGGAACCGCGCGTTAAGTGCCGTCGGATGGGAGGTTGCCGCCGGACGAAGTACCTGTGTACGCGGTGCGGTTCCGCATCCGCTGCCAATGAAAGAAGCGCAGGCTCCTTTCATGGTGACTGTCACGAAAGGAGTTTTCGACGATGAAAACAAGACAACTGACCATTGACGCAATGCTGTGCGCCATGTGCGCGGTGCTGGGCTATGTGGCCCTGGATTTGGGGAGCATCAAGCTCACCTTTGAGAGTCTGCCGGTTCTGCTGGGGGCGCTGCTGTTCGGCCCGGTGGACGGGATGTTCATCGGGGGAATCGGCACACTGCTCTACCAGCTGGTTCGCTACGGGGTGACGGCCACCACCCTGCTTTGGATTCTGCCCTATGTGGTCTGCGGCCTGCTGGTGGGCGCGTGGGCCCGGAGGAAGGAGTTTTCCCTCAGCCGCCGGGAGACGGTGATCTTGGTGGTTGCGGCCGAGCTGGTCATTACGGTTTTGAACACGGTGGCCCTCTATGTGGACAGTAAGCTGTTCGACTACTATTTCCCCGGCTTCATCCTGGGGGCCCTGGGCCTGCGGCTGGTCATCTGCGTGGTCAAGGCCATCGCCTTCGGTATGCTTCTGCCCAGTCTTACAGAGGTGCTCCGCCGGGCCTTTGGGGCGTGGTTTGCCCAGGAGAAGCGCTGATATGACCGCGCAGGAGGCCGTTGCCTACATCGAAACTTACACCTGGTCCTCCACCCGGCTGGGGCTGGAGCGGACCTGTGAGCTGCTGGAGCGGTTGGGGAATCCGCAGAAGAAGCTGAAATTCGTCCATGTGGCCGGGAGCAACGGCAAGGGGAGCATCTGCGCGATGCTGTCCTCCGTTCTCCGGGCGGCGGGGTACCGGGTGGGGCTGTATGTATCTCCCCACCTCCAGGCGTTCCAGGAGCGGTTCCAAATCGACGGGGCGCCGGTGTCCGAGGCGGTGTTTGCCGCCGCCGCGGAGCGGGTGCGGGAGGCCGCCGAGGCCATGGACGACCACCCCAGCCAGTTCGAGCTTTCCACCGCCGTGGGAATGCTGTGCTATCAGGAGGCCGGGTGTGAGCTTGTGGTCCTGGAGGTGGGGCTGGGGGGTGCTCTGGACTCCACCAACGCCATCGACGCGCCGGAAGCGGCGGTCATTGCCAACATCGGCCTGGAGCACACCGAATATCTGGGGAACACCCTGGAGGAGATTGCCTCCGCCAAGGCGGGGATTATCAAACCGGGGTGTGACTGCGTCTGCTACGACGGCCCGCCGGAGGCCATGGGGGTGATTCGGGAGACCTGCCGGAAACAGGGCGTCCCCCTGCACACGGCGGATTTTTCCCAGCTCCAGCCCCTGTCCCACGGATTGGACGGACAGGAATTTTTGTGGAAGGGAAAGACCCTGCGGATTCCCCTTCTGGGAGGGCACCAGCGCAACAACTGCGCGGTGGTGCTGGAGACCCTCTCGGTCCTGCGGGGCCGGGGGTGGCGTATCGGGGAAGAGGCGGTGCGAGCGGGCTTGGCCCGGACCGTCTGGCCCGCCCGGATGGAGGTGCTGGGCCGGGACCCGCTGTTTCTCCTGGACGGGGGGCACAACCCCCAGTGTGTCCAGGCTTTGACGGAGGCGCTGCGGGAGTACCTCCCCGGCCAGCGGGTGACCTTTCTCACCGGCGTGCTGGCGGACAAGGATTACCGGACGATGCTCCATCTGGCCAAACCTCTGGCCCGGCGGTTTGTGTGCGTCACCCCGGAGAACGGGCGGGCCATGCCCGCCGAAGAGCTGGCGGAACGGCTGAAGGACGAGGGCTGCGCCGCCGTGGCCTGCGGGGACATCCCCCAGGGGATTCAGGCGGCTCTGGCGTACGGGGACGGGCCGGTGGTGGCCTTTGGTTCGCTGTATATGGCCGGGGCCATCCGGGAGGCGTTTCCCGGCATCTACCGAAGCTGGGTGCGCAGGCGGGGCATTCAGGCCCGGGAGAGCCTGCCGCCGGAGGAACGGGAGGCCCTGTCCCAACGAGCGGCGGAAACCGTCTCCGCCCTGCCGGAGCTCCAGCGGGCGGAGACGGTGCTTCTGTACCGGGCGATACACGGGGAGGTCCGGCTGGAGGCCCTGGAGGAATACTTGAAGAGCCAGGGCAAGCGGGTGGCCTATCCTTTGTGCGTCAGCGGAACCGAGATGACCGCTAGGCTGCCCCACGGTGAGGACGCCTGGACAGAGGGGCGGTACGGCATTCCGGAACCCCTCCGGGAGCGGTCCGAGGAAATCCCGCCGGAGGAACTTGATTTGGTGGTCTGCCCCTGCACGGCGTTTGACGAAGCCTGTCGGCGGATGGGCATGGGAGCGGGGTTCTATGACCGGTATTTGAAGGGCTGTGTCAACGCGGCTGTGATCGCCGTAGCCTTCGAGTGCCAGAAAAACGCCCAGCTCCCCGCCGCCCCCTGGGACAGGCCCATGGACCTGATTGCGACGGAAAACGGGGTCTACCGCAGGAAGGCCGGAAAAAACGCATAAAAAAACATACCGCAGCGGGGAATGAAGCGCCCGCTGCGGTATGCTTTTGCTTACAGATAGGCCACCACCTGATACATCAGCAGGAAGTGGCACAGGGTACCCGCCAGGATGAACACATGGAAAATCTCGTGACAGCCAAAGCGGGGATTATTCCGTCCGGGCCACTTGACGGCGTAGAGCACACCGCCCACGGTGTAGAGAATCCCACCGGCCAGCAGCCAGGCGAAGCCCGCCACAGGCAGGCGCTGGAGCATGGGGACAATCGCCGCCGCGCCCATCCAGCCCATGGCCATATAGAGCCCCGCCGTCACCCAGCGGGGGGAGGTAATCCACGCCACGCAGAGAATCAGCCCCAGCAGGGCCACCCCCCAGGCGATGCCCAGAAGGGTCCAGCCCCAGGCCCCCTGCTCCCGGAGGACCACCAGACACATGGGGGTGTAGGTCCCGGCAATCAGGATATAAATCGAGGTGTGGTCCAGCTTGCGCAGGCGGACGCGGCCCTTGACACTGGTGTTGAGACAGTGATAGAGGGTGCTGTTGGTATAGAGGACCACCATGCTCAGGCCGAAAATCAGGAAGGAAATCCGATGCCACCCGCTGCACCCCAGCAGGGAGGCCCTGCCCAGCAGCAGTACGGTCCCCACCAGGGCCAGCACCGCCCCCAGTCCGTGGGTGATGGCCGACCAGGGCCGCAGGCCGTCGTAAGGGTCCCGGTCCTTTTCCCGGACCTTTGCGGGCTTGGCCTGGGCGGCACGGTACAGAACGCCCTCAAGAGGGGCTGCGGATAAATTGCGCTCCATTGGATTCATTTGGTACACCACCTTTGCTGAGGATAGTATACCACACATTGGGTAAAATAATCAATAGAAACTTTGAATATAATTTTGAAAATCATATAAAGCCTCCACCCAGATGGAGCAGGGCAGATTCAGGCCAGATGTCCAAACCAGCCCGAGGCCGCTGAAGCCAGCACATACAGCACGATTTCCAGCACCAGATGCCAGCGCTTCCGGCGGAGCCGCTGGAGGTTCCACCAGCAGTTGACCTCTTCCTGCCGAAAAATAGCCGCCAGCAGGACCCCCCGGCCCAGAAGGACCATCAGGGAGAGCATGGCATAGCTGCTCATAGCCGCCGCGCCGCCGAACTGGAACAGCCCGACCACGTCCCCCGCGCCGATGAACACCGAAATACACAAAAGGGCCAGAGCCGGCCAGCTTCCCCGGTAAAGGGCCCACAGCTCCACCGCCGTGGGGAGCAGTCCCACCGCCAGTCCCGCATATACCAGCGGAAGTGTCCCGGCCGGGTAGGTGTCGCGCAGGCTGGAGCGGAGTACGTTTACCACGGGCATGGCCCGCAGGAGCAGGTTGAGCCCCAGCAGAAGCAGCATGAGCCTGCGGCCCCGCCGTTCGGTTTCATTATAGTTCATATCGACGGCCTCCTTTTCGCTACGGCTATCATACCACGCCCCCTTGTGCTGGCGCAAGACCTTGTGTTATCATAGAGGCGTACGGTACAGCCGGATACGGCAACAGGGAGGACAAGCCTTTGTATATCGACAGCATTCGCGCCTATGTGCCCCAGGACGCCCAGGAGGCGGCGGACCGGGCCATGATTCTGGACTACATCGCCCGGTTTCCCGACATACTCAGCCGGGAGAATCCGATTGCCCACATCTCCAGCTCCGGCTTTGTGGTCAACGCCGACGCCTCCAAGGTCCTGATGGCCCACCACAATATTTTTCGGGTGTGGGCCTGGACCGGGGGCCACGCCGACGGGGAGACGGACCTGCTCTCCGTGGCCCTGCGGGAGGCCAGGGAGGAGACCGGGGCGGTCCATATTCTTCCGTTGTCTACGGAGATTGCCTCAGTGGACATCCTGCCCGTGTGGGGGCATGTGAAGCGGGGAAAGTACGTATGTGCCCACCAGCATTTGAATGTATCCTACCTGCTGACCGCCGACGAGGGGGACCCTCTGCAAAACCGGGAGGGGGAGAACACCCAGGTGGCGTGGCTGGACGCGGAGAGGATGTTGGAAATCACCAATGAGTGGCAGATGGATTACGTATATACCAAGCTCCTGGACCGGGCCCGCTCGCTGCTGAGGGGAGCCCGATGAGATGAGGAAGAGATGGTTTGCCGGGGTCCTGGCGGTGCTGCTGCTGGCGGGGTGTACCCCCGCTGTGCCGGAGCCGTCCCCTGTTCCGACCCCTGCGCCTGTACAGACTCCGGCCCCCACGCCCACCCCGGCGAGGTCCCTGGAGCTGGATGGGTTTTTACAGGAAATCAACGCCCGGCGCAGAGCCGTCATTGAGGACGGGGAGCCGTTGGACATCACCCCTTGGACGCCGGATTTTTCGGAGCAGAACGATACCTTCACCCAGGCGGAGCTAGAGGTACTGACCACCCCCCGCGAGCTGGAGCAGGAACCAGTCCTTGCGCAGCTGCAAGAGGATGCGGAGACGTTTTTTACCCTCCTGCGGACCACCTATGGGGCGTATGAGTATTTCGGCGGGGATGAAGTTTTCCTGCCCCTGCGGGACCAGGTGTTGGAGGAACTGGCACTGGAAGGCCGGGTCCTTTACAGACATACCCTGCAAGATTTGCTGTACAACGTCCTCTCCCCGGTTATCCGGGATGGGCATTTCAAGATTGGGGACCGGTCGCTGATACATGACAAGGGACTGTATATGTACTATGTCCCCGGTCTGTATTTCACCGATACCGCCGGTCTGGACCTGGCCTATGTAAAGCCAACGGTGGGGCCGGATGGGGCTATTGTGTACTGGTTCGCCGCCCTGAGCCATGACGGCTCGGACCTGCCAAGCACCCTGGGCGGCTATGACCTTCACTGGGAACAGGCCGGATACGGCGGGATAGAGGACTGGAAAAACGGGGTCGTGTTTTCCGAGCGGGAGCAGGACGGCATCCCCGTGCTGGTGTCCCGAGGGATGTATTCCGAAACGCCGGAGGGACAGGCCCAGCTGGACCGCTTCGCCGCCTGCGGCGAGGAGTACGCAGATGTGTCCCCGCTGGTGTTTGATTTGCGGTTCAATCCGGGCGGCATGAGCAACTACTTCATGTATTGGGCCTGGGGCTGGACCGGGCAGCAGGTTCGGCCCCGCAATGCGGGAGGCCACCGGTTTAGTCAACTGGGCTGTTTTCAGGTCCAGTCCTACCCCAAGGAGCAGATGGGAACTTGGGGAACCTGGTCTGCCGATGGACAATGGATTGAGCGGGAGGGGCTCACCCTCGTCCTTATGGACAAGGGCATAGCCTCCGCCGGGGAAGAGGCGGTGGAGCGTCTGCACTCGGTGGAAAATGTCGTGTTCCTGGGCGGGCCCACCAGCGGGTGTTCCCTGGTGTCCAACAACATCCACATCTATCTCCCCCGTACAGGGCTGGAGCTCTACTTTGGCACTGGCCTGAGTTTCCACGACACCATAGACAACATCGACGGCACCGGTAATCTCCCCGACCTGTGGGTGGAGCCCGCCGACGCCCTGGACGCGGCGGTGCGTCTGTGCCGGTATTACGGAGTGGCTGGCAAAACCGCACCCTGAGTGATATTCACTCTTGCCCTGTCTCCAGGATTTCCCGTATAATAGAGCCATACAAAAGCACAAGCCCAAAAACAACGGATATTGAGAGGAAGGTATTATGAAGCAGCCCAAGCAGGCGCAGTCTGTGAGCGTCAACAACATCTACCGTCTGGACGGACGGGTGCCCATCGGCGCCGCCATACCCTTCGGCCTCCAGCACATCCTGGCCATGTTCGTGGCCAATCTGGCCCCCATTACCATCATTGCCGGGGCGGGGGGGCTGGACACCGCTTCCATCGCGATTCTCCTGCAAAACGCCATGTTCGTGGCGGGTATTGCCACCCTGATTCAGCTCTATCCCGTCTGGAAAATCGGTTCCAGGCTCCCGGTGGTCATGGGGGTGAGCTTCACCTTTGTAGCGGTCCTGAGCACCGTGGCCGCCAATTATGGCTATCCATCGGTGGTGGGCGCGGTGCTGGTGGGGGGACTCTTCGAGGGGACCCTAGGCCTGCTGGCCCGGTACTGGCGAAAGATTATTACCCCCATTGTAGCCGCCTCGGTGGTGACGGCAATCGGCTTCTCCCTCTTCACCGTGGGGGCCCGCTCCTTCGGCGGCGGGTACGCGGAGGATTTTGGCTCGGTGGAAAACCTGCTCCTGGGCGGGCTCACCCTGGCGGTGTGTCTGGTGTGGAACGCCCTGGCCAAGGGTTACCTCAAGCAGCTCAGTGTTCTGGCGGGCCTGATTGTGGGCTATCTTGCCGCCATCTGCATGGGCAAGGTGGACCTGAGCGCCCTGCTGTCCGGGGGACTGGTGTCCCTGCCCCGGCTGCTGCCTTATGTGCCGGAGTTCCACGCGGGGGCCATTTTGCCGGTGTGCATTATTTTCCTGGTCTCGGCGGCGGAGACGATTGGGGACACCTCCGCCCTGGTGTCCGGCGGGCTGGAGCGGGAGATTACCGGGGAGGAAATTTCCGGTTCTCTGGCCTGCGACGGCTACGCCTCGGCGGTGTCCGGCCTCTTCGGCTGTCCCCCGGTGACCAGCTTTTCCCAGAACGTGGGCCTGGTGGCCATGACCAAGGTGGTCAACCGGTTTACCATCATGACCGGGGCGGTGTGTATGCTCCTGGCCGGACTGCTGCCGCCGGTGGGGAACTTTTTCGCCTCCCTGCCCGAGTCGGTGCTGGGCGGGTGTACGATTATGATGTTTGGCTCCATTGTGGTGTCCGGGATGCAGATGATTGCCGCCTGCGGCTTCTCACAAAGGAATATCACCATTGCCGCCCTGTCCCTGTCCGTCGGCATCGGCTTCACCTCCGCCAGTGAGGCGGATATCTGGAGCAGGTTCCCGGAGCTGCTGCGCTCGGTCTTTGCCGAGAACGTGGTAGCGGTGGTCTTTGTGGTCTCCATCGTCCTCAGCCTGCTCCTGCCGAAGGATATGGACATCAAAAAGCCGGAAGAATAAATTCCGCCCCGGATTTTTGGGGCATACTATCCATCAAAAAGGGGGGAGCGTCATGTCTGGCCGCAGAGGGGGAAAGACCTGGTCCGCGTCCGAGCTGAAAAAGCGCGGATGGAACAACGACCTGATTCGGGAGCTGCTGCCCAAGCCCCGCGTCATCTGCTACGGCGGCAGAAAGGTCCGGGTCTGGGACCGGGACGAGGTGCGCCGGGGGGAGGAGCACCCCCGGTTCGCCCACCGGACCGCAGAGGACGCGGCGCGGACCAGGGCTCCCACCCAGGGGATGCGGCGGACCGGTATGCTGCTGGAGCGGGCCTGGGCGGCGGAGATGGGGGAGGACTCCGCCCCCTGGCGGCTGGCGGAGCACTGGCACCGGGGGCTTTTGGCGTCCATTCCCGCCAAGGCCAAGGCCTACGGCCTGCGCACGCCCCAGGCGTCGGCCTGGCTGGGGGAGTTTTTGAGCCTGGAGCGCCGCTGTGACAGCAAGCGCCTGCCGGAGGTGTTTCGGGGATTTCTCCGGTGCTGCGGGTGGCTGGGGGAGAACACCGGACACCCCCTGGCCCAAGACGTGCTCGCCCATTACCCTCAGGTGCTGCTCCAGGCCGCCCGGCAGGCGGCGTCCGACTTTGCCTCCGCCCAGCCGGAGGCGGATTTGGAGGGCTTTCTGAGGGCGGAGGGCTTTCCCTCGGCCCAGCTGGTGCAGGAGGGCCTGGGCCCGGTCTGGTCCGTGTGGTATGTGCCCCAGGCCATCCGCACCAGCCTGTCTCTGCTGATTGCCCTGAACCCCAAGGACGAGTACCCGGAGGCCCGGGCCATGCACCGCCGCTTTATCCTCCACCTGGGGGGCACCAACACCGGAAAGACCTACGCGGGCTTTCAGCGGCTCATACGGGCGGAGACGGGGGTTTATCTGGCCCCCCTGCGCCTGCTGGCCCTGGAGGCCCAGGAGACTCTGATCGACGCGGGGGTGGAGTGCTCCCTGTCCACCGGGGAGGAAGAGGACATCCGGGAGGGGGACACCCACACCGCCGCCACGGCGGAAAAGCTGGACCTGAAGCGCCATTGGGATGTGGCCGTCATTGACGAGTGCCAGCTCATTGCCGACCCCCAGCGGGGGTACGCCTGGACCCGGGCTATTCTGGGGGTATTGGCCCCGGAAGTCCACCTCTGCGCCGCCCCGGAGGCCAAAGAGCTGCTCATCCGCCTCATTGAGAGCTGCGGGGACCGCTATGAGGTGGAGGTCCACCGGCGAAAGACCCCTCTGGTGTGCATGGAGCGCCCCATGGACTATCAGCGGGTGCAGCCTGGGGACGCGCTGATTACCTTCTCCAAGGTGGGGGTGCTCAGTGTGGCCGAGGACCTGCGTCAGAACGGGAAGGAGCCCGCCATCATCTACGGGGCCCTCCCCTACGCCACCCGCCGGAAGCAGATGGAGGGGTTTCTTCAGGGGAGGATGGAGTATATCGTCTCCACCGACGCCATCGGCATGGGCCTCAATCTCCCCATACGGAGAATCATCTTCATGGAGACGGAGAAATTCGACGGGGTGGAGCGCCGGGAGCTCCGGCCCGAGGAAATCCGCCAGATTGCGGGCCGGGCCGGGCGGTACGGCATCTACCATAAGGGCTACGTGGGGGCCACCCAGAACCTGGAGCTGATTCGGGCCGGGCTGGAGGCGGTCATTCCCCCGCTGGAATACGCGGTGGCGGGGTTCTCCGATTTGGTCCTTCAGGTGGAGTTCGACTTGCTGGAGGTGCTGACCCAGTGGAACGCTCTGCCCACGGTGGAGCCCTACCGGCGGTTGGATATCTCCCGGTATATCGCCATCATTTCCAAGCTCCGGGAGCTGGGCTTCACCCTCACCAAGGAGCAGGAGCTCCGGGCGGCCAACATCCCCTTTGACGAGACGGACGACGCATTGCGGGAGCTCTTCTTTGCCCTGCTGCGCCGCTGGCAGCAGGGAGAGCGCGTAGAGCAGCCCGGCCAGCCGGAGGACACGCCCACCCTCCCGGAGCTGGAGCTGTATTACCGAAAGCTGGACCTGTATTTCTCCTTCTCCAAGGCCTTCGGCTGTCCGGTGGACGAGGACAGGCTCTACAGCAGCCGGGAGCGGGTGGCCGAGGAAATCAACGAGATTCTGCTCCACCGCCTGCGGACCAACATCCGCTTCTGTACCCGCTGCGGCAAGGCTCTGCCGCTGCACCACCGGGGGAGGTTATGCGACGTGTGCTTCCAGAAGGAGCGCAGGCCCGGACGGAATCCCCGGCATTAGGCGTTCCTGAACCCTGGGACAATGACCAAGGGCAAGGCGGACCGTTACTGGTCTGCCTTGCCCTTTTGATACGGTATAATCTGCCGGAACACGTCTATGGAAACGGCCTGTGGACGCAGGAAATCGGAACGGCTCATTCCTGGTTGCGGATGTAATGTTGCAGCCGCTGCAACAGCATGTCCTTCATCATAGCTGAATTGCACGTCTCAATTAGGTTTCGGTAGTTCTCGATTCCCTCCTGAAATCAAACGCCCCATGGAGCCCGCTGTATTATTCCAGCTCCGGCCGACGCTCTACAACGCCCATGTTTTTCCAATTGCCCCGGACGTAGACCACCAGGCAGATGGCAAGGCCCAGAATCCAGCCGATGAGGTAGGACCAGTAGAGCTCCTCCGGCCCGAAGAAGTGGGCCAGCAGGTAGGCGGCGGGCACCCGCGCCCCCCACTGGGAGACGACCGAGGCCACCATAGCCACCATCGTGGCCCCCGCGCCCCGGAGGACACTGCTGAGAATGAACATGATGGCCAGCACGAACATGGGGGAGACAACCCGAAGCAAGTAGGCCTCCCCGGCGGCCAGCACGGCGCTCTCCCGGTTGAAGAGCATCAGCAGGGGACGCCGGAGGGGAATCACTGCGGCGGTAATCACCATACACACCACCGTACTGAGCACCAGGGCGCTGCGGGCGCCCTGCTTGACCCGGTCCATCCGCCCGGCCCCCATGTTCTGGCCCACAAAGGTGGTGGTGGCGGTGGAAAAGGACTGAATGGGCATAAACACAAAGGTGTCGATTTTATTGGCGGCGCTGAACCCGGCGGCGAAGTCGTTGCCAAAGCCGTTAATCAGGGCCTGCATGATGAGGATTGCCACGGAAAATTGGCACTGCTGAATGGCCGAGGGCACCCCCAGACGGACAATCTGCCCCAACAGGGTCCGGTCCAGCTTTACCTGAAGAAAGCGGATGTGCAGGAAGGGGTATTTCCGGTTGATGTAAAAAATCCCAAAGATCCAGGAGCAGATCTGGGCAAGGATGGTGGCCAGGGCCACCCCGAACACCCCCAGGTGAAAGGCCAGCACAAAGACCAGATCCAAAACGATGTTAATGACGCAGGAGACGGCCAGAAAGAGCAGGGGCGTTTTGCTGTCCCCCAGGCCCTGCATGATGCCGGTGTTTACGTTGTACCCCAGGGAGCCCACGCCTCCGGCGAAAATCACGATACAGTACACCTTTGCCTGCTCATAGGCCTCGGCGGGCACCCGAATCAGGGTGAGTAGAGGCCCGCTGAGAAACACCCCCAAAAGGCTCAGGGGAACGATGAGCAGCAGCAGGGTGCTGTAAAGGGTGTCCACCGTCCGGGCGGCGGCGTCCTGATCCCCGGCGCCGGTGTATTGGGCAATCATGACGGTAGCGCCCATGGAAAAGCCGATGAACAGGGAGGCCATCAAAAAGACCACCGGGAACCCGGTGCCCACGGCGGTGAGGGCGGAGGAGCCCACGTAATTGCCCACCACGATGGAGTCCACCATGTTATAGAGCTGCTGGAACACGTTCCCCGCCAGGAGGGGCAGGGAAAAGGCCACGATTTGTTTCATGGGGGAGCCCAGGGTCATGTCAACGGCCCCCCGCCGGGAGAGCTGGCTCATTGGCGCCTCCTTTCATGGTCAATAGGCCTCGGTATAGCACACCATACCGGCCTCGGTTATGCGGATGATTCCGTAGGTGGGAGAGAGCAGGCTGCCGATGCTGCCGGGGTTCATCACCCAGAGGTCCTCCAGCAAATCGCAAAAGGCCTCGTGGGTGTGGCCGAACAGGAGGGCGTCCACCCCCTGGGCCCGGGCGGCGGCAATGGCCCCGCCCATGCCGGACTTGACCCCGTAGGTGTGCCCGTGGCACAGGAGCACCCGCTTTCCCTCTAGGGTGAGGATGCGTTGGGCGGGCAGGTCGCTGGGCCCGTCGCAGTTGCCGCAGACGCAGGCAATGGGGAGCTGCTGGAACTGCTGGCCCAGGGCGCGGGCGTCCCGGGATACGTCCCCCAGGTGGAAAATCTGGTCGGGCCGCTCCCGGCGGACCACCTCGGCCATCCGGGCCGTGTTGCCGTGGGAGTCGGAAAATACCAAAATGTTCATCAGGTTCACCTCCCGGCCGGCGCCGCATAGAATGGAGCGGCAGACTTGCGCATAAATATGGATGGAGTTGATGGATATGCCAGAGCCCAAGACCAACCTGGACCAGCTCATGCGGGACCCCAAGGCCGCAAAATTGCTCAAGCAGAAGGACCTGCTCAAAAACCTCATGCAGTCCCCGGACACCCAGCGGCTGATGCAGCTGCTCAACCAGAGCGCGGGGGACGGCCTCAAGGGGGCGGCGGCCTCCGCCGCCAAGGGGGACCCCTCGGCCCTCACCGGCCTGCTTCGGCAGGTCATGCAGAGCAAGGAGGGGGCCCAGCTGGTGCAGCGCATTAACCAGGCGGTGCCCGAGGATAAGCGGTAAGGGGGGCGCTTCCTGCCCGGGAGACGGTGAAAGCCAAAGCGGGCCCGGCCGGGCGGTGAGGCAAATCCTCCGCAGGCCCAAGGGGGCCTGACGCGCTTTGGCGGGAAGGACCCCGTATGTACAAAGAGCATAACGGGAGGGGGGAGTGATGGATGGCTGAATTTGAGGACCGGCTCAACGCGATTCTCGGGGACCCGGAGGCGATGGGGCAGATTGTGTCCATAGCGAAAGCCCTCACCGGAGAGGACGGAGTTTCTTCCCCCGCCCCGGAGGACTCCGGCGAAACGCCCGCCCCCGCCGCCGAAGAGGAAAGCGGGCCGTCCGAGGCCCCCGCGCAGCCGGATTGGTCCGCCCTGCTGGGGATGCTGGGGGGCACGGGCGGGGAGAGCCCTCTGTCCGCCCTGGGGAGCATGGACCCAAAATTGCTTCAGGCGGCGGTGACCCTCTTCTCTGAGTATTCCGCTCCCGATGACCAAAAGACGGCCCTGCTCAACGCCCTCAAGCCCTATCTCAAGCCGGAGCGGCAGGCCAAGGTAGATAAGGCCCTGCGCCTGGCCCGATTGGCCCGGGTTATCCACAGGGCCCTCCAGCTCTTCCAGTCCAGCCAAAAGGAGGGAGGGGATGTATAACCGCTACATACCCGACGGGGGCCGCTATACCCGCGTGGTCGAGGACGACGGCCCGCCCCTGGCCCCGCCGGAGCTGCCCCCGGCAGCGCCCGCCCCTCCGCCGGAGCCGCCCCCCAGCCCGCCGCCCCCGGAGCCCCCGCCCGCCAAGATGGGGGGCATTGCCAAGCTGCTCAAGGGCCTCCAGCTGGACCGCTGGGACACGGGGGATTTGCTGCTTCTGGTGCTGGTCCTCCTGCTCCTGCTGGAGGGGGACGATACGGAATTGCTGATTACCCTGGGTCTGATTCTGGTGTTGGGTCTGGACTAGGGGTTCCGGGGGTGTGGAGCACCTGCCCGTCGGGCAGGGAGAAGGACTCCCCGGCGGGTACGGGGCGCTCCACGTCGTAGGAGGACATACGGTACACAGCCGTGTCCCCCAGGGAGAGCTCCGCGCACACCAGAAGCCCGCTGTCCACCGATACCCAGTACCGCTCCCAGTACCCCAGCGGGTCCGGGGCGGTCTCCACATAGATGCAGGGGAGCTCCCCCTGTTCCACGTAGCCGGTGGAGGTAATCAAGGCGGTGTCCAGGGAGAGGACATCCTCATATGTGGGGATGCGCTGGCCCTCCAGGTCGGCGGAGGAGCTGTCCGCCGGACACATCTGGGCCGTATCGTCGCCCTCGTACCAGAACCAGAGGGAGTCCTCCCCCACAATGGACCAGCGGACCCGTCCGCCGGGGAGGGCGGCCCGTGTCCGGGTCCACCCGCCGTCCACCCAGACCTGTGTCCGGGTCTCTCCCCGGTCCTGGTCCCCCTCACCCCAGATGTCCTCAATGAGAACCGTCCGGCAGTAGCTCTCCGGCCGGGCCAGGGTGCGGATGACGTTTTGAACGGTCTGAGGGGTGACCTCCACCCGGATCAGGTGCTCCTGAATATCCGGCTGGTCCTCCGGCCCGCCGGAGGCGGCGGGCGGGGTGGGCAGAACGATTTTGGCCGTATCCGGGGCAAAGAGGCCCAGGCCGAAGCTGGACAGCACCGCCGCCGCGATGACCGCAGCAATCAGGACCACCAGCACATTCCGTTTGCGTCCCTCCAAAATCCTCCCCCCTCCTTCTTCTGGCTTGCCTACAGGCTCCCGAAGGGCTCCGGCGGGGTATCCCGCAGGCCGAAGCGCCACTCAATGGCGTCGGCAATCCGGCGGCAGGCCCGACCGTCCCCGTAGGGGTTGGCGGCGTGGGCCATCTGTTCATAGGCCGCCGGGGATTCCAGCAGCTCCGCCCCCAGGCGGCAGATGGTTTCCGCGTCGGTGCCCGCCAGCCGGACGGTGCCCGCCTCCACGGCCTCCGGGCGCTCCGTCTCCCGCCGGAGGACCAGCACGGGCCTCCCCAGAGCCGGGGCCTCCTCCTGGAGTCCGCCGGAGTCGGTCATGACCAGATAGGACCGGGCCATCAGGTTATGCATTTCCGCCACGTCCAGAGGGTCAATCAGGTGAATGCGGGGGTGGCCGGACAGGTACTGCCCCGCCGCCTCCCGGACCACCGGGGACAGGTGGAGGGGGTACACCAGCTCCACGTCGGGGAAGGCCTCGGTCAGCCGCCGCAGGGCGGTCATGATGTGGGCCATCGGTTCCCCATAATTCTCCCGCCGGTGGCAGGTCACCAGAAGGACCCGGCGGTTTTGGTAGTCCAGCTCGTTGAGCAGGGGGGTGGCAAAGCGGTAGCCCGCCCGGACGGTGGAGGACATGGCGTCAATGACCGTGTTTCCGGTGATGAACACCCCGTCGGTGATGTTCTCCCGGCGCAGATTGTCCCGATTCCGGGGGGTGGGGCAGAAGTGCAGTCCCGCGATGCTCGCCACCAGCCTGCGGTTCATCTCCTCCGGGTAGGGGGAGTATTTGTCATAGGTCCGCAGCCCCGCCTCTACATGGCCCACCTCAATTTGGTGGTAGAAGGCGGCCAGGGCCCCGGCAAAGGTGGTGGAGGTGTCCCCGTGGACCAGCACCAGGTCGGGTTTGGCCTGCTCCAGCACCCCTTCCATGCCCAAGAGGCATTTGGTGGTGATGGTGGACAAGGTCTGCCGGGGCTCCATGATGTTCAAATCAAAGTCGGGCTTGAGCTGGAACATATCCAGCACGGAGTCCAGCATCTGCCGGTGCTGGGCGGTGACGCAGCAGAGGGCCTCCATGGTGGAGCGGCCCTGGAGCTCGGCCACCAGGGGGGCCATTTTGATGGCCTCCGGCCGGGTGCCGAAAATGGTCATGACGCGGACAGGCTTCATTTTGCTTCCTCCTCACCGTCCTGCTTGGGGGGGTCCTGGTTTCGCTTGCTGTTGTTGAACATAAAAATCCGCCCGGAGACGGCCCCGGCGGCGCACAGGGCCAGCAGCAGGAGCATGGCCTTCTCCGCCCCGGCGGTGGTGAGCACCACGGCGGACAGGCCCAGAATGGCGCTGATGATATAGAGCA
>CAJUDT010000036.1 GCA_910585415.1 uncultured Flavonifractor sp.
TCTGGGAGGCGGTGATGGCCACGTTTTTCAGCTGGCCAAAGATGTCGGTGAACTGGAGGCGGACAAACTCAATGCCGTCCTCCTTAACCATGCGGATAATGTCTTCTTTGGTGTGTATCATTGCGGGTATCCCCTTTCTCTCGAATGCCCCCTGGGCGGAGTGATAAAAAAGGCGCTCCGAACCCCTCTGGTCGGAACGCCTTTGTTCACCAATGGCCTGAGTATAGCGGGTTCCCGCCCACCTGTCAAGGGATTTTTCCGGGGCGGGCGGCATCTTTGGCGCTATGCTCAGGGAACGCCCCTGGTTTCCGGGCCTTTCTCCATTATTTGCACAGGGTCACAGGTTCCCGTCCAGCACCTCGGTATAGCTCGCCGGGGGCATGACCCCCACCTTGCGGTCGATCTCCTGTCCGTCCTTGAAAAAGATCACACAGGGGATGCTCATCACGCCGAACCGCCGGGCCAGATCGGGCGCGTCGTCGGTGTTGACCTTGCCCACCAGGGCCCGGCCCTCGTACTGCCCCGCCAGGTCCTCAATCACCGGCCCCAGCATCCGGCAGGGGCCGCACCAGGGGGCCCAGAAGTCCACCATCGCCAGCCCCTGGGCGATGGCCTTGTCAAACCCTTCGCTGCTTAGATGAATTACCGCCATGTTCTTCGCTTCCTTTCCATATTATCCATCCTGGGAGCCCTGCCGGTTCAGCCGGTCCACGTACTCGCTGGCCCGGTGGCCGGCCACCTGCCCCTCTCCCACCGCCTTGGACACCTGATGGGGCAGGCCGGTGCAGTCCCCGGCGGCAAAGACGCCGGGCACACTGGTGGACATATCCCGGTCCACGGTGATGTGGCCTCCCTCCGCCGCCAGACCGGGCAGCAGGTCGGTGAGGGTCATGGTGGGCCGCAGGAGGAACACCCCCTCGCAGGGCACCTCCGTCTCTCCCACCCGCAGGGCGCGGACCTGTCCGTCTCCCACAATTTCCAACCGGCTCCCCGCTACAAATGGGATTTCCGGCGGGAGCTCCTCCGGCCTCTTGGCGGCCACGTAGGTCACCTGGCACCCAATGCGCTGGAGGTACGCGGCCTCCTCGGGGGCGCCGGCCGACCGGCCCACCACCGCCACCGGGCGGTTCCGGTAGAGCATCCCGTCACAGGTGGCGCAGTAGCTCACCCCCCGGCCCAGGTACTCGGCCTCGCCGGGGAGCTTGGCGGCCTGCACCACGCCGGTGGCCAGCACCACCGACCGGGCCTCCGCCATGTCGCTGCCCACGCCCAGGAAGAACCGGTCCCCCATGGGCATCACGTTCAGCACCCGGCCGGTCAGCCACTCCGCCCCCAGGGCCTTGGCGTGGTCCCGGAACTGGGCGAGCATTTGGGCCCCCTCCATCTGGGGGAGTCCCAGGTAGTTGTCCACCTGCCGGGCTTTATACAGGGCGTTGTCCCGGATATCGCCGCTGATAACCACCACCGATTTCCCACGGGTCCGCCCCTGAATGGCCGCGGACAGCCCTGCGGGACCGCCCCCGACCACGGCAATGTCATAGAGCATCACTCCGCCTCCTCTCTGTTTCGGAACGGCATTATTTTATCATATCCCATTCCCCCTGGCAAGATGCACCTGCCGGTACGGGAGAAAGCAAAATTATATGGTTGACCTTTGGAGAACTTTCCTGTAGAATAGAGTCACATAATCCACCACCAAGAGCCGTCCTCCATGGGCGGCTCAGCTTGTCGAAAAAGTCCTGCGGACTTTCCCGCCAAGCTGAGGAAAATTTCAAAACTTGTTACACAAGTTCCGAAATTTTGTGATTCCGACGGGAAAGAAAACCCTGACGGTTTTCTTTCACACGATCTTTCCCTCCGAATCCTTTGGACGAAACGGTTTTCGACAGTCTAAGCCGTCCTCGACGGACGGCTTCCGTATTGCTGAATTGCTGAGGAGCGCTCGCTATGTTGAACAGAGAAGAGGAATTGCGTTTTTGCAGAGCCCGCCGGGGGGCCATCGCCCTGGACTTTCAAGCCCTGAACCCGGAGCAGCGCCAGGCGGCGCTGGCCACAGAGGGACCGCTGCTCCTGCTGGCCGGGGCGGGCAGCGGCAAAACCACCGTGCTCATTCACCGCATCGCCAATTTAATCCGATATGGCCGGGGGGCCGACTCCGACGAGGTCCCCGGCTGGGTCACGCCCGCCGACGTGGACTTTCTGGAGGCCTACCTTCAGCACCCCGACCCCGCCCGCAAGGGGGAGCAGGAGCGCCTGTGCCGTCTGGAGTGCGCCGTCCCCTGGTCCATCCTGGCCATCACCTTCACCAACAAGGCCGCCGGGGAGCTCAAGGAGCGACTGGAACGGATGCTGGGCCCCCAGGCCAACGACATCTGGGCCAGTACCTTCCACTCCGCCTGTGTGCGCATTCTCCGGCGGGACATTGACCGGCTGGGGTTTGGCAGCTCTTTTACCATCTACGACTCCGCCGACTCGGAGCGGGTCATCAAGGACATCGTTCGGGACTTCAACCTGGACGAAAAGGCCTTCGCCCCCCGCACGGTTCTGGGGTATATCTCCCGGGCCAAGGACGCCATGCGGCTGGGCCGGGACTACCTGCGCCAGTGCGAGAAAGACGGGGACCTGCGGCTGACCAAAATCGCCAGAATCTATGTGGAGTACGAGCGCCGCCTGAAGGACGCCAACGCCCTGGATTTTGACGACATCATCCTGCACACCGTCCGGCTGCTGAAGAATTTTGAGGACGTGCGGAATTTTTATCAGCGGAAATTCCGCTATGTGCTCATTGACGAGTACCAGGACACCAACAACCTCCAGTACCAGCTGGCCTCCACCCTGGCGGGGGGCTTTGAGAACATCTGCGTAGTGGGCGACGACGACCAGTCCATATACCGCTTCCGGGGGGCCACCATTGAGAACATTCTCTCCTTCGAGCAGCAGTACAAGGGGGCGCGGGTCATCCGGCTGGAGCAGAATTACCGCTCCACCAAGAACATCCTGGGGGCCTCCAACGCGGTCATCCGCAACAACCAGGGCCGCAAGGGCAAGGAGCTCTGGACCGACCAGGCCGCAGGCGATTTGGTCCAGCAGTACACCGCCATGAACGAGCACGATGAGGCCCAGTATGTGGCCGCCCAAGTCCTGGCGGGCTTCTCCGCCGGACGGAAGTGGAAGGACCATGCGGTTCTCTACCGCATGAACGCCCAGTCCAACCAGCTGGAGCAGGCCTTCAAGCGCAACGGCGTGCCCTACCGCATTATTGGAGGCATCCGCTTCTTTGACCGGGCGGAGGTCAAGGACATGCTGGCCTATCTCAGTGTCGTCAACAACCCCGGCGACGATTTGCGCCTAACCCGCATCATCAACAATCCCCCCCGGGGCATCGGCCCCACCACCGTGGAGCGGGCCCAGACCATCGCACGGGACGAGGGCCGCTCTCTGTGGGACGTGGTCCGTCAGCCCAGGGTCTGGCCGGAGCTCCAGAAGGCCGCGCCCAAGCTGGAGCTCTTTGCCCAACTCATTGAGGAACTGCGGCAGCTGGCCGGGGAACTCCCCCTGGGGGATTTTTATGAGGAAGCGGTCCACCGCACCGGCTACGCCGTCATGTTGGAGCAGAAGAACACCATCGAGGACCGCACCCGGCTGGAGAACGTCCACGAGCTGCTGTCCTCCATTCAGAGCTACATGGAAAACGCCGGGGAGGAACCCAGTCTGTCAGGCTTTTTGGACGAAATCGCCCTCTACACCGATTTGGACAACCACGACCCCAACGAGGACTGCGTGGTGATGATGACCATGCACTCGGCCAAGGGGCTGGAGTTCCCGGTGGTCTTTGTGGTGGGCGCGGAGGAAGGTATTTTCCCCGGCACCCGCTCCATCGGGGAGCCGGAGGAAATGGAGGAAGAGCGCCGCCTGTGCTACGTGGCCATGACCCGCGCCAAGGAGCGGCTGCACATGACCTGCGCCTCTCAGCGGATGCTCTTCGGCCACACCAACGCCAACCGGCCCTCCCGGTTCCTGGGGGAAATCCCCCCGGAGTTCGTGGAGCAGTCCGGCTACAGCCGCCGCTGGTCCTCCGGCGGAGAGGCCGGTACCCAGGGCTATGAGAGCCGCCGCCGCACGCCCTTCAAGCGGACCTATGACCGGGGATACTCCATCGGCAGCCCCGCCGCCCCGGCCGGAGCCGCTCCCGCCCCCGACTGGAAGGAGGCCCCCGCAAAAGCGGCCTCCGGCGGTACCTGGGGGTTTCGTAAGGGGGACGCCGTGGTCCACAAGGCTTTCGGCCAGGGCCTCATTACCAAGCTGACCCCTATGGGAGGCGACGCCCTGGCAGAGATTGCCTTTGACAGTGTGGGCACCAAAAAGCTCATGCTCAAGTCGGCCTCGCAGTATATGAAAAAGGCCTAATCCTTACAGCAGCTCAGAAAAGCCCATGATGTACCGGTCGCAAAAAGTCCGCATTTCCTCCTCGTAGGCGGCATAGAAAGAATCGTGCACCCCCACAGCGGCGACGCCCGCCGCCTGAGCCGCCCGGCAGGCTGCGGGGGAGTCGTCAAAGAGGACGCACCGGGCCCCCTCGACCCCCAGCTGCTCCAGCAGCAGGGGAAAAGCCCTGGGGTCCCGCTTTTCCAGGCCCAGGTCCTGGGCGTAGACCAGCTGTTGGAAATGCTTTGTCAGGCCGAACCGGTCCAGGGCGGTCTGGCACAGCTCCGGCACGCAGGCGGTGAAGAGAACCATGTCCTCCCCCGCCCGGGCGCACTTCTCCAAAAACTCCGCCGCCCCCGGCTTGAGGGACACCTGAGCGGCATAGGCCTCCCGGCTCAGGGAGAGCCACTCCGCCATAATGTCCTCTGTACGCTCGTCCAAGTGGAAATAGTCCCGGGTCAGCTGGGCGGCGATGGGGAAAATGGAGTGTCCAATCATCTCGTTGTATTCCGGGGTGGCCTTCAGCCCCCGGCGGGCCAGAAATATATCGTCCACCTCCACCCAAATCCCGTTGGAGTCGGCAAGGGTCCCGTCAAAATCAAATATCAGCACAAATCGTTCCTCCAGTTCTCATACATAGAATCGCCAGGGGAAGTCCACGGCTTCCCCGGCATAGTCGATGCCCACCCGTTTTCCCGTGTGGAAGGGCGGCACAGGCTCCCCGGCGTCCCAGACGAAGAGCTCCTCTCCCGTCAAATCCAGGCCGTTCTGGGCGCGGGTCAGGTCCAGGGCCCGGCAGAGCTTGCCGGGGCCGTTGAGAAAGTTCTTCCGCTGGTAGGGACTCAGCTCCCCCAGGGCCTTGCCGTACCGCTGCCGGGCCAGAAGCTCCCCGTCTCCGGCAGGCTCCAGCCCCCGGATGAGCACGGCGCAGGGCTCCCCCTCGGCCTCGGTGACGAAGTTGAGACAGTGATACATACCGTAAATCAGATAAATATAGGCTGTCCCCGGCGGGGCAAAGAGGGTTTCCGTCCGGGCGGTGCGCCGGTAGTTGTAGGCGTGGCAGGCCTTGTCCATCCGGCCGATGTAGGCCTCCGTCTCGCAGATACGGCCGCACAGGAAGCGCTCCCCTCGCCGCCGCACCACGTATTTGCCCAGCAGCTCCCGGGCCACCGTAAGCGTATCCCGATTGTAAAACGTCCGCGTCAGCTTTCCCAAAGCGCCCGCCTCCTGTTTTGCAGTCTGTTCCTATTGTAACACAATTTGAGAAAAACGAAAGAGGTAGTATGATGTCTGAACAAAAACAAACCGAAGGCGGGCTGCTGGCACGCTTCGCCTCCCCCATCATCATCCTGGCCACTATCATATGGGGCAGCTCCTTTGTGGTCATGAAGAGCAGTGTGGATGTGCTGCCCACCTTCTGGCTGCTGGCCATTCGGTTCAGCTTTGCCGCTCTGGTGTTGTCCCTGGTGTTCTGGAAGCGCTGGAAGGTGCTGGACAGGCAGTATCTCATCGGCGGCGCCATCATGGGCTTTTGCCTCTTTGTGGCCTACGCCTTCCAGACCTTCGGTCTGGCCCGCACCACCCCTGGAAAGAACGCCTTTTTAACGGCGGTGTATTGCGTCATTGTCCCCTTTCTCTACTGGGTCATTGCCAAGCGCCGTCCCGACCGCTTCAACGTCCTTGCCGCCCTGTTGTGCATTGTGGGCATTGGCCTTGTCTCCGTCACCGGCGAGGACGCCGCCGCCTTTAACCTGGGGGACATTCTCACCTTAATCGGCGGCTTTTTCTTCGCGGCCCACATTGTGGCGGTGGACAAGTACGCCGAGGGCCGGGATATTTTTATCCTGACGGCGCTGCAATTTGCCTCCTTCGCGGTCTTTTCCTGGCTGGGGGTGCTGGTGACACGCCCGCCGCTGGCGGAGGGTGTGTTCAACGGGGAGCTGATTTTCGGGCTGGCCTATCTGGTGATTTTCGCCTCCTGCGGAGCCCTGCTCTTCCAGAACATCGGGCAAAAATACACCGCTCCGGCCACCGCTGCGGTGCTTTTGTCCCTGGAGGCCCCCTTTGGCGTGCTCTTCTCCATCCTCTGGGCCGACGAAAAGCCCACTGCCCTGATGTTCCTGGGCTTTGCGCTGATTTTCATTGCAGTAGTATGCTCCGAAACCAAGTTCTCCTTCCTGCGGAAGAAGCCGGAAGCTGCCCCCAAAAAGTAGGGAGGCCCCCGAAGGGGCGGCCCAGGGATCGTATGGGCGTTGCGGCAAACCCTTCGAAAAAAACAGTTGACAAATCCAAAGGACCTGCGTATAATACAGAGCAACAAGTAAACCACACAAACCTGTGAGGAAGAGAAGTAACCGGCCATTCCGATGCAAAGAGAGCCCCCGAGGGTGTGAACGGGGCCTGACGAAACCGGCGAATGGACTTCCGAGGGCGGCTTGAACGGGCAACCAAGTAGATGCCGACGGGACCCCACCCGTTATCCATCGGGCGCGCATGATGGTGCGCGAAGCGAGCGGACGTTTTATAACGTCAATTTGGGTGGTATCGCAGGAGCAAGCGCTTTTGTCCCATGTATGGGACAAAAGCGCTTTTTTGCTCCGGCCCCGGTCCTCCGGCAAAGGCCCGTCTCCATCTGCCCCCCACCTACTTTTTCTTGTAAGAAAAAGTAGGCAAAAAGAACTTCCATGGCGCTGCGGACCTGTTGCAGTCCTTTGGCGGTTTGCCCGGTGACGGACAGGCGGACGTTATGGAGGGCTCGTAAAATTTGAAATTGGAGGAACACATCATGAAACTGCACACTGGAAAAACCTTTGCCGCCCTGACCGCCGCTGCCGCGCTGGTCCTCTCTCTGACCGCCTGCTCCGGGAGCCCCTCCGGCTCCGGTGTTGCCGGCACTCCCGCCCCCAACGGCGGGGGTACCCCTAAAACGACCTACAAGGTGGGGCTCTGCAATTATGTGGACGACGCCTCTCTGAACCAGATTGTCGCCAACATCCAGGACCGGCTGGCGGAAATTGGGGAGGAACGGGGGGTATCCTTCGATATCTCTTATGATATCTGCAACGCGGACGCCGCGGTGATGAATCAGATTATCGCCAACTTTATGGCCGACGGGGTGGATTTGATGGTGGGTGTGGCCACCCCTGTGGCGATGGCCATGCAGACCGCGACGGAGGACAGCGGTATTCCCGTGGTGTTTTCCGCCGTGTCCGACCCGGTGAGCACCGGTCTGGTGGACAGCCTGGAGGCCCCTGGGGCCAACCTGACCGGCACCTCTGACTATCTGGACACCAACTCCATCATGAACCTGATTTTCGCCGCCGACCCGGACGCGGAGACAATCGGCCTGCTCTATGACCAGGGGCAGGATTCCTCCGCCACCCCCATCGCCCACGCCAAGGAATACCTGGACGCCAACCACATCGCCTATGTGGAGCGCACCGGCACCACCAACGACGAGGTTATGCTTGCCGCCCAGGCCCTGGCCGCCGACGGTGTGGACGCGGTCTTTACCCCCACCGACAACACCATCATGACCGCCGAGCTGGCCATCTACGAAATCTTTACGGAAGCGGGCATTCCCCACTACACCGGGGCGGACTCCTTTGCCCTCAACGGGGCGTTCCTGGGGTATGGCGTGGATTACGCCAACCTGGGCGTGGAGACTGCCAACATGATTTCCACCATCCTGCTGGACGGCGCCGACCCGGCCTCCACCCCCGTCATGACCTTCGACAACGGCACCGCCACCGTCAACACCGAGACCTGCACGGCCCTGGGTCTGGATTACGCCACGGTGGAAGCCGCCTTTGCCCCTCTGTGTACCAAGGTCCAGCCCATCACCACCGCCGAGAGCTTTGACGATTTGAGCTGACACATATTCTCGTTTTCCCGGGGCCTGTTGCCCTTGCGTACCGGCGCCTATGCCGCCGCTGTTTTCCGAAAGGAGATTACCGATCATGAACCTGACCGCCGTCCTCTCCCTGGGGCAGACCGCCCTGGAGCTGGGACTCATCTGTTCCCTGACCGTCCTGGCCCTGTTTTTGAGCTACTCCATGCTCAATGTCTGCGACCTGTCCACCGACGGGTGTTTTACCCTGGGGGCCGCTGTGGGGGCGGTGGTGGCCATTGCCGGGCACCCCTTCCTCTCCATTCCCGCCGCCATGCTGGCGGGGGTGTGCTCCGGGTTTGTCACCGCCCTGCTTCAGACCCGGCTGGGGGTGGACAGTCTCCTGTCCGGCATCATCGTCAATACCGCCCTGTACTCCATCAACATCGCCGTCATGGGGGGCTCCTCCCTGCTGAACATGAATAAGACCGATACCGTGTTCACCTTCCTCCGGGACGCCCTGAAGGGTACTCCCCTGGCGGGGCAGTCCACACTGCTTGCGGCCTTGATTGCCGTGGTGTGTACGGTGGCTTTTCTGGTGCTCTTCCTGAATACCCGGCTGGGCCTGTCCATCCGGGCCACCGGGGACAACCCGGAAATGGTCCGGGCGTCCTCCATCAACCCCATGTTTACCACCACCGTGGGCCTGTGTGTGGCCAACGCTTTCACCGGTCTGTCCGGCTGTCTGCTGGCCCAGGCGCAGAAGCAGGTGGACATCAACCTGGGACAGGGAATGGTCACCATTGCCCTGGCCTCCCTGCTCATCGGCCGGGCCTTTCTGGGGAAAGGGAGCATCCTCACCCGCGCTGTGGGCGTGGTGCTTGGGGCCTTTCTCTTCCGGCTGGTATACGCCATAGCCCTGCGGTTTGATATGCCCGCCTTCCTGCTCAAGCTGGTGTCCTCGGTGATTGTCATCTTCGCCATCGCGGGGCCCTATCTCAAGAGCCGCTGGCCGGAGGTTCGCCGCCGCATCATGCACCGTTTCGCCGCCAGGAAAGGAGGGACCTGACATGCTGACCATCTCCCATCTCTCCAAAACCTTCAACCCCGGCACGGTGAACGAGAAGCGGGCCCTCACGGACCTGACCCTTCACCTGGACCCTGGGGACTTTGTGACCATCATCGGCTCCAACGGGGCGGGCAAGTCCACCCTCTTCAACGCCATCGGCGGCAGCTTCCTCAGCGACCGGGGCTCCATCGTCCTGGATGGGCAGGACATCACCGTTGCCCCGGAGTACCGCCGGGCCCGGTCCATTGGGCGGCTCTTTCAGGACCCCATGAAGGGCACCGCCCCCGGCATGACCATTGAGGAAAACCTCACCCTGGCGGCGGGGAGCGGCGGCTGGTTCTCCCGGCTGAGCCGGGCGGACCGGGCCCGGTTCCGGGAAAAGCTGGCCCTGCTGGAAATCGGTCTGGAGGACCGGATGCGCCAGCCGGTGGGCCTGCTCTCCGGGGGGCAGCGGCAGTCGCTGGCCCTGCTGATGGCCACCATGGTTCCCCCCAAGCTCCTGCTGCTGGACGAGCACACCGCCGCTCTGGACCCCAGCGCGGCGGAAAAGGTCCTTCGGCTCACCCGTGAGATTGTGGCCGAGCACCGCCTCACCACCATGATGATTACCCACAACATGCGCCAGGCCCTGGAGCTGGGCAACCGCACCCTGATGATGGATTCCGGCCGGATTGTGCTGGACATCGGCGGCGAGGAACGGGCGGGGCTGACGGTGGACGACCTGTTAAAGCGCTTCCGCACCGGCGCGGGGAAGGATTTGGACAACGACCGGATTCTTCTGTCCGATTAAACCAACGACAAAGCAAACAGCGAGGCTGCCTTTTTGTATGGCAGCCTCGCTGTTATTCTCTGGACGGTCCGCCGGTCAGGCGAGACGGCTGTCCATCTGTTTCATCAGGTAGTCGGCGGAGGGCAGGGGGTCCGCCAGGGGGGCGCGCTCCGGGACGGCGGCAAAGCGCAGGGGCCCGCAGGCGCAGGTTTCCGGCGCGGAAGCCCGGAAGGCAGGACACTTCTCCCGGAGGGCGGCGGCGAGTTCTTCCTCATTCCGCCAGGGGGGCGCGGCCTCACAGACCTCCCCCAGCATCGCGGCTACCTGCCAGTTTGTCACAGGTACGGGGGCTTCTACTGCGGGCCGGACGGCCTGTACCCGGCCCTCGGTGTTGGTGTACGTGCCCAGAGCACAGGCAAAGCCGGTTCCCGGGAGCACCACATCGGCCTTCTGGGCCGCGTCGGAGCAGTGGGTGTCGCACACCGCCAGGAACTCCAGGCCCTCCAGGTACTGGGGCGCGGGGTTCTCGCCGAAGGACAGCAGGGCCTTGACCCCCTCCATGGCCTCTCCTCCGGCCTGGATGCCCAAATCGCTGAGGCCCTGACTGTTGCTCCGGGCCTTGAGGACCAGGATACCGTCCCGCGGAGCGCCCAGGTGCCCGGACAGGGCGGCAAGCTCGCCCAGCAGAGCGGCGGCCTCCACAGACAGGACGTTTTGCTGGAAGAGAAGCATCGCCTTTCTGGCTCCGGCGTACAGAGCGGCAAGTTCCCGGGCCTCCGGGCCGGGGACCACCTCCGCCAGGCTTTCGGCGAACGCGTCAAAGCCCTCGGCGGCAACCGTCCTGCCCTGGTCCAGCAGGGCCTTGGCCAGCTCCTTCAGGAAGGAGAGGTCATTGGAAACCTCTATGGTCTGGTACAGGAAGGGGGCCTTCTGCTCCATGCCCTGGGGGGCAATCGCCACAATCCGCGCCCCGTTCTCCGCCGCCTGCTTGAGCTTGGCCCGCAGGACCGAGCCCCAGGCGTTGAAGCCCACGGTCAGAATCACCTCTGTGGACAGGAGCTCATCAATGGTATTGGGGGAACGGTCCTTCCCCAGCACCCGGGCAAGGCCGTTTTCCCGGTGGTCGAAGCTCAGAAGCCGGGCCCCTATGGAATCCGCCAACGTCTTGACCGCAAAGGCCTCCTCGTTGGTCAGACGGGGGGAGACGGCCACCGCCACCGCCTCTCTGCCGTGGCGGAAGGCCGCGGCCTCCAGGCCCTTGGCGGTACGGACAGCGGCCTCATGATAGTCCGTCTCCTCCAGCTGGCCGTTCCGCCGCACCAGGGGGGCGGTCAGGCGCCCCTCCAGCTGGGCACAGTCGAAGCCGAACCGCCCCCGTGCGCACAGCAGGCCCTGATTGACCGGGCCCTTCTGGTCGGGGGTGGCCCGGACCAGAAGGCCCGCCCCAGTCTCCAGCTTCATGGAGCACCCCAGGGCGCAGAAGGAACAGGTCGTCTCCACGGCCTGGGTTTTCAGGGGTACGCTCTTCGGCAGGGAGAGCCGCTCCCCCAGGGCCCCGGTGGGGCACACACTGACGCACTGGCCGCAGGAGATGCACCCGGCGCTGGTCAGGGAGCCCTCCAGGGCGGGCTTGACCACCGTATCAAAGCCCCGGCGGACCAGCCCCAGGGCCCCCACGCCCATGACCTCGTCGCACACCCGTACGCACAGGCCGCACAGAATGCACTTGTTGGGGTCCCGGAGGATGAAGGGGTGGTCGTCCTCCGTCTGGATGCGGTTGATTTCCCCGGCCAGCCGGTCGGGCTGGACCTGGTACTGGTTGGCGTAGTGGACCAGCTTACAGTCAAAGTAGTCGTGACAGCCGCACTCCAGGCAGCGCTGGGCGTCGGCTATGGCCTGCTCCGGGGTGAAGCCCGCCACCACCTCGGAGAAATTGTCCCTCCGCTCCTCCGGGGAGAGGTGCTCCATTTTGGGGCGGCACCGGCGCTCCCGGTCCTCGAAGGTTTCCTCGGTGATGTCGTGCCGCTCCACCACGTAGGGCTTCTCATAGGGGATGTCCTCCCCCCGAAGATAGGCGTCCACCACCGCGCTGCCCTTTTGCGCGTCGCCGATGGACTCCACGGCGATGGAAATCTTGTCGTTACCGCAGTCGCCGCCGCAGAACACGCCGGGCAGATTGGTGCGGAAGGTGGCCTTGTCGTACAGGATGCCCCCCTTCCGGGTGAGCCGCAGGCCGTCCAGATCAGTGGTGTCCACCTTCTGGCCGATGGCCAGAATCACCGTATCCACCGGCAGGATTTCCGTCTTGCCGGGGACCGGCTTGGGGGAGCGCCGTCCGCT
This sequence comes from uncultured Flavonifractor sp., assembly GCA_910585415.1. Lineage (GTDB taxonomy): Bacteria > Bacillota > Clostridia > Oscillospirales > Oscillospiraceae > CANAAV01. The sequence continues at coordinate 12,433 of CAJUDT010000036.1, forward strand.
CTCATCGGGCTCTCCCAGCTCCATAATCTGAAGCTCCACCTCACAGACCTGACCATCGGGCCCGGCCCGCATTTCCAGGGGGTTGGTGAGGTTTTTGAAGATAACCCCTTCCTCCAGGGCCTCGTCGATTTCCACCGCGTCGGCGGGCATTTCCTCCCGGGTGCGGCGGTAGATGTTATAAACCTCCTTGGCCCCCAGGCGCACGGCGGTGCGGCAGGCGTCCATGGCGGTGTTGCCGCCGCCCACCACGGCCACCCGCTCCCCCAGGACAACGGGCTCATTGCGCACCACCTGACGGAGGAAGTCAATGCCCCCCAGCACGCCGGGCAGGTCCTCGCCGGTACAGCCGGTGCCGGTGGACTCCCATGCGCCGATGCCCAGCAGGACCGCGTCGTACTTCTCCCGCAGGGCTTCCAATGTAATGTCCATCCCCACCCGGGTGTTGGGGACCATTTTTACCCCCATGCGGGCAATGGTGTCAATTTCCTCGTCCAGCACCGCCTTGGGCAGGCGGTATTCGGGAATGCCATACCGGAGCATACCGCCCAGCTTGGGCATGGCCTCAAAAATGGTCACCCCGTGGCCCTTCTGGCGGAGGAAATAGGCCGCCGACAGGCCGTAGGGCCCGCCGCCGATGATTGCCACCGATTTTCCGGTATCCGGCGCGATGGGGGGCAAGTACGGGTCCTCCCCGGACTGGTCCCAGTCGGCGGCAAAGCGCTTAATCCAGGCGATGGAGATAGGCTCCTCCACCAGACCCCGGCGGCAGTGGTCCTCGCAGGGGTGGGGGCACACCCGGCCGATGCACCCCGGCAGGGGGATGCGCTCCTTGATGAGCCGCAACGCCTCGTCAAAGCGCCCGTTGGCCACCAGGCCCACATAGCCCTGACAGTCGGTGCCCGCCGGACAGCTCAGGGCGCAGGGCGGGCGGCAGTCCCCCACGTGGTTGGACAGGAGCAGCTCCAGGTTGGTTTTCCGGGACTCCCGCACCCGCGGTGTGTTGGTATGTACCACCATGCCGGGGGTGATTTCCGTGGCGCAGGCCTTGACCAGCTTGGGACTGCCCTCCACCTCCACCACGCACAGGCCGCAGCCCCCATAGACGGCGGTGCGCTCGTCATAGCAGAGGGTGGGAATGGAGATGCCGTTGTCCCGCGCCGCCTCCAGAATGGTCTGGCCGGGCAGGGCCAGCAGTTCCCGTCCGTCGATGTTCAGTCTGTATTGCTTCATGGTCCTTCCCACCTCTCAATCCTTCCAAATGGCGGCGAACTTGCAGGAATCCATACACTTGCCGCACTTGATGCACTTGTCCTGGTCGATGCTGTGGCGCTCCTTGACGCCCCCCGTGATGGCCCCTACCGGACACTGCTTGGCGCAGAGGGTACAGCCCCTGCACGCGTCGGTTATCTCATAGCGCACCAGGGCCTTGCAGGCGTGGGCGGTGCATTTCTTGCGGTAAATGTGGTCCTCGTACTCCTTGCGGAAATACCGCAGAGTTGTGAGCACCGGGTTGGGGGCCGTCTGGCCCAGGCCGCAGAGGGAGCCGTCCTTGATTTTCTCCGCCAGCTCCTCCAACAGCTCAATATCCCCGTCCTTTCCCTCGCCCTGGGTGATGCGCTCCAGAATCTCCAGCATCCGCTTGGTGCCCACCCGGCAGTAATTGCACTTGCCGCAGGACTCCTTTCGGGTGAACTCCAGGAAAAACCGGGCCATATCCACCATACAGGTGTCCTCGTCCATGACGATCATGCCGCCGGAGCCCACGATAGCCCCGGTCTTGGGGATGGACTCATAGTCCACGGTGGTATCCGCCAGCTCCGCCGGGATGCACCCGCCGGAGGGCCCGCCCATCTGAACGGCCTTGAACTGCTTGCCGTTTTTGATGCCCCCGCCGATGTTGAAAATGATGTCCCGAATGGGCAGGCCCATGGGGACCTCCACCAGACCGCCCTTTTGAATCTTGCCCGCCAGGGCAAAGACCTTGGTCCCGGTGCTCTTCTCGGTGCCGATGGCCGCGAAGGCCGCGCCCCCCTGGCGGAGAATCCAGGGCACATTGGCGAAAGTCTCCACGTTGTTGATGTTGGTGGGCATTTGCCAAAAGCCCTTTGCGGCGGGGAAGGGGGGCTTCAGGCGGGGCATTCCCCGCTCCCCCTCCAGGGAGGCAATCAGCGCGGTTTCCTCGCCGCACACGAAGGCCCCCGCCCCCGCCTTGATGCGGATATCGAAGGAAAACCCGGTGCCGAAGAGCGCTTTGCCCAAAAAGCCCCGCTCACGGGCCTGCTTCATGGCGATTTCCAGGCGTTTGATGGCGAGGGGGTACTCGGCCCGGACGTAAATGACCCCCTGGCTGGCCCCGATGGCGTATCCGCCGATGAGCATTCCCTCCAAAACACTGTGGGGGTCCCCCTCCAGCACGGAGCGGTCCATGAACGCGCCGGGGTCCCCCTCGTCGGCGTTGCACACGATGTACTTCTGCTCCGCCGGGCTCTGGCGGGCGGCGTTCCACTTGAACCAGGTGGGGAAGCCCGCGCCCCCCCGGCCCCGCAGACCGGAGATTTTGATTTCCTCAATGACCTGCTCCGGCGTCATGGAGGTGAGGGCCTTCCGCGCCGCCTCATAGCCCCCGGCGGCGATGTAATCCTCCACGCGCTCCGGGTCGATGACCCCGCAGCTGCGCAGGACAATGCGGGTCTGTCCCTCCAGAAAGCGGGCGTCCTCCGGGGCGATGGTCCATTCCTCCACCACCGTGCCCCCCATCAGGTGGCGCTCCACAAGCTCCGCCGCCTTGTCCGGCTGGACCTTCACATACCGGGCCTGAAGGGCCCCGTCGTCCCCGTACACGTCCACGATGGGCTCCAGATAGCAGGCCCCCACGCAGCCGGTGAGCTCCACAGGAACAGCGAGACCCTTCTCCTGGAGCAGCTGTGCCAGCGCGCCGGCGGTCTTGCGGGCCCCGGTGGCCACGCCGCAGCTGCCCTGTCCTACTACCACTCTCATGCTTTTGCTCCCTCCTCCGCCTGGATGTCCCGCAGAATGGCCTTGACCCTGTCGCGGGTGAGATTCCCATAGGTCTCTTCTCCGTCCCCGGTGCGGACCATCATCACCGGCGCCAGGGAACAGCACCCCAGACAGGCCACGTTGTTCAGGGTGAACTGGCCGTCGCCGGTGGTCTCTCCGTCGCGGATACCCAGCTCCTCGGTGATGGCCTCCTCCACCGCGTCCGCCCCGTTGACGTGACAGGCGGTGCCCTTACAGAGCAGAATCAGATGTTTTCCCACCGGCTTGAGCCGGAACTGTGTATAAAAGGTCGCCACGCCGTAGACCTTGGCGGGCTGGGTGCCCGTGGCCTGGGCGATGTGGCGTATGACCTCTTCGGACAGATAGCCATAGAGGTCCTGGGCCTTTTGCAGGATGGTAATCAAGCTGCCCGGTACGCCTCCGTATTCCTCCAATACGGGGGCCAGGGCGGCAAAGGGCTCCTGCCCGCCGCACCCGCAGCAGCATGTGTTGGACTGGCTCATTGTCTGGTTCCTCCTTTTCCTCTGGGCGGCAGAGCCCCCCAATCTGTGTTTTGTCCGGCGCTCACGGTCCGCCCCGGCCAATCTCCCGGTTGGCGTAGGCGTTCAAATCCATCTCCGCCCGGACGCCTGCCAGATACTCGTAGTAGCCCTGACAGCCAATCATGGCCCCGTTGTCCCCGCACAGGGACAGGGGGGGCAGGTAGAGCTTATCGCCGGACTGCCGGCAGGCCCGCTCCAGGTCCGCCCGAATGCGGCGGTTGGCGGCTACGCCTCCGGCCACGGCCACCTTGCCATATCCTCTGCGCCGGGCCGCCTCCATGGTCCGGGGGACCAGGGTATCGCTGACGGCGGCGGCAAAGGAGGCCGCGAGGCCGGACAGGTCCAGCTCCTCCCCCTTTTGCTTGGCGTTGTGGACCAGATTGACCACCGCCGTTTTCAGGCCCGAAAAGGACATATCCAGCGGCGCGCCCTCCACATGGGCCCGGGGCAGGGGGTAGCGCCGGTCGTCTCCCCCCTGGGACAGGCGGTCCATGGGGGCCCCGCCGGGGTAGCCGATGCCCAGCACACGGGCGGCTTTGTCGAAGCACTCCCCGGCGGCGTCGTCCCGGGTGGCCCCCATAATCTCCATGTCGGTGTACCCCCGCACGTCCACAATGAGGGTATTCCCCCCCGACACGCACAGGCATACAAAGGGGGGCTCCAGCTCCGGATGGGCGATATAATTGGCGGCGATATGCCCCCGGACATGGTGGACGGGCACCAAGGGCACGTCCAGGGCAAAGGCGGCGGCTTTGGCGAAGTTCACCCCCACCAGCACCGCCCCGATGAGCCCCGGCGCGTAGGTGACGGCCACCGCGTCAATGTCCCCCCTGGAGACGCCCGCCTGGACCAGGGCCTGGTCCGAGAGGCCCGCGATGGCCTCAATGTGCTTGCGGGAGGCAATCTCCGGCACCACGCCGCCATAGATGGCGTGCATGTCCGCCTGGGAGGCGATGGCGTCGGCCAGAACCGTCCGCCCGTCTCTCACCACCGCCACGGCGGTTTCGTCACAGGAGGACTCCACAGCTAAAATATTCAATGGGCGTCAGCTCTTTTCCTCAGTCTCGCCGGGAGCGGAAAATTCCACCGTCATCAGCAGGGCGTCCTCGTGGAGCTCCCGGTAGTAATTTTTCCTCCGCCCCACCGTCTGGAACCCCATCTTTTCATACAGGGCGACGGCGGGGGCGTTGCCTGCCCGGACCTCCAGGGTCAGGAATGCCAAATGGGCCGCGCCGAAGCGGAGATAGGCCCCCAAAATGGCCTCCGCCACCCCCTGCCGGCGGAAGGCGGGGGCCACGGCGATTTTTTCCAAGGTCCCCTCGTCCAGAATGGCCCGTACCTCCCCATAGCCCAGCACCGTGCCGTCCTCCCCCTCCGCCGCCACCAGGGAAATCAGGTCGTTGTACAGGTCCTCCACCAGCTGCTCCTCCGTCCAGGGGTGGGCAAAGCTGGCCCGCTCGATGGCCAGCACCTGGGGCAGGTGGGAGCGGTCCATGGGAACCAGCCGGAAATTCATGCCTGCGCTCCCTTGAGGCGGGCCGTGAGCTGGCCGATGTACTCCCGGTCCGTGACACTGTACCGGTCTTCCGGGGGGTAGAGACAGCCGCCATAGAAAATGGAGCGGTTGTTGTTGACCGAGGTATCGTACTGCACCTTATGGGCGGCCAGATGAATCTGCTCACAGCCGCTCTCGGCAATGACCCGGTCCATGTTCCGCGCGGTAATGCCCGCGCCGGGGAGAATCTGAAGGCGCCCGTTGGCGTAGGCAATCATCTCCCGGATGGTGTTCGTAGCCTGGGACACGTCGGGGGCCTGTCCGCTGGTGAGTACGCGGGTAATCCCCAGCTCCGCCAGGGCGTCCAGGGCCTCCCGCCAGTCGGGCGCCACGTCGATGGCCCGGTGAAACACCGCGGCCTTCCCCGCCGAGCGGGCCAGCTCGGTCAAAATGCGGGTGCGCTCCAGGTCCAGGCTCCCGTCCTGGTGGAGGAAGCCGAACACCAGACCGTCGGCCCCGTGGGCCAGGAGGGCCTTGGCGTCCTCCACCGCAACGGCAAACTCCCCTTCCGTATAGCAGAAGCCCCCTTCACGGGGGCGTACCATGGTCATAATCTCCATTCCCGTCTCCCGCTTGGCCACAAGCAACGAGCCAACCGTGGGGGTCAATCCCCCGTGGAACAGGTCGCCGTTGAGCTCCACCCGGTCCGCGCCCCCCCTGTGGGCCTCGATTACGTCGTCCGCGCTGCCGCAGCAGACCTCCAAAAGCACCTTTTTCATCGCGCTTCCCTCTCTTTCCTGCCGGCGGCTTGTTCGCCGCCGCCGCTTTCCGGCTATTATACCATGGGTTTTCGGACGCTTCAAGCCCTCATGTGAAGAGAGGACTGGAATTATCCTTGCATTTTTCCGGCAGTTTCGTATAATACCTTATATATCTTCCGCCCCGGACCGGGGCGGTCTGGAGGTGGCGTCATGCCCCATTGGGATTTATCACAGCTCGCCCCGCCCCTGTCCGGAGCGATGGAATTTTTACGGGACCATCTGCCCCTGAGCGATTTGGACACCTACCCGCTTTCCTACTTTCTCTCCTGCGCCCGGCACGCGTGTATGGTCCGGGCGCGCTTCCCCTGGTGCGCGGAGCTGGAGGAAGAGCTCTTTTACCACTACGTTCTCTGCCCCCGGGTCAATGACGAGGACCTGTCCGACCACCGCGCCCTCTTTTTCTCCCAGCTCTGGCCTCTGGTGGAGGGGTTATCCGTGGAGGACGCCGTACTGGCCGTCAACCGCTGGTGCCACCGGTGGGCCTCCTATGAGCTCCAGGACGACCGCACCGCCTCCCCTTTGACCGTCTTTCGCAGCGGCAGCGGCCGGTGCGGGGAGGAATCGGCCTTTCTCACCGCCGCCCTGCGGAGCGTGGGCATCGCCGCCCGGCAGGTGTACTCCCCCCGCTGGGCCCACTGCGACGACAATCACGCCTGGGTGGAGGCCCTGTGCGGAGGGCGCTGGCGGTTTTTAGGGGCCTGCGAGCCGGAGCCCGTGCTGGACCGGGGGTGGTTCAACGCCGCCGCCGGACGGGCCCTGCTGGTCCACTCCCGGACCTTTGGCCGGGGGAGCTCCCCCCTGCACGGGCCTCTGCTGGAGCAGGAGGGGGCGGTCTGCTGGTACAATCAGACCGCCCGATACGCCAGGACCCACACCTGTACCCTTCAAGTCCTCCAAGCGGGCCGTCCCGTCCCCGGCGCACAGGTTCAAATCCAGGTGCTCAACGAGGCCGCGTATCACACCGTCCTCACCCTCGCCACCGGGGAGGACGGGACGGCATCGGCGGAATTGGGCCTGGGGGACTTCCATGTGGAGGCCCGTTGGAACGGGCTGGAGGCCGAATGTAACTGCGCTGGCGGCTCACAGACCCTGGAGCTCGCCCCGCCCGATATTTGCGACGGCGGCTGGGAGGATTTTGACGTTCACGCCCCCCAGGGGCTGGAGGCCCTCCCGCCTCCCCTGAGCGAGGATGAGAAGCACCGGCGCATGGCCGTTCTGCTCTCGGGCACCCGCGTCCGGCGGGCGCGGATGAAGGACCGGTATCATCCAGAGCTGGCCGCACAGCTCCCCAGCTGTGAAAGCCTCCTGCAAAAGTCCAGGGGAAATTTTGCGGAGCTCTTCCGGTTTCTCAGCGGCCCGGAGCGGAAGGAACGGGAGGCGCTGGTGTGTACCCTCTCGGAAAAGGACCTCCGGGACGTGACCTGCGCCGTGCTGGAGGACCACCTTTCCCACCGCCCGCCTCAGCCGGACGGCCTCCCCGACCGGCTCTATTGGAACTGCGTGTGCTCTCCCAGGATTGGCCTGGAGCCCCTGACCCCCTGGCGGGAGGTTCTGTCCGAGATGTGGACCCCGTCGGAACGGGCCCGGGTGCTGGCCGGCCCCCGCGCCGTGGTCCCCCTGCTGGCCCAGCGGGTGAAGAAAGAAGCCGGGAGGATTTATGCAAACCTGTCCTGGCCCCCGCTGGCCGCGCTGGAGGCCGGGCGGTGCGATTCCAGGAGCTTTGACCTGCTCTGCACGGCCCAGCTGCGGGCCCTGGGCATCCCCGCCTATCTGCGGGCGCTGGACGGCAAGCCGGTGTTCGGGCACAATGGGACCTTCCAGCCCCTGGAGCCGGAGGAATCCGCCCGCCTCACCCTTACGCGGGGGGCAGAGGACTCCTTCCGCTATGGGCAAAACTGGAGCCTGTCCCGCCGGACCCCCGGCGGCTGGACCCGCCTGCACCTGCCCGACGGAGGTTGGGCGGGACGGGCCCGCACCCTGGTCTTTTCCCTGCCCGCCGGGGTTTACCGGCTCATTACCGCGGTACGCCTGCCCAACGGGAACCAGCTGGCCGCCCGGAACACCTTCCCCCTGGCCCCCGGAACGGAGGTACGCATTCCCATGCGCCTGCGGGCCTTCTCCCTGGAGGACCTGCTGATTGAGGTCCCCTTGCCGCCGGTCCCCGCCGTGGCCTGGTCGGGGGAGGCCATTCCCGACGCCGTCCACACGGGACGGCCCGCCCTGCTCATCTGGCTGGAGGAAGGGGGAGAGCCCACCGAGCACGTCCTCCACGAGCTTTTGGAGGCTCAGGGGGTCCTGTCCGCTCTGCCGGTGGAGGTCCGCTTCTTCCTGCGCAGCCGTGAGGCTGTACGGCATCCCGCCCTGGCCCGCCTGCTGGAGCGCTGGCCCCAGGCGCAGGTCCTTCTGGACGACTGGGGCTTTGATGTGGAGCACCTCTCCCGCCGCCTGGGCCTGGACCCGGACCGTCCGCCTCTGTGCGTGGTGTGCGGCGGGGACGGACTGGCCCGGTATGGCGTCAGCGGCTACCGGGTGGGCTCGGTGGAGCTGCTGGGCCGCATTTGCAAGCGGCTGTTCTGAGCGGGATATGTCCGGGGAAATCAGGCCGGACTGGACAGGATTCCACAAAAAACGGCTGTGTCCGGCAGCATTTCCCGGACACAGCCCAGCTTGTCGAAAAAGTCCTGACGGACTTTCCCGCCAAGCTGGGGAAAATTTCAAAACTTGTTTCACAAGTTCCGAAATTTTGTGATTCCGACGCGAAAGAAAACCCTGA
>CAJUDT010000037.1 GCA_910585415.1 uncultured Flavonifractor sp.
GGCCTTCACCGCTGCCGGACTGCTTTCGTCAATTCCTGAATTTGCTCATTTATAGGTATATAGACAAAAAAGACTGTGCCTGATGTCCTCCGATGGTTACCAGGATGCCATCGACATATGCCTCCGGCAAATCAAACCAGGGCGCTCAGGTCTGTATAATCCAGAATACCCCATTGATAGACTGGTGGATATTCCGCACATTTCCTCCTTACGTCCCCTTTCCTTTATTAATCCCGTAGGATTCTCTGCCCCACAAACGCAATTTGTTTTTTATCTGCTCATCAACGTATCAATAACGTTGAAAGCAGGAGTGATAATAAATGACAGTTACCAACGAAACTTCGACTATCTTACTAAAGGAAGAAGTCAAGCTGCAAATCAATCAGCGTCTATTCTCTAGGGGGCTGATTTCAAGAGAGATGTATGAGGCAGCGATGCAAAAAATTCTCACCAGAAAGTCAGAGATTTACAAGGCCTCTAGTTAATCTCAACATACAAGAGAGGCATGGTACCCACTTCATCTGATTACTTCACTGCCTTTTTGGTTTTCCTTACCTTGCCCACAGAATCCTCTACAAACAGATATGAAGAAACAATCCCGGAGCAGAGAACGCTCTTTGTCCGGGATTGTTTCTTATTTGTCACTTGGTTTTGAGGTTCGTGCTATATGGGTACCGCCACCAATTTCTCCTGTCAGTAGGGTGATCCAGTTACGCTTTCCATATAGGACCCTGGAAATGTAAACCTCATTTTTGCTGTGGTCCACAGTGTAGAAAATCAAATATTTCTGGACGGTCAGCATACGGATTCCGCGAGAGGCAAGGTATTCATCAAAAACCAGAGCGTATTTTTCCGGCATGGTCTCCAAAGAGGTAATTGCCTTGTCAATGCGGTCAAGCATGTGTTCTGCCGTTACCGGTTCACACAGCTCTTTTGCAATATAGCGTACAATCTCCCGGATATCTGCTTTTGCCTCCAGAGATAAAATTACCTTATAATGTTTCATCTTTCAGCTCTTTCCTAATTTCAGAGATAGCGTCCCTAGCTGGAATTGTGCGCCCAAGACGGATATCCTTCATTCCTTTTTCCAACAGCGCACAGAGCTCAAATTTTCCAATAAGATACTCGTAAGTTTCAATACTCATAACAGCTAAATCACCGGTACCATTTTTTGTGATATACACCGGTTCACCATACTGATGGCAAAATTCAGAAATTTCATTATACTTATTGCGTAAATCGGAGCTCGGTCTGATATGCGGCATCATAATTCCCTCCTCAACTAATATATCGATATTTTATCATAATTTTTATATTGAGTCAAGCCGATATACCAGTTGTTTTATTGACGGCACTATCCAGAAAGCAAAAAATGAGCGGGAGCTATCCCCGCTCATTTTTTACGATTTTGATCTTGGCTTGCTCGTACGCCTCCCGACTAATCAGTCCTCTTATGTACAGCCGTTCGTTCACCTGAAGCATGATCTCACTCTTCAGTGATCCCTGTGTCTGTACCGTCATCCTATCACTCCTACATATCAACCATATGCTTGTCTCTCCCCCGCTATGCGCAGTAACGCATAAGCAGAGGCGGCACCCTCCATCGGAAGGTACCGCCTCTTCCCTGCCGTCATATCACCACAGTCCAGGTCACCAGAAAGGTCCGCTCCTTCTGCGGGCTTTTCAGTTCTAAACTTCTTTTTGTTCCATATAATATGGATAGAAGGTGCGCTGGCCTTGAGCCGCACGCCGTAGCGGCCCCCCTGCTTGACAATCTCCGGCTCCTCCAGCACCAGCTCGTCGGTGCTGGGCACTACAATGCCATATCCGGTATTCTTGACCTCATCCAGCGCCCCGGCCACCTTGTCATACTCGCACTTCACCAAGGCCAGCTCGGACAAGAGGCCCAGCAAGTCCCCGTCGTCGTGGACGGCAAAGCCCGACTGCTGGGAGAGGGTATCGTAAAACAGGCTTCGGGGCAGCTCCAGCCGCCCGGCGGCCAGCCCGGACCCCAGACTGATGGAGGTAATCTGCGCATGGCTCACCGTCTCGCAGGCCCCAATGGCCCCGATGGCCGTTTCCACGTCCCGAATGCGGTGCATCCCCCCGCAGCCCTCCCGAATGGCGCTGTACAGGCCGCTCTTGATGGGGTGGTCGTAGGGCAGCGCGTCCACCCAGGGGGGAAGGAACAGGTCCAGCTCCTTCACCGGAAACTCGTACAGCACACCCCGGATAATCTCCGACACGGCCCGCTCATCCAGCTCCAGGCAGTCGGCACACACCGCCGTCACGTCATACCGGGCGGCAATGTCCGCCCGAATGGCCTGGGCCCGCTCCGAGCCGGGGTAGGCCGAGTTGACCACCACCAAAAAGGGCTTCCCCAGCTCCTTGAGCTCGGAAATCACCCGCTCCTCCGCTTCCAGGTAGTCCTCCCGCGGAATGTCCGTGATGGTACCGTCGGTGGTGACCACAATGCCGATGGTGGAATGCTCCGCAATGACCTTTCGGGTGCCGATTTCGGCGGCCTCCGTCATGGGAATCTCGTAGTCAAACCAAGGGGTTGTGACCATGCGGGGATTGTCGTCCTCCATAGCCCCCACCGCGCCGGGAATCAGGTACCCCACGCAGTCAATCAGCCGCACCGAGAACACCGCCCCGTTTTCCATGGTGACCTCCACCGCCTCCTCGGGGACGAACTTAGGCTCGGCGGTCATGATGGTCCGGCCAGAGCCGCTCTGAGGCAGCTCATCCCTGGCCCGCTCCCGGCGGTACACGTTGTCGATGTTGGGAATCACCATCGTCTCCATAAAGCGCTTGATAAAGGTGGATTTCCCCGTCCGTACCGGGCCCACAACGCCGATATAGATATCCCCCTCGGTACGCAGGGCGATGTCCTCATAAATGCTTTGCTGTTCCAATGCAATTCCTCCTTTGGCCCTGCGGGCCGGTCTGTTTCTCTACATACCTATGGGGATAAGCCGTGGATTATACCAGCAACCGGAGGATGGATGGACCAATGTACCCAAGGCAAATGGGTGGTTCCGCGAAAATTCTACTGGACTGCTATGGAAAAAGATTGACAAATCCGGCTGAGACTCTTATAATTTCTGTGTGTGTCGTTTTCCTGTCCGGCGTATCCCGGACGCAAGAGCAAAAAGGAGGGAAACATTTTGTTCAAAAAATTTACCAACGGCTGCGTGAACGTAGTCAACCGGTGGCTGCCGGACCCGTTCCTGTTCGCCATCATCCTGAGCATCGTGGTATACATTGCCGCCATGTTCGCCACCAGCATGGGCCCCGTGGCTATCCTGGACGCCTGGGGCAACAGCAAGGGCTTCTGGAACCTGCTGGCCTTCTCCATGCAGATGGCCCTCGTGCTGGTGCTGGGCTCCGCTATGGCCTCCGCCCCCGTGTTCAAGCGGGCGCTGAATGCCGTGGCCGGTCTGGCCAAAAACAACTTCAGCGCCATTTTCGTCACCGCCTTCGTGTCCACCGTCTGCTGCTGGCTCAACTGGGGCTTTGGCCTCATCGCCGGCGCTCTGCTGGCTAAGGCCGTGGCCCGCCGGGTGCCCACTGTAGACTACCGCCTGCTGATTGCCGCCGCCTATTCGGGCTTCGTGGTGTGGCACGCCGGTCTGTCCGGCTCCATTCCCCTGACCCTGGGCCAGGGCTACACCATCGGCGAAACTACCTATCAGGCCGGTACCATGCTGACCATCTTCCACCCCATGAACCTGGTGATGTGCCTGGTGATCCTGGTGGCCATGCCCCTGGTAGAGTACGCCATGCACCCCGACGAGTATCATACCATCTGCGTGGACCCCGCCCTGCTGGTGGATCCCCCCGAGACCGAGTACACTGTGGAGACCCCCGCCGAGAAAATCGAGCACAGCCGCATTCTGTGGGTCATCGTCCTGCTGGCGGGCTTCGCCTATGTCGTCTACTATTTCTACACCGTAGTGGTGGAGGGCCTCAAAGCAGAAGTACAGGTCAATCCTTTCTTCAGCATCGTCAACAACCTGAACCTGAATATCGTGAACTTCATCTTCCTGTTCCTGGGCCTGCTGCTTCACGGCGACCTGCGCCGCTATGTGGACGCCATTACAGAGGCCGCCGGAGGCGCTGCCGGTATTCTGCTGCAATTCCCCTTCTATGCCGGTATCATGGGCATGATGGTGGTGGCCAATGAGCAGGGCGTCTCCCTGGCTGGCGTCATTTCTCAGTTCTTTGTGAGCATCTCCAACACAATCACCTTCCCCGTGTTCACCTTCCTGTCCGCCGGTATCGTCAACTTCTTCGTGCCCTCCGGCGGCGGTCAGTGGGCCGTTCAGGGCCCCATTGTCATGCCTGCCGCCGCCCAGCTGGGCGTGGAGCCCGGCCGTGCCGCTATGGCCATTGCCTGGGGCGACCAGTGGACCAACATGATTCAGCCCTTCTGGGCCCTGCCCGCCCTGGGTGTGGCCGGTCTGAAGGCCAAGGATATCATGGGTTATCTGGTGGTCGTGCTCATCTTCACCGGCATCGTGGCCTGCCTGGGCTTCCTGGCCTGGGGCTTCTTCTTCCCCGGGTAATCGCTCATCTGGCATAAAAGGACCATTCCTTTTGCGACACGCATGCACCGGGTACCGTTCTCAAGCGGTACCCGGTGTTTTTATGCAAGCAACGGGCACGATGTTGGTTACATCGTGCCCGTTGCTCTCCCCTATCGCTTCTTCGGAATCAGCAGCAGCTTTCCGCCGGGGACGGTCCCATCCTCCAGGTCGTTGGCCTGCATAATGTCCTGCTGGGTGGTGGCGTAGGCCTTGGCAATGTCCCACAGCCGTTCCTGCTCCCCCACCATCCGCAGCACAATGGAGGGCTGGGCGGAGGTATCTCTAGGGGCCGTCTCATCCATACGCAGGGCGGACACCCCCACCACACTCCGGCTCTCTAAGGCGGTGTACTGGAAGTCTACCTGAAAGCGGACCTCCACTCCTCCGCTGGTGGGCGTGGCGAACACCGGCGCGGGACAGGTACACAGGCAGGAGCACACCGCCCCCTCCTTCAGCTCCAGGGCGCACACAGCCTGAACCGCCCGGGTCACGGCAGTACGGCTCCCCTCTTCAGACAGGTAGAGTACCGTCACATTGGCCTCGGCGGCAATGGTCAGGCGGTTCCCCTCCCGGCTCTGGGTGACAGTCCCAATGTCCGCGTAGGCGTCGCAGACCTCCCGCGCGGGCGCACCCACCTCTAAAATCTCCCGGACCAGCTGCTCTTTGCGGCCCCAGTCCAGCAGGCGGTCCACTTGGCAGAGCTCCGTCTCTACCGAGAGGTCGTAGGCGGTGGAGTACACGTCGGTGAGCAAATCCAGGCTCCGCTCCTCCCGTACCACCGCCTGGGCCAGCAGGCCCAGGGTGACACTGAGGGTCCGGCCATCGCCTCCCAAGATACATTCGCTGCTGGTGGGAAGTACCTGCACTTGACAGGTGGATTCCTCCCCCGCCCCGTTGACCTCCATAATCTGGGAGAACGGAAGCTCGAACTCCGCAGTACACAGGGCTCCGCCCTCCGCCCGGTAGAGCGCCTGAAGCTGCACCTCTCCCTTGAAAATCAGCTTGCTTCCAATCACCTTGGCCTCCCCGCACTGGAGGGCCAGCCGGTGCCGCAGCAGCTCATCCATTTCCGGCTTGCTGCCGGAGAGGACAATCTCATCAGAAAACGTAAAGGGTTTTTCCTGTACACATGCGGTTACACAGCTGTCATACCGCTCCACGAGCTGCTGCACCCCTGCCTCTTCGGGGTTGGGCACGCCGGTGCAAATGCCGCCAAACACGGGGGCGTAGACCTGGATGGCCACCGCAAGATTGACCCGCACCAGCACCTTGCGGGGGTTGAGGCTGCGGGTTTCCGCCGCCGTCACGCGGGGGATGGCCACAACGGTACACTGTCCCGTCACTCCGGCGGCATCCACCCCGCAGGTGAAGGGCATGGGCACCTCCAGCTTCCGCATTCCCTCCTCTCCGTCGGGCAGGTAGAGCACCGAGGCCTTGACACTGCCCAGGACCTCCACCCGGCCCTCCAGCACCTCCTTACTCCGCAGGCACACGGCGCCTCCGGTGTCGCAGATGCGCAGGATGTCCGGGCAGGCGTCCGGGACAATCATTTCCATCGTTTCCTCGTGGGTAACGGTGGTTTCCAGCACAGTCTCATAGCCGCTGCGCTGGGTCCGCTCCAATTCCAGTTCCATAGCTGTTCCACTCCTTGTACGGGCCCAGGGGGCCGATTTGCAGTCGCGCTGTACCACAACTATATGTACAAGGTCCGCCCGCTATGACTCCCTACCGCAGTCCAAAGAGGGTCCGCAGGAGCCCCCGGAACGCCTTGGGCGATTTCACAACGACAATCTTCATGATTCAGCCTCCCCGATTCCCAAATTTGTTTGGAGCCAATTCCGCCCCTTGTACCCCAGCCAGACGCCCAGCCCCATCGCAGCCAGACTGGCCGGATGGAGCAGGACTGCCACGCCTGCCACGCACAAAGCTGCGGTTTGCAGGGTCTTTCGGTCCACTTGAAACGGCAAAACGGCCGCCTCCTTTCGCAACTGGTTCTGACCCAGTATACGCAGGAGACGGCCGCAGGGAACTTGGCCTATTTGTTTTGTTTCTGCTCCCAGGGACGGACCTCTCTGGCCTGCTGGTAGAGGCGCACGTAGCTGGCGTGGCGGCTGGGAGAGATTTTCCCCTCCGCCAGGGCCTCCCGCACGGCGCACCCCTTCTCCTTCACATGGGCGCAGCCAATGAAGCGGCACTGTCCCAGGTAGGGCCGGAACTCCCGAAACGCCTGGGGCAGCTCTTCTATACCCAGCTCCTGCTCCAGCTCCGCGTCGAAGGACGAGAAGCCTGGCGTGTCCGCCACTACGGCCCCATTGCTCAGACGGAAGAGCTCCACATGCCGGGTGGTGTGCCGCCCCCGGCCCAGCTTGTCGGAGACCTCCCCCACCGGAAGGCGAAAGCCCGGCTCCAGGGCGTTGAGGATGCTGGACTTGCCCACACCGGAATTGCCCGTAAAGGCGGATACCTTTCCAGCTATGGCTTCAGCGAGCACCGGAATCCCCTGGCCGGTTTCGGCGCTGACCCGAAGGGTGGGGAAGCCCGCCGCCTGATAGATGCGGCAGAGCTCATCCCCCTGGTCCAAATCGCACTTGTTGACGCAGATGAGGCATTCACAGCCCTTGTGCTCCGCGATGGCGGCCACCCGGTCAATCAGAAAGGGGTCGGTCACCGGCACCGCGCCGGAGGCCACCACCACCAGCTGGTCGATGTTGGCCACCGCCGGACGCTGAAACGCATTCTTGCGGGGTAGGATGCTGTCCAGCACCCCCGTCCCCTCATCCAGGGGGGTCATCCTCACCTGGTCCCCCACCAGGGGGGTAATCTTTTGGTGGCGGAAGCGCCCCCTGGCCCGGCATTGAATCAGGGGGCCCTCTCCGCTGTCCACATAATAGAAGCCGCTGAGGGCTTTTAAGATTCTTCCCTCCATATCAGGGGTTGAAATTGTGGTTCATGGTTTTCAGGAGCGAGCCGTCAATGTAGACGGTAATCGTCTGCATTCCGGTGCCGGACACAGGGATGCTCACCCGGCCCAGCACGGTGTTGACCGGCTGATTGTACGCCTCCTTGTCCCCCACCAGAATCCGCACGGTCACCGTCTCCCGCCCGTCGTCGGGCAGCTCCACCGGCACCGAATAGGTGGTGGCGGCAGGGCCGGGCGGCGGTGTGGGCGTCTCCGGTATGGGGGTAGGCGTGGGCTCCGGGGTGGGTTCCGGGGTGGGCTCCGGCGTGGGCGAGGTGGCCGGGTCGGGGCCCTTGCTCACCCGGAGGCTGATGGTCTGCCCTTCCTCCACCTCCGTGTCGGGCTTGATGCTCTGGTAACAGATGCGGCCCTCTGCAATCTCCGGGTCATAGGCCTCGCTGACCGTTACCTTCAGCTTGAGGGCCTCGGCCGCTCTGCGGGCGTCGGCCTCCAGCATTGTGACGAAGTTGATAACCGTGACCGGCTTGGAGTCCGGCCCGGTGCTCACCACCAGGGTCACGGAGGTCACCCCGTCCATGGGGGTCTTGGAGGCGGGCGTCTGGCGGATGACATACTCCTTGGTAATCTCGTCGGAGGGCTCTTCCTCCAAAATCAGGTTGCCCGCCTCCTGGCTGTAGCCCAGCTGGCGCAGAACGGCCTGGGCGGAGCGGTAGTCCGTGTTGAACAGGTCCGGCATAATCTCCGGGTCCGGCTCCGTGACCCCGGAGCCGTTGCTGAGTATGACGGTGATGGTGCTCCCGGCGGCGGCGTTGAGGCCGATTCCAGGCTCCTGGGAGGCAATCTGCCCGGCAGGCAAAGCGCTGTCCATGGTGCCCCCCTCTGCAATCTGGAACTGAGCCTCGATTACATCGGGCCGCGACTGCGCCTCCGTCACGGTCAGGCCGGTCAGCAGGGGGACGTGATAATTTTTCACTGGCTGGGCCCCTCCAATCAGGCCGCTGAAGAAGGATACCCAGAGAAAATACCCCATGCCCGCCAAAAAAATCACGATGGCCACCACAGCCAGCACCATGGGCAGGCGGCTCCCCCCCCGGTCGTCGTCCTCATAGTAGCTGTCCTCCGGCGGACGGGGCCTCCGGCGGGCCTGCTGAGACGACTGGTTTTCCTCCCGGGGACGGCGGGCAGAGGGCTGCCGGGCCGTGTGGGGCGTGTTGGCCCCAATGACGTGGGTGGGCTCATCCCCATCCCCCGCAGTCAGGTCGGCGGGGGTATAGTCAAAGTTGATGCTGGGATTTTTGCGGAACTCCTCCAGGTCGGCCAGCATGGCGTCGGCGGAGATGTACCGCTGAGACACGTCGGAGGCCATAGCCTTCATGGTGATGGCCTCTAGGGCCTCGGGAATCTCCGGGTCCAGCTCCCGCGGGGACAGGGGGATGGAGTTGATGTGCTGAATGGCCACCGAAACCGGTGATTCCCCCTCGTAGGGCAGCCGCCCGGTAATCATCTCATAGAGCACCACGCCGGCGGAATAGATATCGCTGCGGGCGTCAATGCGGCTCCCCCTGGCCTGCTCCGGGGAGATATAGTGGACGGAGCCCAGGGCCTCTTGTGTCAGTGTGGCCTGGGCGGCAGAGGTCACGCGGGCAATGCCGAAATCGGCCACCTTCAGGCTCCCGTCCCGGAGGACCATCATGTTATGGGGCTTGATGTCCCGGTGAATGATGCCCCGGCTGTGGGCGTGGGAGAGGGCCTTCATAATCTGGGTGATGAAGTGCAGCGCCTCCCGCCAGGAGAGCTTGCCGCCCCGCTTCTGCATATACTGCTTGAGGCTGATGCCGTCAATGAGCTCCATGACGATATAATCCAGCTCCTGAGAGCGGGACACGTCATAGACCGCCACAATATTGGGGTGGGAGAGCATCGCTACAGCCTGGGACTCATCGTGGAACCGGCGGCGGAACTCTGCGTCCTGGGCCAAATCCTCCTTGAGGATTTTCACCGCAACCAGGCGGTTGAGCCGGTGACACCGGGCCTTGTACACCACCGCCATGCCGCCGATACCGATGCGCTCCAGGATCTCATATCGGTTGTCGAGTAATTTTCCTATGTATTGATCCATAGTCCATTACCCCCCTTTTACTGGATTTCCATCAGAACGACGGTCACATTGTCCGGCGCGCCCCGGGACAGTGTCATGTCCACCAGCCGCTGACAACAGTCCTCCGGCGCACCGCCGTAGAGGACCTCGTACAAAAGCTCCTGGTCGGTGACCATATTGCTCAGTCCATCGGAGCACAGGAGCAAAAAATCTCCCGGCGAAAGTGCCTGTTCATACAAATCTGCCCGGACCCGGTCCTCGGAGCCCAGGGCGCGGGTAATCAGATTCTTCCTGGGGTGGGTTCGGGCCTCCTCAGGGGTGATGTCCCCCCTGGCTACCATGTCCTCCACCACGGAGTGATCCCGCGTGACCCGCCGGATGCCCTCGCCGGAGATGTGATAGCACCGGCTGTCCCCAATATTGAGTACATAAGCCGTCCCCTCCGCCACCATAGCGGCCACCAGGGTGGTGCCCATGCCCCGGCACTCCGTTTCAATCATCGCGCGGTGGTAAACCGTGCGGTTGGCGGCCTCCGCCGCCTGCTCCAGGACTTGGCCGGGGGGCAGCTCTTCCCCCTCTTGGAGGCTCTGAAGGGTATCCACAAAGGTCTCCACCGCCATCTGACTGGCGATGTTCCCCGCCCGTGCGCCCCCCATGCCGTCGCACACCACGCCGATGGCCAGCCGCGCCGAGGGCACGTCCAAGTAAAAGCCGTCCTGGTTCTGAGGCCGGACCGTACCGCGGTCCGTCATTCCCCATGCGTATATCATTTGAATCGCCTTCTTTCCCGCGCCGATGGGGCGGCGCTAGTCCGAGCCGCGGACCTTCCGGTCCTATGCTTCTTCCTGCATCCTTCTGCGCCGCAGCTGTCCGCAGGAGGCGTCGATCTCCCCGCCCAGCTTCCGGCGGACGGTGGCCGTGACGCCCTGCCGCTCCAGACGCTTCTGGAAGGCCGCCACACGGCGGCTGGGCTTCAACGGGCTTTCCTCCACATGGTTCAGGGGAATCAGATTCACATGACTCCCCGTGCCCTTGAGCCGCTTTGCCAAAAGATCGGCCTGCCAATCGGTGTCGTTCACGCCGTCTATGAGGGCGTACTCATAGGAAATACGCCGCCCTGTGACCTCAAAATAGCGGCGGCAGGCTTCCAGCAGCCGCTCCACCCCCACCCCGCGGTTTACCGGCATCAGGCGCGAGCGGGTGGCATCGTCCGGCGCGTGGAGGGACACCGATAAGGTCAATTGTAACCGATAGCTGGCCAGTTTGTCAATTTTTTCGGTCAGACCGCAGGTGGATAGGGAAATGTGCCGCATTCCGATGTTCAGCCCCGCCGGGCTGTTGACCAGCTCCAGAAAGCGGAGCACCGTGTCAAAATTATCCAGAGGCTCCCCAATGCCCATGAGTACGATATTGCTCACAGCCGTACCGGCATCCAGCTGGGTAAAGAGCACTTGGTCCAGCATCTCAGCGGGTGTCAAGTCTCTTACCTTGCCCCCAAGAGTGGAGGCACAGAAGGCACAGCCCATGCGGCACCCCACCTGAGACGAGATACATACAGTATTCCCATGATGATAGCGCATCAAAACAGTTTCTATGCAGCTTCCATCCCCCAGCCGCCACAGGTATTTGATGGTCCCGTCTTTGGGGTCCACCTGCTTGCGCTCCACCACGGGAGCGGTGATGAAGCAGGTTTGGGACAGCTTCTCCCGCAGAGGCTTGGAGAGGTTGCTCATCTCGTCAAAGGTCCGGGTTCCCCGATGGAGCCACGAAAAGACCTGCTTGGCCCGGAAGGCGGGTTCCCCCAGCTCCTGAAAAAAGGCGGTCATCTGAGGCAGGTCCATGGATTTCAGGTCAATCATACGGGCCTCCTCCCTATCCGCGCCGTTTCAGACGGGCAATGAAAAATCCATCGGTTCCGTGGATATGGGGCCAGAGCGTCAGCATACCCTCTGGCACAGCCCCAATGGGCTCCGGTAATTGAAAGCTCTCACATGTAAAGTTCTTTTGCCTGTCAAGGAAGTCTCGAACAACTCCCTCGTTTTCACGCTCCAGGAGGGTACAGGTGGCGTAAAGCAACTTCCCCCCAGGCTTCACATAGCGGGATACATTCTCCAAGATGGCGCTCTGCACCCGGGGCAGGCCCTCCAGGGGCTTGGGGTCCTTGTAGCGGATGTCCGGTTTTTTACGGATAATTCCCAGCCCTGAGCAGGGCACATCGGCAATCACCAAGTCAAATCCGTCAAGGTATTCCTCTTTACAGGCCTTGGCATCCAGTGTTTTTGCCTGGATACAGCTCAGGCCCAGGCGCTTCGCGCCCGCCTCAATCAGCCGCTGCTTGTGGGGGTGAATGTCACAGGCAACGACATTCCCCACATCCCCCATGGCAATGGCAGCGGCAAAGGATTTTCCGCCAGGGGCGGCGCAGGCATCTAAAATCTGCATCCCCGGCCTGGGCTCTGCCGCCCAGACGGCCAGCCTAGCCGCCGGGTCCTGGATGTAAAGCATCCCCTCTTGAAAGGCGTCCAAATGCTCCAGATTCCCTGTACCACTCAAGAGCAGGCCGTCCGTCAGCCAGGGGTGGGGCACAGCCTCCACCCCTTGGGCCTCCAGGCATTCCCGCACCTGAGCGGCGGTAAAGCGGCATGTGTTCACCTGGGCGCAGGTGGGCGGCGGGGTGTTGTCCGCCTCCATGAGCCGGCGCGCACCTTCTTCCCCCAAACGGGCGGCAAAGAGCTCCGCCAGCCAATCGGGGTGGCTGTACCGCAGGGCGTCACTGGGCGGTTTTGGCAGATGCGCTTTTTGCCGCGTCAGGTTCCGCAGCACCCCATTGACCAGCCCCGCCGCACGGGGATTTTTGGCGTACCTCCGGGCCAGGGCTACCGACTCATTCACCGCCGCGCTGTCCGGCACCCGGTCCAGGTATAATATCTGATAGGCCCCCAGGCGCAGGCACTCCAACACCTTTTCCTCCAGGCGCTCCAGCTTCATGGTACACAGCTGGGACAGATAGAAATCCAGCAGCAGCCGGTTTTGGAGTACGCCGAAGCACAGACGGGTGGCTAATCCCGCGTCCCGCCCGTCCAGCCTTGCCTCCCTCAGGGCTTTTTTCAAAAAGCCGTCGGACCAAGCGCCCTGCCCTGCGCAGGCGGAGAGGGCCAGCAAGGCCACCTCTCTGGGTGTGCGTCCCGCCATATTCAATCCCTCCTGCGGCTGCTGAAGGCCAGCACAAACCGCAGCAGCTGGGCCAGGGAGACAACCAGCGCCGCTACATAAGTCATTGCTGCGGCAGACAGGACCTTTTTGGCCCCCTTCAGCTCTTGATTGTCTAAGAAATCGCCGCTCTCCAAGGTAACAATGGCCCGGCGGGAGGCATTGAACTCCACCGGCAGGGTCACCAGCTGGCCCACCACCGCCACCGAGAACAGGAGAACGCCAATCCCGAACAGTGTTTGCGAGTAGAGAAACAATCCGATTAAGATAAACACAATGGACAGCTGAGAACCGATGTTGCTCAGGGGGATAATGGCCGAGCGCACCCGAATGGGGCCGTAGCCCTGGGCGTACTGAACCGCGTGCCCGGCCTCGTGGGCCGCCACCCCCACCGCCGCTACGGAGTTGACCCCGTACACGGAGTCCGACAGGCGGATGACATTGCTCTGCGGGTCATAGTGGTCGCTGAGACGGCCGGAGACCCGCTCAATGCGCACATCATACACACCATGGAAGCGAAGGACCGCCTCCGCCGCCCGGGCCCCGGTGAGCCCCCGGCTGCTGGCCACCTTGGACCAGCGGTTAAAGGTGGTGGACACGCGGATTTGAGCGATTCCGGCCAATAGCATAGCTGGAATCAGGACAATCCAATAATAGATATCCGTACCATAGAAAAAGGGCATAGCTTCCTTCCTTTCAGAACATCCGGCAGGCTTACCCCAGCGGCAGAGGGTGCCCCCGCAGATAGTCGGCGGCTTTCATGCGCTTGCCGCCGTCGGGCTGGAGCTCCAGAATGCGCAGGGCGGTATTTCCGCCGCAGGCCACAAGGACGCCCCCCTTTCCCGCCTCCAGCACGGCCCCTGGCTTCGCCCCCTCCGGGGCTGTCTCCGTGACAGTGGAAAAGACTTTACAGCGCTTGCCGCCCAGCTCTGTCACGGCGGCGGGCCAGGGAATCAGCCCTCGGACCTGATTGTGGAGCTCCTGGGCCGTGTGGGTCCAGTCCATGGGCGAAAGCTCCTTGGAGAGCATGGGGGCCAGTGTGGCCTGAGCGCCGTCCTGGGGGGTGCGGGAGGCGCTCCCCCTCTCGATTGCGGCCACCGTCTCTACCAGCAGACTCCCGCCCAGGTCCGCCAACCGGGCATATAGAGCCTGGGCGTCCTCGTTGGGGCCGATGGGGGTGGCCCGCTGGGCGATGATGTCTCCCGCGTCCAGCTCAGAGGCCATGTGCATGATGGTCACGCCGGTCTCCGCGTCCCCGTTGAGCACCGCCCAGTTGATGGGGGCCGCGCCCCGGTACTTGGGCAGAAGGGACGAGTGGACATTGATGCACCCCTTCGCGGGGTAAGCCAGAATATCGTCGGGCAAAATCCGCCCATAAGCCGCCACCACAATGAGCTCCGGGTCCAGCGCTTGGATGAGCGCCAGGGCCGTACCGTCCCGGAGCTTCACCGGCTGGTGGACCGGGATGCCATGGGCCTGAGCGCACACCTTGACGGGGGTGGGCAGCAGCTTCATTCCCCGGTTTTTGGGCTTATCCGGCTGGGTGAACACCCCGCAAATCTGGTGTCCCGCCTCAATCAGTTTTTCCAGAGAGGGCACAGCAAATTCCGGTGTGCCCATAAATAAAATGTTCACCGGCCCCGGCGCTCCTTCCTGCGGCGGCGGCGCTTGCCGCCCTGCTCCCCCGCTTCCTCACCGGCCAGCATCTCATCCAGCTCCTCAGTGGTGTAGAGCTGGTCAGTGTGGTCGCTGAACACCACGCCGTCCAGGTGCTCCAGCTCGTGGCAGAAGCAGCGGGCAATCAGTTCCTCCCCCTCCACCTGGAAAAACGCCCCGTTCCGGTCCTGGGCCCGGACGGTCACATACTGGGGCCTTACGACCTTACCCCACCGGTCGGGAACCGACAGACAGCCCTCGAAGCCGTCCACCTCCCCCTCCTTGGCGATAATCTCTGGGTTGACCAGCTCCACCATTTCCTCCTGGCCGTCCACCACGATGGCCACCCGGCGGAGAATGCCGATCTGCGGGGCCGCCAGGCCCGCGCCTCCAGCCTCCGCAAGGGTCTCCTTCAAATCGTCAATCAGGTCGTGGAGCCGCCCGTCAAAGCTGGTTACCGGGCGGCAGTGCTTGTGTAAGCTGGGGTCCTTGTCCGTCAAAATTGTGCGCAGAGCCATCGTGGGTTCCTCCTTCTGTTCTTCACTCCGCTGCGGCCAGCCGCTCCAGGGCCTCGTCCTCACTCCGGGGAAAGAAAATCTGCTTCCCCTCGTTGCTCTCCCGGATGAAGTCCTGTAAGGGCTTGCTGGTATAGCGGGAATAATCGCCATAAATTGCCAGCTTGGTTTGATAGGTCACAAATTTCTGAAAAATCTCCCCTGCAATGCCGCTGCTCAGGACAAAAAATTCCTCACAGAAGGCCTCCTTGTTGATACACAGCCCGGTACTCTCCGTCTCGTACCGTACCCGCATGAGCAGGTCCAATGCCGACTGCACATCACAAATCACAGGGGTTTCACTATATACACAGGCCACGGTCCGGCCGTTTTTCTCTTTTGTCTCAAAGCGCATGATTTATCTTACCTTTCTATCCATCTACAGGGTTCACGTCCGCCGAGACGGACACACCCCGGTTATCTTTATCTTTTTGGGCGCACCGCACCAGATAGGCCACCATCGCCCGCACCTGCTTGGTGTTCCGGCAGGCCAGGGTCAGCCGGTAGCGGTAGCGGTCGTTGACCTTGGCCACACTGGCGGGAGCGGGGCCCAGCAGCTGGCACGCCAGCCCTTGAAACTCCGGCCGGCGCAGCCAGTCCTCAAGAGCCCGCCGCAGGCGCATACAGGCGGCCAACACCGCCCCCTCCGACAGCCCGGAGGCCGTCAAGACAAACAAATCCCGAAACGGCGGGCAGCCCCGCACCTGCCGCAGGGCAATCTCCTGCCGGTAAAAGCTGTCATAATCCTGCACAGCGGCACAGAGGATGACATCATTTTCCGGAGTATAGGTCTGAATGACCGCCCGGCCCAGCTTGCTCCCCCGGCCCGCCCGGCCCACCACCTGGGTCAGCAGAGAAAAGGTCCGCTCCCCCGCCCGATAGTCGTCCACATACAGGGACAAATCGGCGGAAACCACCCCCACCAGGGTTACATTTTCAAAATCCAGCCCCTTGGCCACCATCTGAGTGCCCACCAGAATGGGGACCCGCTCCTTCTCAAAACGGGCGAGCAATTTTTCGTGGCTCTGAGAGGCGGAAATCGTGTCGGTATCCATACGGAGCACCTGCACGTTGGGAAACGCGGCCTCCAGTTCCTCCTGAACCCGCTGGGTGCCCAGACCGATAAAGTCCAGCTCCCCGCCGCAGTCCGGGCAGCGGTCGGGCAGCTTTTCCGAGTGCCCGCAGTAGTGGCACATAAGCCGCCCATTGGCCGAGTGGTACGTGAGGTGCACCGAACACCGGGGACAGGTGGGCACCTGACCGCAGGCGCCGCAGGTGACCATGCGGCTGGCCCCCCGGCGGTTGAGGAATAAAATACTCTGCTCCCCCGCTAAGAGATTGTCCTCCAGCGCCTGCCGCAGGGGGGCGCTGAGGCACCCGCCGTTGCCCGCCCGGAGTTCCTCCTTCATGTCGGCAATGGTCACCTGCGGCAGCGCGTGCTGATTGTAGCGCTGGGACAGGGTAAAGCGGTGATACACCCCCATCTCCGCCAGATACATGCTCTCCACCGAGGGCGTGGCGGAGCCCAGCACCAAGAGGGCGTTGTGCTGAACACAGCGGTATTTTGCCACATCGCGGGCGTGATATTTGGGCACCTGCTCCGATTTATAGGTGTACTCCTGCTCTTCATCCAGAATTATCAGCCCCAAGTTTTGCAGGGGCGCGAACACCGCCGAACGGGTGCCGATTACCACTCTGGCCTGTCCGGCGCGGACCCGCTTCCACTGGTCGTACCGCTCCCCCGCCCGCAGGGAGGAATGCAGTATGGCAATCTCATCCCCAAACTGGGCGGTGAAAATCCGCAAAAGCTGGGGCGTCAGGGCGATTTCCGGCACCAGCACCATAGCTCCTCGCCCCCGCGCAAGCGTCTCATGAATCAGGCGGATATAGACCTGGGTTTTCCCGCTTCCGGTGACCCCGTAGAGCAGGGCGGCGGCAGGCTGTCCAGCTACAGCCAAGGCGTCCAGCCCCGCAAAGGCCGCCTGCTGTTCTTCGTTGAGCACCGGCGGCGGAGCCGGGTCCACGTTCTCCACCGTTGTCCGGCGCAGGACCTCCCGCCGCTCCAGGGTTATGAGGCCCCGCTTGGCCAGCGCCCGCAGGGTGGCGTTGGAGGCCCCGGTAAAATAGCATATCTCCTTGGCCGAGGCGCTGCCCACCGTACACAGGAGCTCCACCACCGCATACCGCACCGGCGCGGCGTTCCGGCGGGGACTCACCTGAGCTAGAGCCTCTTCCGGCGGGACGCACAGGGAGGCCACCTGCTCCGTTTTGTCCCCCACCCCTCGGGAGGCGCTGGTTTCCAGGCGTAAAATGCCCTTATCCGTCAGCAGCTTCAGGGCCGGGTTGGGGTCGCTGGTCCCAAAGAGCTCCTTCAGCTGCCGGACCTCGGCGCTCCCGGCGGCAAAGACCAGCTCCAGGATTCGCCGGGCGTGCTCGCTGCGTCCGGCGGCGTCATAGGCCGCTTCCCGGTCCACCCCCTCCGCCAGAACGTATTGGTCCTGTAGGGAGAAATACAGCCCGGCGGGGAGCATGGCCCGTGCGGCGTCGTAGACGGTACAGAACCACCGCTCCCGCATCCAAAGCGCCAGACGGATGGCCTGCCCGTCCAGCACCGGCGTCTCGTCCAGCAGAGTGAGGATGCTCTTCCGCCGCTGCTCCGGCCGGCCCTGCTCCAGGGCCAGGACAATCCCCTCCGTTCTCCGGCTGCCCGGCCCGAAGGGGAGAATCACCCGCATTCCCGGCCTGACCCGGGGCAAAAGCGTCTGGGGGATGTCATAATCATAGGGCTTGTCGATGGCATAGGTAGCGGCCTTGACGGCCACCTTGGCCACAGTCACCGTGTCCATACGCACCCCCCTTTTTCGTGAAAAGCGCGTTGCAGGACTGCTCCAAGCTGCAACGCGCTGTAACGGTCACTTCTTCATAAACTTCTCATTCCAAGTCTGGAGCGCCTCATCCGACATGGACATCATCTGTACCAGCTCCAGGTTTCAGCCTCTGGCCGCCTCAGGCGCCAGCGCGCGCAGAGCAGCCAGACAGGCCTCGGCCTTCTTGCTGTCCAGGAACACCGTAGAGGCGCACTCCCGGCGCTCATTGCACACCGTAATCTCGTAATTGCTTATATAGACCCCGGCGGAACGGGTACCGTGAATGTTCATAAAAATCCCCCGGATGTTCTCCGTCCGAACCGCCAAATCGGCCACCAATACCCATTCGGTCCCGAGAATGGCGTTTCCGAAGAGCTCCCCGCCCGACAGGTCCCGGTCCACCAGGGCAAACACCTGCTCCAGGGGGAGCTTTGCCTGCTCCGCCGGAAGCTGGCGCCGGATGGACTGCACCAGACGGCTGTTTTCCGGGTTGGCCAGCGCACGGTTTTTACCCATCTGCCGAAAACTCAGCCACAGACACACCACGCCCGGCAGGACCAGGACCAGGGCCACCGCGATATATCCCCCAAGACCGGGGCTGTGCTCCACAACAGAAAAGGCGAACATCATAAAGCCGCCAAACAGGGCCAGGAAGATTCCCACCACCAGAAGCACAACGGTGCCAGCCTTTTTGAAGCCCCTCTGCTTGCTCAGGTGCTCCCTACAGTATCCCATCGTCCGGCTCCTCCGCCCTGTTCTCCAGCTCCACTTCCCCTGCGGCCACCTCGTGGATGGCCAGGGTCACGGGCTTCTCGGTCAGAGGGATACCGGAATCCTCGGAGGCGCTGGCAATCTGGCGGGCCCGCTGGGCCACCACGTTCACCAGCATGTAGCGGCTGGGCACCTGGTCAAGCAGTTCATTCATGGGAGGTTCGAGCATCATAGTCCATCAGACTCCTTCAATCAAAATTTTGCATTTATCCTACGGCGGAGGTCCTTAGATTCCCTCCACCAGATGCAGGCGGTTGTTTGTGCGGCAGTCCTCCGCCGTCAGGATGGCGATGATTTCCGCCGCGGCCTCGGACACCTTGTCGTTGACCACGAGATAATCGTAGTTTGGAATTTCCTGATATTCCTCCCTGGCCTTGGTGAGCCGGCCCTGAATGACCTCTTCCAGGTCGGTGGCCCGCCCGTGAAGGCGGCGGGAGAGCTCCTCAAAGGAGGGGGGCACAATGAAGATGAGCACCGCCTCCGGGCACCGGGTCTTGACCTTGGCGGCCCCCTGAACCTCGATGTCCAGGAGTACGTCAATCCCCTGCTCCAGCTTCTCCTGAATCAGCCGCAGAGAGGTGCCATAGTAATTATGGACATATTCCGCATATTCCAACAGATCATTCCGGGCAATCATTTCCTCGAACTGCTCCCGCGTGACAAAGTGGTAGTTGACGCCGTCGGCCTCCCCCACGCGGGGGGCGCGGGTGGTGAAGGAGACGGAAAAATAGATGTCGCTCCGTTCACTCAAAAGCTCGGAAATGACGGTGCTCTTGCCCACCCCGGAGGGACCGGACAGGACAATGAGCTGACCTCTTGCCTTTTTCTGTTTCATGGCTCTTCCTCCTCCGGCGCGTTCCCCTGCTCCCGAACACCCAGACGGCCCGCAATGGTTTCGGTCTGTAGAGCGGAGAGGATGACGTGGCCGCTGTCCATAATGAGCACCGCGCGGGTCCGCCGGCCATAGCTGGCGTCGATGAGCACCCCGCGGTCCCTGGCCTCCTGGACTATGCGCTTGATGGGGGCGGAGTCGGGGCCGACCATGGAAATCAGCCGTCCGGCAGACACCATGCTGCCGAATCCGATGTTGATGAGCTTCATACCGCCTGCCGCCTCACTCGATGTTTTGAATCTGTTCCCGGATTTTTTCGATTTCCGCCTTGATGTCCACCACATACCCGGCGGTCTCCAGGTCGCTGCACTTGGAGCCGATGGTGTTGGCCTCCCGGTTGAACTCCTGAATCAAAAAGTCCAGCTTCCGGCCCAAAATGCCCCCCTGGTTCAGCATGTGCTCCAGCTGGGACAGGTGGCTGCGCAGGCGCACCAGCTCCTCGTCCACGGCGACCTTGTCGGCAAAGATGGCCGCCTCGGTGAGGATGCGGCTCTCGTCCAGCTGGGTGTTTTGGAGAACCTCGGCCATTTTGGCGGACAGGCGGGCCCGGTAGTCGGCCACAATGCCGGGGGCCCGTTCCTCCACCTTGCCCGTGAGGGCGGAGATGGTCTTAGCCCGGCTCTCCACATCCTGGCGGAGCTTTTCGCCCTCCCGCTCCCGCATGGCGTCGAAGTCCTTCAGGGCCAGCTCCAGCACGGAGCAGATGTCGGCGGACATGGCCTCCAGGTCCTCCTGGGTTTTTTCTACCAGGAATACGTCCTGGAAACGGGAGAGCAGGGACACCGAGATATCGTCCCGAAGGTTATAGCTGTCCCTCAGCTCGCACAGGGCTTTATAGTAGCCGTCGGCCACGGGCTTGTTGACGGAGATGGATATGTCGCCTGACTCCGAGGGGCCAATGGTTACAAACACATCCACCTTTCCCCGGGAAATGTGGGCCTGCACCCGGCTCTTGATGGCGTCCTCCGCAAATACATAAATGCGGGGCATCTTGACTGTACAATCCAGATAGCGGTTATTCACCGAGCGGAGTTCAACCGTAATCGGACGGCCGCGCAGGACTGCCTCTCCCCGGCCGTAGCCCGTCATGCTCTTTACCAAGGGGATTCCCTCCCTTTTTTCGTTTCATTGGTGACTTTTGGGTTTTGCTTCTTCCTCGATACTCTGGTAGTTATTGTTTTCTGGTCCTGCCTCCGGCGGGTTACTTTCCAGTGATGGAAAGTAACCAA
>CAJUDT010000038.1 GCA_910585415.1 uncultured Flavonifractor sp.
GCCTACTTTCCTTCGCTGGAAAGTAGGCCGCCGGAGGCGGGACCAGAAAACGAACACCTCCAGAGTAACGAGGAAGAAGCAACCAACCAAGAAAAGCAAAAAGGCCCCCCGCCAGGATTTCCAGTAGGACATAATTATACAGATAATTGGGGGAAAAACAACACTTCTTTTGTGAACAGAGGGGAAATTTTTTCTCCCCCCTTGCTTTTCCACAATAAAGTGCGTAAAATAAGAAACCACGTCGAACAGAGCAAGGAAGTGACCTCCAGTGATAGACCGCAAAGCCCTCGCCGCCGCGTTTCCAGCCACCATCCCGGTGCTGATGGGATACTTAGCCATCGGCGTTGCCTTCGGTCTGATGCTCCAGGAAATCGGCTATAACTTCATCTGGGCCTTTTTCATGAGCCTGACCATCTACGCCGGGTCCGGTCAATATTTGGGCGTCACCCTTCTGTCCACCTGCGCGGGCCTGGGCACCGTCGCCCTCATGACCCTCTTAATCAATTTCCGCCACCTGGTCTACGGCCTGTCCATGCTGGAAAAATTCCGCGGCATGGGCTGGCGCAAGCTCTACATGATGTTCTCCCTCACCGACGAAACCTACGCCCTTCTAGCCTCGGCGCAGGCCCCGGTGGGCGTCAATCCGAAAAATTTCTATTTCGCCATTGCCCTTTTGGACCACAGCTATTGGATATTAGGTTCCGTCATTGGCGCAGTGGCCGGAGCCCTCATCCCCATCGACACCACCGGCATCGACTTCGCCATGACCGCCCTGTTTATCGTCATCGCCGTAGAGCAGTGGCAGACCTACCGGCAGCACCTGCCCGCCCTTCTGGGAGCCGGAGCAACCCTGCTGTTCCTGGTGGGGCTGGGCCAATTCTTCGGGCAGCAGCAAATGCTCTTAGTCTCTCTGGGCGTAATCGTACTGGCCCTGCTGCTCCTGCGGGAGCGGCTGGAGAACGCCGGGGAACCGGAAGAAAAGGAGGAATCCCCCTCATGCTGACGCCCGCTATGGCCGCCGCCTCCATCGCCGTGATGGCCCTGGTGACCTTCCTTACCCGCGCCCTGCCCTTCCTGCTCTTTGACCGGGGAGAACAGCCCCCCGGACTCATCCTCTATCTGGGACGGGTCCTGCCGCCCGCTATCATTGCCATGCTGGTGGTCTACTGCCTGCGGGGCGTCTCCTTTTCCTCCCCCGGCGGGTGGGTGCCTCAGCTTCTGGCCGCTGCCGCCGTCACTATCCTCCACCTCTGGAAACACAATAACCTGCTGTCCATTTTCGGCGGCACGGTGTTATATATGGTACTGGTGCAGGCGGTGTTCTAAAACCCCTCCGCACATCTGGGCCCGGCTGGCTTGCCGGACCCATTTTTTTATATTTTGCCGAAAAAAGCCGGATATCTCCCCCAGATACCGGAATTTTAGCATCATGGAAAGAAATTTCTTCGTTTTCTTATTTTCCAGGCGGATTTGCCGATAATAATAGTAAGAAGATTGGCCTTAACGATGTGAATGAAAAGGGTGTGAAATACCGTGCTGACTTCTTCTGGCTATCCAGTCATTTCCTCCGCCGCTCCGGCGAAGGTGTTTCAGACGGCAAAAAGCTACGGCGGCCGTACAAAAACAGAAAAGACCACCAACAAATACGACAGCCTGACCGTCTCCGGGCTCCCCGATAAGGAGAGCCGTTTTCGCATGGAGCTGGTGGGCCGCATGACCCAGGAGGTGCGCGCCGCTACAACCACCGGCGATATCGCCTCCCTGCGCCAGCAGGTGTCCGCCGGGCAGTATCAGCCGGACCCCATGTCTATGGCGGCACGGATTCTATTCCTGGGGGAGGGCTGAAATGGAGACACATTATCCCGGATATCTGGCCCTGCTGGAGGAGCTGCGGGGCAGCCTGGACCAGCTCACCGGTCTGGCCAAGGAGAAAAACGCCGCCGTCCTCAAGGATGACCTGCTGGCCCTGGACGAGGTGCTCAAGCAGGAACAGGCCCTCTCCCTCTCCCTGCGGGGGCTGGAGCAGCGGCGGCTGAAGCTGGTCAGGGAACTGGGGCTGGACAACGTCCCCCTCTCCCGCCTGTGCGACCACTGCCCGGATGAGTTCAAGGGGCAGGCCAAGCAGACTGCGGAACGCCTGCGGGCCAGCTATGACATTTACCAGAGCGCCGCCGGAGTGGCCAAGGGCACCCTGGAACGGGGGTTGCACGAGCTGGAAAAAATCGTCGTGGGCCTGGGCGGGCCCGCCGCGCCGCCCCCTCCGCCAAGTCCCCTGCGCGCGGCGCCGAAGGACCCCGGAGTGGAGCCCCCGCCCAATATGAAAACCGACTTCCGCGCTTGATGGGAGTCCCTGTACCGATGAGATGAAATTGGCCGAAAACCTGCGCCTCCGGCGCCGGGCATAGATTAAGGAGTATAGAATTATGAGCTCTGTTGGAACCTTTGGAACCTTTACCGCCGCCCAGCTGGGCATTTACGCCTCCCAGAAGGGACTGAGCGTAACCGGCAACAACATCGCCAACATCAACACCGCAGGGTACACCCGTCAGGTCCTTCAGCAGGTGTCCCTCAAGACCGGCGGCGCCGACCGGTACGCCAACAAGTACGATGTGCATGTGGGTCAGGGCGTCCTCTGTACCGGCGTCTCCCAGATTCGGGACCCCTACCTGGATATCCGTTTCCGCACGGAGAGCTCCAAGGTGGGCTATGCCGACGCGGTTCTGGGCACCTACAATGATTTGGCGGACTTCCTGGACGAGGTGGGCGACGGCGAGGACGGATATGGAGTCCTCTCCACTGGCTTTGACGAGTTTGTCAAGGCTCTGGCGGGTCTGGATGTGGAGACCGGCCTGAAGGTCAACGACACCCTGGTGCGGAAAGCCGCCGAGAAGCTCGTCAACTATTTTCACAAGTATGCCGAGGACCTGGCTACCTTGAAAAAAAACAAGGAGGATGGAATGCGGCAGGACATTAAGCGGGTCAACGAGCTGCTCAATGGCATCCGGGACCTGAACGCCTCTATCCGCAAGAGTGAGATTCACGGGGACAACGCCCTGGAAATGCGGGACGACCGGAACCTGATGATTGACGAGCTCTCCACGTACCTGAAAATTGACGTGGTGTACTCCATGGAGGACATCGGCGCGGGCCTGGAGGTGGAGAAGCTCACCATTAAGCTGGGCGACGCCAACCCGGACGCGACCTCCAAAACCGACGAGGTCCGGCTGGTGGATGGCATCTACGCCGCCCAGCTCACCACGCCGAAGGAGAACCCGGATTATGGAAGCCAGGACCCTGACAAGGCGGATATTGCCGGTTTCAAGTACCTGGACGAAAACGGGAGGGGCACCAACGACCCCCTGAAGGCCAAGCCGGAGTTTGACGAAAACTACAACATCGGCCTCAGCAAGCTCCTGGACAGCAAGGGCCGGGAGTGGAAGGAGACCAAAATCGGTCCGATGACGATTAAGCCGGGCGATATAGATATTGGAAATAAGCAGCTGGAGGATGTGCTTGCTGATCCTACAAGCTATCCGATTGAGTTCAAGAACGCAGATGGTGTTCGGGTTGTTATTACGGGAGTAAAAGGCGAACCGAAGCTCTTACCAGATGGCAGTGTAACCGGCGAATTTGTCACCACTACCTACAGCGAGGAAATTGAAGAGTTCGACGATAATGACCTTTACGGCGCGATTCAGGCCGACCGGGAAATGCTCACCGAGGAAGGCGAGTTTGCCACCAAGAACACCATTGACGGTGTGGACGAAAATGCCGCTATCAAGCGCGGTATTCCCTATTATCAGAAGTCCCTGGACCTGCTGGCCCAGCAGTTTGCCAAGACCTATAACGAGGCCAACAAGGGCTATCTTGTGGATGAAAACGGGAATTATTTGAAGCAGGTAATGGATAACACCGCAACTCCGCCTGTTCCGGTTCTGGATGAAAAGGGAAATCCAACCTATGAGACTCTGCCCGAAGTCACATACTATAAAAATAAGAATGATGGTTCTATAACTACACAGCCACCTGCTGATATGGCCAACTATGACGAAGTTAAATTTACCCCCAATCAAAATATGAACTCGGACCAGTTGGAAGCCCTGGGACTGGACCCCAAGGCCACGAAAGAGGACATTGAAGAGTATCTAAAGGGTAAGGGCATCGAAAAAGTCGGCGGCAACCTGTTCAGCATCCGGGGCGACAAGGATGTTGATGTGGACCCCGTTACCGGCGAGGGCATTACCGCCGCCAACATCGACATTGCCCACGGCTGGTCTACCGGCAGCACGCACATTGTAACCACCTTTATCAAGCCCTTTAACGGCGACCTGGAGGTTTCCACGGAGGGCAGCAACGTGCTCCACATGATTGCCCTTCTGGAGAAGGAGCAGGTGTACAATCCCCAGGATTGGTATCCCGATGAGATTCCCGACCCGAATAATCCGGGGCAGATGATACCCGTAGACAAAGATGACATCGCCCAGAGCCAATATATCTTTAAGGGCTCCTTTACCGCGTTTGTCAACAACATGTCCTCCGTCCTGGGCAGCGACCAGAGCAAGATGAACAGCCAGCTGAATACCAGCTATAATGCCGCTGTGGAGCTGGACTCCAGCCGTATGGGTACGTCCAGTGTAGACCTGAACGACGAGGCCATGAACCTCATGCAGTATTCCAAATCCCTCAATGCCGCCTACCGCCTGATGACCACCATTGACGAGGCGCTGGACCGGCTGATTAATAACACCGGCGTTGTCGGCAGATAAGGAGGCTGAATATATATGATTCGTGCAACCACCAGCGGGGTGCTCAACAGCTACCGTACCAATTTGATGCAGTCCTTCATTACCCAGAGCACCGCCATGAAAAACATACCCAAGCCCCGCAACTTCCACTCCTACGCGGACGACACCGCCGCCGCATCCCGGTCGTATCAGATTCGCCGCTCCCTCCAGCGGACCGGGGCCCAGCTGGGCTCCAGCCAGAGCGTCACCTACAAGTTTGAAAGCGCCTGGGCCGCTCTGGGCAGTGTGGTGGACGACGTGAGCAACAGCCACTCCAAGTCCGAGTGGCATGACGTACTGGTAGCCCTGAACGACCCCACCGGCGACGCCCGCCAGGCCCTGGGCAAGGCCATGACCAAGCTGGGCGACGATATCATCCAGTGCATGAACACCAAGTATGGCGATAACTTCGTCTTTGCCGGGGCCGACGGCCTCAACGTCCCCTTTGAGATTCGGGAGGACGGCCACGTGTACTACCGCGGCGTCAACGTAGACACCGAGGTGCCCAAGCTGCTCGGCGAGACGAAGGTGGGCCAGGGTACGCCCGTTAAGGTCAGCTGGGATGCCGCCAAGAATCAATACATTCAGGACCTCAATGGAACGAGCTACCTCCGGGCCGACAGTGTTGAGATTATGAGCAAGGATGAGTATGACAAGGCTACAACCTTGCTGAATAATGGCGCGGCATATGACGGCACCGGTAAACCCGACCTCAACGGCAAGTATGTGATTGTTGCGGATAAGACAACGACAGTCAGCAAAGCTGATTATAATGCAGACCCAGACGCTTATTTTGTGCTGAAGGATGCAAACGGTGATCCTTTAGATGATGGGAGTGGCAATTATACTGTAATCAAGGACGCCATCATAAAAAAAGAGGATTTCGAGGCCAGTAAACCCAAGGCCCTGACCAATGGTGCAAATCTGGTCGAGGTCGATAAAAACGGTGCACCTACAACGGGCGGCGGCTATTATGTAGTCATGAACGACGCCGAGTCCATTTCTGAGAAGGAGTATGAGCAGGCCAAGACGGACCTGGCCAAGCTGGAGTATATGAGCAAAGAGGGCGACTATGTGGACATTGGCCGGGGCCTTCAGGAAGACCTGGAGGGCAACCTGATTGAGTCCAGCGCCTTCAATCAGGCGCTTCAGGGCATCAACTTCCTGGGCTACGGTGTAGACGAGGACGGCGACCCCAAGAACATCGTCTCTCTGGCCCGGCGCATGGGCGAGCTGTGTACGCAGTTCAGCGACGGCGAGTGGTCCGATAAGAGCGAGGGCTGGGATGAGCTCAACCGTCTGGCCAAGAAGTTTGAAAAGATGTCCGACCAGCTGAACACCATGCACACGGACATGGACGCCGACGCCAAGGCCCTCAAGAACAACAACGATCTTCTGACGGACAAGGCCGACACCATGAAGGAGCAGATTCATGACCTGGAGGACATGGACGAGGCGGAGGCCATCAGCTCCTTCATCTGGGCCCAGTACTGCTACAACGCCGCCTTGAAGGTGGGCAACAGTGTATTGTCCGAGAGCTTAATGGATTATATGAGCTGAGTATTTTTGAGAGAAAGGAGCGCAAAGTGAAGCCATGTATCCGTTGATTGAAATAAAAACTGTCCCCATTGAGATCGAGATGAAGACCACTCATGCCAAGCTGGAGTATACCCGCGGCACAGCGGATCTGGAGATCTCTCGGGGCGAGGGCGGCCTGAGTATCAAGAGCCGTCCCATCCGTCTGAAGCTGGACACCTTTGAGGCCCGCAACTCTGTGGTCCCCACCACCGCCCGTTCCATTGAACAGTACGCCCAAAAGGGCAAGCAGGCTTCCTATGAGGCCACCGCCACCTATGCCCAGCAGGGGAAGCTCTTCTTAAAGGCAAAAATCGGGGAGGATGTTATGCACCAGATTTCCGCAGACGCGATTGGACCGGAGGTAAAGGATGTAGGTTTGCAATTCCTTCCCTCCGTGGGCCCCGAAATTTCCTGGGACCCCGGAGAGATGCACATCCGCTATGAGATGGATAAGCTGAACTTCGATTGGCGGGTGAACCGGCCGCAATTCGAGTTCACCCCCGGCGACATCGAGCTGTCGGTGACCCAAAAGCCCGACGTCATCATCAAGTACATGGGCGGGCCCCTCTACGTGCCCCCCTCCGCCGACCCCAACTATGAACCGGTAGACGTACAGGCCTGACAGGAGGCGTGATTTTGAAGCTCCAGACCAAATATTTCGGTGAGATTGAATACGAGGAATCGGAGATCCTCACCTTCCCCGTGGGCCTTTTCGGCTTTGAAGAGGAGCACCAGTTCCTGCTTCTGCCCTTTGAGGGCAGCGCCGCCACTCTGCTCTGTCTCCAGAGTGTGGCCACCCCCGCCCTGGCCTTTGTGGCCATGGACCCCTTTTCCCTGGACCCGGACTACGCGCCGGAGCTCCAGCCCAAGGAGCTGCGGGCCCTGGGGGTGAAGGAGAGCCAGGAGCTTGGCTTCTATGTGCTCTGCGTGGTCAAAAAGCCCGTGTCGGAAAGCACGGTCAACCTGAAATGCCCGGTAGCCGTCCACCCGGAGACCCGCGTGGCCCAGCAGGTTATTTTGGAGACGGACCGCTATGAAATGCGGCACCTTCTGTCCCAATTTGGCCCAAGGGAGGGCGCGCCATGCTGATTTTACAGCGCCGGGCCGGGGAATCCCTGGTCATTGGAGAGAACATCACCGTTTCGGTGGTATCGGTGGACGGCCTGCGGGTGCGTCTGGCCATCTCCGCGCCGGAGGACGTGTCCATCCTGCGCAGTGAGCTGATTACCGCCGCCACCGCCAACCGGGATTCCGCCCAGGAGGAGAGCGCTCCCAGCGAGCTGCTGGACCTGCTGCGCGGGGTACAGGAGCAGAAGCCGGAGGAGGGCCCGCCTCCCCCTTCTGAATAGAATCGAACGCAGGAAAGGAGGAACCGGACATGATGGAGTCGATTGCCGGCATGGCAATGGATATGAGCGCCGCGCAGTTTGCGACAAATTATTCCATAGCCGTCACCAAGAAGATGATGGACACCCAGGAGCTGGCCGCGCAGGAGATGCTGAGAATGCTCCCGCCGCCCACCCAGGGCATGGGAGAGTTTATCGACGTATATGCCTGACCTTGTCTGTAAAAAAACCCGGTCCGCTTGCCTGCGGACCGGGTTTTTACGTGGAGGACCAAGGCCCCGACATCTGCATCCTTCAACAAGCGCCCGCCCGGTTGCCGGGCAGTACGCCAAAGGTCCGCAGAGAGCCGGAAGCGGGTACGAAGTTCTTTTTGGTTCTTTTTCTTACAAGAAAAAGAATCAAAGGCGGCGGAGTTCCTCCAATGTACGGTTGATGTCCTGGGGGGACAGGCGGTTTCGGGCAAAGGCTACCGCCTGTTCCAGGGTGGCCTTTCGGGCCATGTTCAGCATGGGATGCCGGAGCAGTGTGGGAAACCGCCGCTGAAGAACGGCGTGGGACGCGGGATTGTCCAGAAGCTCCCCCAGAGTGATGCGGTTGTTTTTCAGATTCATTGGTTTCACCTCCCACCCATCCTATGCGCATCCGCCGCAGATTTGACTTGCCAGGCGGGGGGATACCCGGTATAATAGTGAAATTACCGAAGTGGAAAGGATGAACATGCAATGCTCTATCAAGCAAAGGGCCGCACGCCCGCCGTGGACCCCAAAGCCCGTCTGGCGGATAACTGCGCCGTGTCCGGGGACGTGACCCTGGGCGCGGGGGTCAACGTGTGGTACAGCGCCGTACTGCGGGGGGATACCGCCCCCATCACCGTGGGCGAGGGCTCCAACATTCAGGACGGCGTGGTGGTCCACGGGGGCCGGGGCTTCCCGGTGTCCATCGGCAAAAACGTCAGTGTGGGCCACCGGGCCGTGGTCCACGGGTGTACCGTGGAGGACGAGTGCCTCATCGGCATGGGGTCCGTTCTGCTCAACGGGTGCACCATCGGCGCCGGGAGCATCGTGGCGGCGGGGGCCCTGGTGACCCAGGGGGCCGTGATTCCGCCGGGGAGCCTGGTGGTAGGCACACCGGGCCGGGTGGTCCGGGCCCTGCGGCCGGAGGAAGCCGCCGACCTGCCCCAATCGGCGGAGCGTTACCGCAAGCTGGCGGAGGACGGCTTGCCCCTCTGGGAGGACCGCCAGCCGTAATACTATTTCTTGATAAAAAGATTAAAAATCTTTTTATGGCGGCGTGAGACGCCGCCGCGCCTGCGGCGCACCAAGAAAAGTATTGACAACATTCTTGGCGGCTGCGCCGCCGGGCCGCAGAATGCGGCCCCATAAAACGATGCAATCGTTTTATGAAGAATTAGTATAAGACGCTCCCCCTCTGCTGTGGAAAAAATTGGTTTGTCCAGCGCGGGTATAGCGCCGCAATGGCGGCGCATACTAGAACCAGACCCACAAAGGAGGAATTACAACATGAGTTGGAACGTCAATCCCAGTATCAAATGCTCCGTGACCAGCTGCTCACACCATTGCAGCGACAAGGACTATTGCTCCCTCAATGAGATTAAGGTGGGCTGCTGTGACAAGGCAGTCACCAACTGCGCCTCCACCGAGTGCGCATCCTTTGAGCTGGGCAAGGGCGGCAGCTGTAGCTGCCACTAAACAGCAAACAACAGCAACACAGCGGAGGGAGCCCGGTTTGGGACTCCCTCCGCTGTGCGTATTCCGGAAGATACCGGCTTACTGAACGGCCACAGCCTCGATTTCAAAGAGCGCGCCCTTGGGCAGAGCGGCCACCTGTACGCAGGAGCGGGCGGGGGCCTCGCCGGTGAAATACTCGGCATAGATGGCGTTGATGGCGGCAAAGTCGTTGATGTCCGCCAGGAACACGGTGGTCTTGACCACGTCGGCGCAGGTCATATTCGCGGCGCCCAGCACGGCGGTGAGGTTGTCCAGAGCCTGACGGGCCTGGGCCTCCACTCCGGCGGGGAGCTCCCCGGTGGCGGGGACAAGGCCCAGCTGACCGGAGGTGTACAGGGTATTGCCCGCCAGCTTGGCGTGGCAGTAGGGCCCCACGGCGGCGGGGGCGTTGGCGGCAGTGATGGTCTGATTCATAAAAAAACGTCCTCCTTTTTGTAACTGCCCTCTATTATACCGGAAATCTAAAAAAACACAAGGGGGTCAGAAAAATTTTCTGATGGAAACCTTACAAAAGTGTCACCAAAGCGTAAGCCAAACCTATGGCACGCGGCCCGGCGGTCTGGTATGCTTAGAGCAGACAACAAAGGAGGGATGCCCCATGGCGGCAATTTTGGAAGTGGACCATCTGCAAAAATATTACGGTGTCCGGGGGAGCGTCACCCGGGCCATCAACGACCTGAGCTTCACCGTGGACCGGGGGGAATTTGTGGGGATTATGGGGGCCTCCGGCAGCGGCAAGACCACCCTGCTCAACTGCATTGCCACCATCGACGCCCCCACCGCCGGACGCATTGCCGTAGAGGGGAAGGAAATCACCCGCCTGAAAAGCCGGGAGCTCTCCCGGTTCCGCCGGGAACGGCTGGGGTTTGTGTTCCAGGACGCCAACCTGTTGGACACCCTCACCGCCTTTGAAAACATCGCCCTGGCGCTGACCATCCAAAAGGTCCCCGCCGCCCAGGTGGAGCCGCGGGTGAAGGAGACGGCCCGGCTGCTGGATATCAGCGAGTGCCTGAACAAGTATCCCTACCAGCTCTCCGGGGGCCAGCGGCAGCGGACGGCGGCGGCCCGGGCCATCATCACCAACCCCGCCCTGATTCTGGCCGACGAGCCCACCGGGGCCCTGGATTCCAAGTCCGCCCGGCTGCTGCTGGACCGGTTCGAGGTCCTCAACCGGGAGATGCAGGCGACTATTCTCATGGTCACCCATGACGCTTTTACCGCCTCCTACTGCCGCCGCATCCTCTTCATCAAGGACGGCCGGCCCTTCACCGAGCTCATCCGTGG
Organism: uncultured Flavonifractor sp.; assembly: GCA_910585415.1. Taxonomy (GTDB): domain Bacteria; phylum Bacillota; class Clostridia; order Oscillospirales; family Oscillospiraceae; genus CANAAV01. The sequence goes on from CAJUDT010000038.1 coordinate 10,741, forward strand.
GGACCAGGGGCGGAAGGAGTTCTTTAACAAGATCATTGAGGTGGTCACGATTTTGGGAGGTGACTCCGGCGATGTTCTCTAAGCTGGCCCTGAAAAACGTGGTCCGCAGTGTGCGGGACTACTCGGTGTATTTTCTCACACTCACCTTTGGCGTGTGTATCTTTTACGTATTCAACTCCATGGACGCCCAGTATGTCATGGACGCCCTGCGCTCCAGCCGCTCCAACATCATTGAGGTGCTGGTGACCCTCATCGACGTGCTCTCCGCCTTCGTGTCGGTGGTGCTGGGCTTTCTGATTCTCTACGCCAACCGCTTCATGATCCGCCGCCGGAAGCGGGAGCTGGGGACTTACCTGCTCCTGGGTATGGACGGCGGACTGGTGTCCGGCCTGCTGCTGCTGGAAACCCTGCTCATCGGCCTGTTTTCCCTGGGGGCGGGGCTGGCGCTGGGGGTGGTGCTCTCTCAGTTTATCTCTATCCTCACCGCCGGACTCTTTCAAATTACCCTCACGGAGTTCTACTTCGTCTTCTCCCTGAAGGCAGTCCTGAAGACCGCACTGTATTTTGGGGTCATCTTCCTGGTGGTGATGTTCTTCAACTCCTTCACCGTCTCCCGGCAGAAGCTCATTGACCTGCTCCACGCCCACCGGGAAAACCAGGACCTGAAGCTCAAAAGCGTCCGGGCCTCCCTGGTCATGTTCCTGGCGGGGGCCGCGCTGCTGGCCATCGCCTACACCATGCTGCTCCGGCGGGGGATTTTGACCATCGACACCCTGTTCTTCGTGATGCTGGGCCTGGGGAGCCTGGGGACCCTGCTGTTTTTCCGGTCCCTGTCGGGCTTCCTGCTGAAATTGTGCCAGTCGGCCAAGGGGATGTATTACCGGGGCTTAAATATGTTCATCCTCCGGCAGTTCAATTCCCGGATTAACAGCACCTATGTGTCCATGACGGTCATCTGTCTGATGCTCCTGCTGGCCATCGGCATCACCGCCTGCTCCATCGGCCTGAACAACACCATTTCCAGCATCACCGACGGGACGGCCCCCTACGATGTGACGGTGCAATTCCTCTCCAGCGGCGGGACCCCCGCGCCCGACCTGGAGCGGTGGCTTGCTGAGGACGGCTTCGACCCGGCGGAGGAGCTGGGGGACTATCTGGTGTACCAGAGCGGCTGGGCGGAGCTGGACCGGGTGGGAGAGGACTTGCCCGTAACGGTCCATGTGCTCTTTCAATCGGACTGCGACCGCCTGCTGGAGCTCCAGGGCAGGGAGCCCCTGAGGCTGGGGGAGAACGAGTACGGCCTGCTCCTGGGGACCTTGCAGGAGCCGGAGGATAATCCGGTGTATGAAACGCGCCCTGTGCTGGAGATCAACGAAAGCGCACTGCTTCCGGGCCCCACAGACCGTGCGGTCCTCCAGACCGGAGCGGAAACCGGCGAGTGGTATGTGGTCCTGCCGGACTGGGCCTCGGACATCCCCCTCTTTGGCGTGGAGTGGAATCTCGTCGGCAATTACGCCCCCGGCGCGGACGCCCAGGGGGCCAACGACCGTCTGGCAGAGGCCGTGCGCCAGCTGGTACCCCGGGAGGAGCAGGAGATCTACGACGGCTACGTCTACGGCTGGGCGACCAAGCTGGACATCTACGAGCAGACCATGGGTTCCAAAATCATCGTCCTGTTTCTGGGCATTTATCTGGGCATTGTCTTTCTGCTGTGCTCGGCGGCGGTGCTGGCCCTCCAGCAGCTGTCCCAGGCCGCAGACAATCAGGAGCGCTATGCCGTCCTCACCCGGCTGGGGGTGGAGGAGCGGATGCGGGACCGCTCGGTGTATGTACAGGTTTTTCTGGCCTTCTTCGCGCCCCTGGCCCTGGCGGTGGTCCACGCGGCGGTGGGCATGACCTCCGCCAACGAGGCCATTGCCGTTGTGGGCAAGGTGGACTCCGCGGCCTCCAGCGCCGTGACGGCGGTGTTTATCCTGGTGGTCTACGGGGCCTATTTCCTGGCCACCTGCCTGGGGAGCCGGAGAATTGTACGCGGAAAATGATTCTTTTTCTTGAAAGAAAAAGAACCAAAAAGAACTTCCACAGCGCTCCCAACCCCCTGCTCTCTTTGACGTTTCGCCCGGTGACGGCGGCATGTCTCTCCGAAGAAAGCTCCATACTTCCGCCCGGCGGACAGAGCCAGCCTCTGCCGCCGGGCGGCTTTTTGCCTTGACAGGGGCGGGATTCTGGCTTACAATTTACCATGTGCAAAAAACGCCCGATTCCCCCAGCGGGCGGGCTGGAACAGGCCGGAAAAGGAGTGCTTGCCTTGATTGAACTGAAACACCTCTCCAAAACCTTCCCCACGGCGGAGGGGAGCTTTGACGCTTTGCGCGAGATTGACCTGACCATTGCCGACGGGGACATTTTCGGTGTGGTGGGCATGAGCGGCGCGGGCAAGTCCACCTTGGTCCGGTGCATCAACCTGCTGGAGCGGCCCACCGCCGGTCAGGTGCTCATCGACGGCCGGGACATGACCGCCCTGCCCCCCAAGGAGCTGCGGGAAATGCGCCGGTCCATCAGCATGATTTTTCAGCAGTTCAACCTGCTCATGCAGCGCACCTGCCTGGGCAACATCTGCTTTCCAATGGAGATTGCCGGAGTGAAACCCGCCGAGGCCAGAAAACGGGCCCTGGAGCTGCTGGAAATCGTAGGCCTGCCCGACAAGGCCGACGCCTACCCGGCCCAGCTCTCCGGCGGGCAGAAACAGCGGATTGCCATCGCACGGGCCCTGGCCTCCGACCCCAAGGTGCTCCTATGCGACGAGGCCACCTCCGCCCTGGACCCCACCACCACCCGGTCCATCCTGCGCCTCATTCAGGACATCAACCGCCGTATGGGGATTACCGTCATCGTCATTACCCACGAAATGACGGTGGTGGAGGAAATCTGCTCCCACGTGGCCATTCTGGACCACGGACGGATGGTGGAGACCGGCGCCGTGGAGGAAATCTTTCAAAATCCCAAGACCGAGGCGGGCCGCCGGCTGGTGTACCCCGACGGGGTGCAGCTGGACCAGCTCCCCGCCGCCAATGTGGTGCGGATTGCCTTCAACGGCGGTTCCTCCTATGAACCCCTGATTGCCTCCCTGGCCATCGACTGCGGGGTAAAGGTGAACATACTGGGGGCGGACACCCGCAACGTCAACGGACAGGCCTTTGGTACCATGCTCCTGGGCCTGCCCCAGGACAGCGGGGAGGCCGCCAAAGCCCTGGCCTATCTGCGGGCACAGCCCGACGTAACGGTGGAGGAGGTGCCCGATTACCATGGATAAAGTGATGGAACAGCTCATGGAGGCGCTCACCAGCCCCAGAATGCACGAGGAATTTCTCAGCGGTCTGTGGGACACAATCTACTCATCTGTACTGGCCACCGCTGCTGCCTGCCTGCTGGGGCTGATTCTGGGGGTTCTGCTGGTGGCGGGGGAGCGGGACGGCGTGTACCCTCTGCCTGCCCCCTTGATGAAGGCACTCAATCTCATTATCAACATTTTGCGCTCTGTGCCCTTCCTTATCCTCATGATTTTTGTCCTGCCCCTCAGCAGTGTGCTGGTGGGCACAAAGGTTGGCACGATGGCCTCGATTCCGCCCCTGATTATCGCGTCCACGCCCTTTGTGGCCCGGCTGGTGGAGGCCGCTTTGCGGGAGGTGGATAAGGGTGTGCTGGAGGCCGCGCAGGCTATGGGCTGCTCCCCCTTCCAAATCGTGTGGAAGGTCATTCTGCCGGAAAGCCTGCCCTCCCTGATTTCGGCGGCGACCACTTCGTTTATCACCATCCTCAGCTATGGCGCGATGTCGGGCGCCATCGGCGGCGGCGGTCTGGGTAAGATTGCCATCAATTATGGCTATTATAAATATAATGTGGGCGTGATGCTGGTAGCTACTGTACTCATCGTCATTTTGGTGCAGATTATCCAGAGCGTAGGCACCCGTCTGGCGGTCCGGCTGGACCGGAGAGTCCGGACGGTGGAGCGAAAGGGCCGTCTGGGCAAAGAGCGGAAAAAGGTGCTGAAAAAGGCTTGGGATGCCCATCGCCCCCGTATTTAAGACGCAAATAATCCAATAAAACAGGGCGGCGGCACGGGACCGGTCAAGGCCCGTGCCGCCGCCTGACGTTTGGGAGGAACACCATGACGAAACGCGGATTTCTGGCGGTACTGCTGTTGATTTTCACCCTGCTCACCGCCTGCGACCCCACCCCGGCCCTGCCGGGGAGCCCGGAGCCCACCCCCACGCCCTCTCCGTCCCCCACCCTTCCGCCCATCCCCACGGCGAGGCCCACCCCCGACCCGGTGGAGGACCTCCTTGCGCGGATGAGCACCGAGGAAAAGGTGGGCCAGCTGCTGGTGGCGGGCCTGGAGGGGACCCGGCCCGGCGAGGACGGGGCCAAGCTCCTGCGGGAGTATCAGGTGGGAGGCATTATCCTCTTTGGCCGGAACATCGAGAGCGCGGGCCAGCTGGTGGGCCTGCTCAACGGCCTGAAGGGGCTCAACGCGGGCCGGGTTCCCCTTTTCCTCTGCGTGGACCAGGAGGGGGGACGGGTGGACCGGATGCCCCCGGAGGTGGACCGGACTCCCAAGGCCCTGACGGTGGGGGAGACGGACAGCACAGAGACGGCCCGGCGCTATGGGGCCCTGTTGGCGGAGGAATGCGCCGCCTTTGGGTTCAATATGGACTTTGCCCCCTGCCTGGATATCTGGTCCAACCCGGAAAACACCGTCATTGGCGACCGGGCCTTCGGCACGGATTGGAGGCGGGTGCGGGACATGGGCTGGGCCGCTGTGGAAGCCATGCTGAAGGGCGGAGCGGTGGTCCCGGTGGTCAAGCACTTCCCCGGCCACGGGGACACTCTGGCGGACTCCCATACCGACCTGCCGGTGGTGGACAAGACGTTGGAGGAGCTCTGGCGGAGTGAGCTGGAGCCTTACCGGCTGGCCCTGTCCGGCGGACAGCCCTGGGAGAAGCTGAACCCGTCCCTGCCCGCCGTCATGGTGGGGCATATCCTTCTGACCCAGGCGGACCCGGAGCGCCCCGCCTCCCTGTCCCCGGCGGTGGTGACGGATTTGCTGCGGAAGGAGTTCGTCTTTGACGGGGTGGTAGTCACCGACGATTTGACCATGGGGGCCATCTCCAACACCTACGGCATGGGAGAGGCGGCGGTCCTGGCGGTGGAGGCCGGGTGCGACCTGCTGCTGGTCTGCCACGGCCTGGACAACCTGGAGGAAGCCCGCTCGGCCCTGCTGGCGGCGGTGGAGAGCGGACGTATCTCTGAGGAACGCCTGAACGAGAGCGTCCGGCGGCTGCTCACTCTGAAACAGGACTTCGGGGTGAGCGATACCCCCTGCGAGCCCCCCGATGTGGACGCTCTGAACGCGGCCATCGCGGCCCTCAACGCGGCCATTGCGGCCCCGGCGGAGGACCCCGCCTGAATATGGACCCCCAAAGCAAACGGCTCCTGCCTGGAACACCGGGCAGGAGCCTTTTTCGGAGCCCGTCCCGAATGTGACCTTTTTTGAGCGGGGGGCTGTCTTATAATGGTGGGCACAGGCCTTGGAGGGAGGGGGAAGCGTTGACTGTCATTTATATCGACTCGCTCTTTCTCCTGAACTTTGTGGTAGATTACCTGCTCCTGCTGTGCGCCGGGCGGCTGGCGGGGGAGGTCCTCCACCGGGGACGGCTGGCCCTGGGGGCGGCTCTGGGGGCGGCCTACGCGGCGGCGGTCTTTTTTCCCGGCATGGGGTTTCTTCTGCACCCCCTGTGCAAGCTGTCTGCGGCGGTGCTGTCCCTGCTGGCGGGCTACGGGGGGAGCCGGAGGCTGCTGCGGGTGACTTTGGTGTTTTTCGCCGTGTCCGCCGCCTTCGGGGGCGGGATTTTTGCCCTGGAGCTCCTGGGCGGGCGGGGGCTCACCCTGAAAAACGGTATCTTTTACTCCGCCATGGATTTGAAGCTGATTCTGCTCTCCGCCGCCGGGTGCTATGTGCTGATTACCCTGGTGCTCCAGCGCTCCGCACGGCACACCCCCCGGGAGCTGGCCCCGGCGGTGCTCACCCTGGAGGGAAAACGGGTGGCCCTCACCGCTCTGGTGGACACGGGGAACACCCTCACCGACCCGGCCACGGGACGGCCGGTGATGGTGGCGGAGGGGGAGAAGCTGCTTCCCCTCTTTCCGCCGGGGCAGGCCCCGGATGCCCAGGCCCTCCGGGACCCGGTGGGGACCCTGGAGCGACTCAGTGCCCAGGGCTGGAGGGGGCGGCTGCGGCTGCTGCCCTATCAGGCGGTTGGGGTGGAGTGCGGCTTACTGCTGGCCCTGCGGCTGGACGGGGCGAAAATCGGGACGGAGGACTATGGCGCTCTGTTGGTGGCGCTCTCCCCCACCCGCCTGTCCGACGGCGGAGGGTACAGTGCGCTGATTGGGACTTAGGGAGGTAAGGAAGATGTCAAATCGGATGCTGCGTATTTATATCAAGCTCCAGCGGCTTCTGGCCAGATGGGGTTTGAAGCTGCCGGGGAAAATCATGTACATCGGCGGGAGCGACACCCTCCCCCCGCCCCTGAGCCGGGACGAGGAAGCGGAGCTCATTGCCCGCCTGGACCAGGGAGATGAGGCGGTCAAGTCTCAGCTCATTGAACGGAACCTCCGTCTGGTGGTGTACATCGCCCGCCGGTTTGAAAACACCGGAGTGGGCATTGAGGATTTGATTTCCATTGGGACCATTGGTCTGATTAAAGCGGTGAACACCTACAAGCCCGCCAAAAATATCAAGCTGGCTACCTACGCCTCCCGGTGCATTGAGAACGAAATCCTGATGCACCTGCGCAAGACCGCCAACCTGAAAAGCGAGGTGTCCTTTGACGAGCCCCTCAACACCGATTGGGACGGCAATGAGCTGCTCCTGTCCGACGTGATGGGCACCGAGGAAGACGTGGTCATGAAGCCCATTGAGGACGACGTGGACCGTCAGCTTCTGTTCGAGGCCCTGGAGAAGCTGGACGAGCGGGAGCAGCAGATTATCACCATGCGCTTTGGCCTGCGGGGCGGGCCGGAGCGGACACAGAAGGAGGTGGCCGACGTTCTGGGTATTTCGCAGTCCTACATCTCCCGCCTGGAAAAGCGGATTATCTCCCGCCTGAAGCGGGAAATTCTGCGGATGCTGTGACCCTCCGGTCCGAAAATCAGGGCGGGAACCTGTTGGCTCCCGCCCTCAAATACTTTGGAGCAGCGTTATGTGCTCTGTCCGGCTTGCAGCTCCTTCTGCACATACTTGGGCAGCTTTTCCACCACCAGACGGTAGGACATATCGCACAGGTCCCGGACCAGGTCCTCAGGGACCGTGCTGTCCAGATACACGGTGTTCCAGTGGCGCTTATCCGAGTAAAACCCCGGCACAATATCGGCGTACTGCTCCCGAAAGCCCTCGGCCAGACGGGGGTCGCACTTGAGAATGACCATGGTGCGCCCGGCGTGTACGCCATGCTCCGGGCCGGGGGTGCAGATGGCGGCGTACATCTTCCCGCGGACCAGGAAGCGCTGCCACTGCCATTCCACCTTAAAATCCTGCTCCGCTCCGGGCTTTGACAGGAGGTAGTCCTCAAGCCACGGGTAGTTGGTCACAGCGCATCCTCCCATTCCGCCTGCTTGAAGCCCACCAACACGAAATCGTCGCCCACCAGAATGGGCCGCTTGACCAGCATCCCGTCGGAGGCCAGAAGGGCAAACTGCTCATCCTCACTCATGGTGGGCAGCTTGTCCTTGAGCTCCAAGGCCCGGTACTGCTGGCCGCTGGTGTTGAAGAAGCGCTTCAGGGGCAGGCCGCTCTTGGCGTGCCAAGCTCTCAGCTCTGCCTCAGTGGGGTTGTCCTTCTTGATGTCCCGGGCGACGAAGGAGGAATCGGGATTCTCCAGCCATTGGGCGGTGAAGGCCAATCCCCGCTCCGCCAGCCAGTGGGAGGCCTTTCCGCAGGTGGTGCACTTGGGGTAGTAAAGATACAGCATGGTACACAGCTCCTTTTGTTTCCGCCCCGGCGGGGCGTGTTGGATGAGACTCAGCTTGTCGAAAAAGTCCTGGCGGACTTTCCCGCCAAGCTGAGGAAAATTTCAAAACTTGTTACACAAGTTCCGAAATTTTGTGATTCCGACGGGAAAGAAAACCCTGACGGTTTTCTTTCACACGATCTTTCCCTCCGAATCCTTTGGCCTAAGCGGTTTTCGACAGTCTGAATAAGACTATCCTACCGGATAATTATTTTTTTGTCCACCCCTCCAGGGGGCTTTTTTGATATTTTACCACAAACCCGCCAAATCATGGTTGTAAAATTAGGACAAACCTTTTATAATGGTAGGCACCGGAAAATTTCCACACAGGAAAGGGAGACACACTATGGATACCATCAAAATCGCGCGCATTTTCGCCGACGCTCAGGCCCTGGGGGGCCAGACCGTCACCGTCTGCGGCTGGGCCCGGACCATCCGGGACTTGAAAGGCTTCGGCTTTGTGGAGCTCAACGACGGCTCCTGCTTCAAAAACCTTCAGGTCGTCCTGGCGGCGGACACCTTGGAAAATTATAAGGAAATCGCCGGACAGAACGTGGGGGCCGCGCTCCGGGTCACCGGTACAATCGTCCTCACCCCCGAGGCCAAGCAGCCCCTGGAGCTCAAGGCCGCCTCCGTCACCGTGGAGGGCGCCTCCGCGCCGGAGTACCCCTTGCAAAAAAAGCGCCATTCGGTGGACTACCTGCGGACCATTGCCCACCTGCGGCCCCGGACGAACCTGTTTTCCGCCGCTTTCCGGGTGCGCAGTGTGGCGGCCCACGCCATTCACTGCTTTTTCCAGGAGCGGGGCTTTGTGTACGTCCACACCCCCATCATCACCGCCTCCGACTGCGAGGGGGCCGGGGAGATGTTCCGGGTGACCACCCTGGATATGGAAAACCTCCCCAAAACCCAGGACGGCTCCGTGGATTTCAGCCAGGACTTTTTTGGCAAGTGCGCCAACCTGACCGTCTCCGGCCAGCTCAACGCGGAGAGCTTTGCCATGGCCTTTGGCGACGTGTACACCTTCGGCCCCACCTTCCGGGCGGAGAACTCCAACACCACCCGCCACGTGGCCGAGTTCTGGATGATTGAGCCGGAAATGGCCTTCTGCGATTTGGCCGGGGATATGGACGTGGCCGAGGCAATGATTAAACATATCATTCGGACCGTCATGGAGAAGTGCCCCGACGAGATGCAGTTTTTCAACTCTTTTGTGGACAAGGGGCTCATTGAGCGCCTGGAGCACGTGGCGTCCTCCGACTTTGGCCGGGTGAGCTATACCGAGGCGGTGGAGCTGCTCCGCCAGTACAACGACAAGTTTGACTATAAGGTAGAGTGGGGGTGCGACCTCCAGACCGAGCACGAGCGCTGCCTCACCGAGCAGATTTTCAAGCGCCCGGTCTTTGTCACCGACTATCCCAAGGACATCAAGGCCTTCTATATGCGCCTCAACGACGACGGCAAGACCGTGGCGGCGGCGGACTGCCTGGTCCCCGGCATCGGGGAGATCATCGGCGGCTCCCAGCGCGAGGAGCGGCTGGACCTGCTGGAGGCCCGCATTAAGGAGCTGGGCATGAAGCCGGAGGACTATTGGTGGTACCTGGACCTGCGGCGGTACGGCGGATGCAAGCACGCGGGCTTTGGCCTGGGCTTTGAGCGGATGGTCATGTACCTCACCGGCATCGGCAACATCCGGGACGTACTGCCCCACCCCAGAACCGTGGGGAACGCGGAATTTTAAGAGCAGCAAAACGGGGCGGCGCAAATGCGCCGCCCCCAGCTTGGCGAAAATTTCAAAACTTGTTGCACAAGTTCCGAAATTTTGTGATTCCGACAGGAAAGAAAACCATGACGGTTTTCTTTCACACTATCTTTCCCTCCGAATCCTCTGGTCAAAACGGTTTTTCAACAGTCTGCGCACAAAGGGATATCC
>CAJUDT010000039.1 GCA_910585415.1 uncultured Flavonifractor sp.
AGCTGCTGGCGGACGTGGGGCTGGTGGGCTTCCCCAACGTGGGCAAGTCCACCCTCCTGTCGGTGGTCAGCAAGGCCCGGCCCAAAATCGCCAACTACCACTTTACCACCCTCTTTCCCAACCTGGGGGTGGTCTATGTGGACGAGGGGGTGTCCTTCGTCCTGGCGGATATCCCCGGCATCATCGAGGGGGCCAGCCAGGGGGCCGGTCTGGGGCACGATTTCCTCCGGCATATCGACCGGTGCCGCCTGCTCATCCATGTGGTGGACGTGTCGGGCAGCGAGGGGCGGGACCCGGTGGCCGATTTTGAGGCCATCTGCGCAGAGCTGCGCCAGCACTCCCCCGAGCTGGCCGCACGGCCCATGCTGGTGGCGGGCAATAAGGCCGACATCGCCCAGGACCGGACGGGGCTGGAGGCCCTGAAGGCCCATGTGGAGGGTTTGGGCCTCCCCTTCTATGAGCTCTCCGCCGCCGCCCAGCAGGGCACCCGGGAGCTGATGTTCGCCGCCGCCCGGGCCCTGGCGGACCTGCCCCCCATCACGGTGTACGAGCCCACCTATGTGGAGCGCCCGCCGGAGGTGGACCTGTCCGAGCCCATGGAAATCCGACGGGAGGACGACGGCACCTGGATTGTGGAGGGCCCCGCCCTTCAGCGGCTGATGGCCAACGTGAACTTTGGGGACTACGAGTCCCGGAACTGGTTTGACCGGATGCTCCGCCAGTGCGGTCTTTTCGACCGGCTGGAGGAACAGGGCATCCGGGACGGGGACACCGTCTCCCTGTATAATCTGGAGTTTGAATATCAGCGGTGAGCCCCTGCGTATGGGCAGCGGCATGTTAAGCGGAATCCGCCTGTATCTGCGCGGCAGCACGCCATGCAGATACAGGCGGATTGGTTTCTCACCCGGCAAAGCCGTTTTTCCTCTGCGCGGGCCAGGGACAGCTCATCCACTGACCACCGCCCTGCTCCGGCGCTCCGGCCAGCAGACCGGCGGCCGCGTCTGTCAGACTGCTGAGATAGCTCCCGGCGGAGCAGTCGCCGCACAGCAGTTTCCACATCAGCCCGCCAAAGAGATAGGACCGGGCAAACTCCCGCCAGCTGTGCAGCTCACGCGCCGCCCATTGCGAAAGGTCCCAGAGAATACCCTCCGCCTCGCTCCCGGTAATCCAGCCCAGGTAGCAGCCCCAGCGCGTCAGCATCGCCGCCCGGCCCACGTCCCACCCGGTCAAAAAGCCTGGGGCATACCGCCCCTTGTACCGCTGGACGAATCGCCATGCCCGCGCGGCGGAGGCGCGGTCCTCCTCATCCATAGAACCGTCCATCAGCTCCTCCGGCGCAGCCGCCCCGGCATAGCGCCGATACCGCAGGGTATAGCCCTCCTGGGTCAGATAGCGGAGCATATCCAGCAGACCGCCGCGGCCGTCGATGCCCCAGGAGCGGCGCACAATGGACACCACCCTCTGCTCCAAAACGGGGATATGCTCCTCCACATCCATGCCGTCCAGGCTGTGGCCGTTCAGGCTGGAGACGATTCCAGACAGAAGGATACCAAACCGCGCCCAGCCTGGGCCGTCTTTCGGATAGGGGACCGGCTCCGGCTCCGGCAGGGACTCCAAACGGGTCATGGCCTCATCCAGCCCGGCACAGAGGCGCTGCTCCAGCTCCAGGCTGAAGCCGGTATCCCCGTCCTCCCCGCCGTCCTCCATCTCCAGCATCTCCAATGCCGCCGCGAGTACGCCCATATCCTCCCCAAGCAGCTGGCCCAGCGCCCGCTCCGCAGCGGCAGCGGCCTGTTTTTGGACCGATTCCCGCAGAAGCTCCTGGCCGGCCGCCATCTGGGCGATGTTTGCAGGGTCAAACGTCTGACCAAGTATTTCTACCTGCCGCTGGCTCCCGGCGTCCACCTGGCCCTCCGCTTCCACGGCGGACGCGGCGGCTTCTGCCTCCGCCTTGGCCCCAACGGTAAGCGCCTCGCTTTTTTCCATGGTCTGTCTGATGCTGTCGGCCGCATGTTCGCTGGCCTGCTGGGCCCGCTTTCTGATTGCGTCCAGGTCAAACATATTTCTGAGCCTCCTTTTCCGGCGGAAGCGCTCCCATGCTTCCAAAGGACACGCTTCCTGTTACTTCGTGGCAAACCGGTTCATGAAGAAGCTGGTAAACTCCGCCAGCTCTTCCGCCTGGGACACATAGACGTACAGTGTTTCGTCCTCCAGCCAATCGTAAGCGTTGATTCCGATGTAGCTCTTTTTGTCCGGGTAGATGATGAACGCATCGGTAGGATACTTGTTTCGATAGGCCTTCAGAATTTCCGTGCGGCGGTAGCAGACCGGAGCGCCGCAGCCCGAGAGGTTGGGGACAGTGGGCACCACCACAATGGTCTGACTGGCCTCGTTCCAGCCGACAATCAGGTTGCCGGTTTTCGTTTTGCTGCCGTGGACGAACCCGTAGTTGAACCGGCTCACATCCTCCGTGTAGCCAAATATGAGCCGGTAGTCCGCCCCGTCCGCTACGGCCTGGTTGAACAGCGCCCGCATTTTCTCTTTGTTGGCATCGCTCTTTGCCAGGTCAATTTCTGGACCCTTGAACAATTTGCTGAACAGCCCCATTTGCTTTTCCTCCTAATCGCGATAAAATAAAGATAAATTTGCCCGATTGTTTTTATTGGGCGTAAAATAAATTCCGTCCAAGTATGGTATATTTGGACGGGATTTATTGCTCCTTCAGCCGCTCCAGCGCGTCCACAATTACATGAATCTGGAACGCCGCCGTTTCGTCGGCGGCCTCCGGGACAAAGAACGGGAGAGTATCGGGAATGGCCCGGCGCACCACCATGACCATCAGGCTCAGATTGGTAAACAGGTCAATCCGGGACTTGTCCGCCCGGATTCCAAAGCCCTCCAGAATCTGCCCGAACAGGCGCTGCTGTTTTTCCCGAAATACCCGGCAGCTCTCTGGAGACAAATGCCGGAACAGGTGTTGCTGCTCCTCAATGGTCAGGATGGCGATGCCGTACTCTTCCCCATAGCAGCAGGCATGGAGAAACTGCCGGACCGCCTCCCGCCAGCTCAGTGCCGGATCCTCCATCAGGCGCTTCACGTAGGCGAGAATCCGGGGCTGCTGCAAGTACAGCGCCTCTACAATCAGGTCCTCCTTTGTGGGGAAAAAGGAGTAGAAAAAGGTGCGTGAAATACCGGCTTTTTTGTAAATCTGCTCCACGGTTGTGCGCTGGATGCCGTTCTTGGCGATCAGCTCCAGCGCGGCGGCGGCCAGCTCTTGCCGGATGCGCACCCGGTCCTCCTGAGAATACGCAACCTTTGGCACCCCGGCACCTCCCCCCATCGCAATATAAAGACACCTTTGATTTTTCATCTTTATTTTAACACACCTGCGGCATATATGCAAGAGGAAACTGTGAAAGCGGCCAGTCTGCGTATGGGGGATTGACAAGCGGGATTTTTATGATAAAATAATGCGGTAATCTGGCAATGACGAGAAGAACCGGCGTATGCGGCCCAGAGCGAGGGGGAGGCGGTGAAAGCCCCCGGCAGAGGCAGCGCCGGAGGCCCCCTCTGAGCCCGCCTGGGAGGACCGGGACGCTTCATCCCCGTTACCGGATGGCTGAGACGCCCCAAAGGGGATAATCAGGGTGGTACCGTGGAAGCATTTCCGCCCCTGGCCGGAGCCGGGGGCGGTTTTTCGTTGGACACGCAGGAAAGGAGCTTTTTATGAAACGCTTTATCCGAATCCTTGCCATCGGCCTGCTGTGCGGTATCGGGCTGACGGCGGCGCGAAGTATGCTGCATCTCAGCCGGGGTGTGGTCTGGGTGGCGCTGACGGTCCTGTTCCTTGGGATTTTTGCCGTCAATTATCTCTACATCCGCCACTACAACAACAAGATTCGCGCCATCCTCCCCCTGCTGGAGCAGAACCAGACCCGGGCGTTCATCACCGCCCTGGAGGACCTGCGGGAGCGGGTCAGGGGAAACTACCTGAAAAATCTGGTGGATATGGATTTAGCCATCGGGTATCTTCAGGAGCGGCGCTTTGACGAGGCCATCGGTCTTATGGAGGCCCTCTTTGCGCAGAATCTCAAGGGCGTGTGGAACATTGTTCTCCGGCTGAATCTCTGCTTCTCCTACTTCCGCGCCGGGCGGTACCGGGAGGGCATGGAGCTCTATGAGGACAGCCGCGCCATCTTCGACCGGGCCCAGGGGAACAGCGGCTATCAGGGGACCCTGGCCCTGGTGGAGATTTTCGTAGCCATCACCGAGGGCCGCTTCCAGGACGCCCAGACCCAGCTGGACGAGGCCCGGGCCACCTGGAACACCCCCCGGTCCCAGGCCAACTACTACTATTTGCAGACCCTGCTGGAACAGCAGTACCAAGACTAAAAATTTTTTGGAGGTAATACCCATGCACGAGCCCAAGCCTTACGGCCTCAATGAACTGCGGGAGATGTTCCTGAAATTTTTCGAGAGCAAAGGCCATCTGCGCCTGCCCAGCTTCTCCCTGATTCCCCAGAACGACGCGTCCTTGCTGCTGATTAACTCCGGCATGGCGCCCATGAAGCCCTGGTTCACCGGGGAGGAAGAGCCCCCCCGCCACCGCGTCACCACCTGTCAGAAGTGCATCCGCACCGGTGACATTGAGAACATCGGCCACACCGCCCGCCACGGCACCTATTTTGAGATGCTGGGCAACTTCTCCTTTGGCGACTACTTCAAGCAGGAGGCCATTCCCTTCGCCTGGGAGTTTCTGACCTCCCCGGAGTGGGTGGGCCTGGACCCGGAGCGGCTGTATCCCTCGGTCTTTGCCGGGAACGAGACCACCCCCGCCGACGACGAGGCCTTTGAAATCTGGAATCAAGTCATCGGCATTCCCGCCGAGCGTATTTTCAAGTTCGGCAAGGAGGACAATTTCTGGGAGCACGGCTCCGGCCCCTGCGGCCCCTGCTCGGAAATCTACTACGACCGGGGGGAGCAGTGGGGCTGCGGCAAGCCCGGATGCACCGTCGGGTGCGACTGCGACCGGTATATCGAGGTCTGGAACGTGGTCTTTTCCCAGTTCGACAACGACGGGGAGAACCATTACACCGAATTGGCCCAGAAGAACATCGACACCGGCATGGGCCTGGAGCGTCTGGCCTGCGTGTGCCAGGGGGTGGCCTCCCTCTTTGACGTGGACACCGTGATGAACATCACCAACAAGGTCAGCGAGATTACCCGCGCCCACTACGGGGAGACTGCCGCTAAGGACGTGTCCCTTCGGGTGATTACCGACCACATCCGCTCCGCCACCTTCCTGATTTGCGACGGGGTGCTCCCCTCCAACGAGGGCCGGGGGTATGTGCTCCGCCGCCTGCTCCGCCGTGCCGCCCGTCACGGGAAGCTCCTGGGGGTCAACGAGCCGTTCCTCTACCAGGTCTGTGATACCGTGGTCCACGAGAACGAGGGCCATTACCCCGAGCTGCGGGAGCGGCAGGACTATATCATCAAGGTCATCCGCACCGAGGAAGAGAATTTTGCCCGCACCATCGACGGGGGCATGAAGATTTATGACGAGATGCTCGCCGGGCACAAGGCCAAGGGGGAAACCGTGTTCTCCGGGGCGGACGCCTTCAAGCTCTACGACACCTACGGCTTCCCCATTGACCTGACCATTGAAATGGCCGCTGAGGCGGGGCTGACCGTGGACCAGGAGGCGTTCCGGAAGCTCATGCAGGAGCAGAAGGAGCGGGCCCGGAAGGCCCGGGAGGCCCTGGGCGATTTGGGCTGGGCCGGTGTGGAGTTCGGCAAGGAGGTGCCCGCCACCGAGTTTGTGGGCTACACCGAGCATATGCTTCTGGACGCCAAGGTGGTGGCCATCGTGGCCGAGGGGGCGCAGGTGGACGAGATCGTCTCCGGCGTGGAGGCCATCGTGGTCCTGGACAAGACCCCCTTCTATGCCGAGATGGGCGGTCAGGTGGCCGACCACGGCCAGATTGCCCGCAGCGGAGAACATGGCCTGCTCTTCACCGTCACCGACGTGCAGAAAAACAAGGGCGGCAAGTATATGCACTACGGCAAAATGGTCGAGGGCTCCCTCAAGGTGGGGGACACCGTCCGGGCCCACATCGACGGGGAGCGCCGCCGGGCCGTCATGCGGGCCCACTCGGCCACCCACATGCTGGACGCCGCCTTGAAGCAGGTTTTGGGGGACCATGTGCATCAGGCGGGCAGTCTGGTGGAGCCCGACCGCCTGCGGTTCGATTTCACCCACTTCGAGGCGGTGACTCCCCAGCAGCTGGCCCAAATCAGCCGGATTGTCAACGAGAACATCCTCAGCGGCGCAACCGTGGTCACCGAGGTCCTCCCCATTGAAGAGGCCAAGAAGAAGGGGGCCGTGGCCGTCTTTGGCGAGAAGTACGGCGACGTGGTCCGGGTGGTGGAGATGGGGGACTTCTCCATGGAGTTCTGCGGCGGCACCCACCTGGACAACACCGCCAAGGCGGGGGTGTTCCACATCGACAGCGAGTTCTCCGTAGCCTCCGGCGTCCGCCGGATTGAGGCCACCACCGGCCTGGTCACCCTGGAGAACATGAACCGCAACCAGGAGCTGCTTTTCCAGGCGGCGGCGGCACTCAAGACCCGCCCTGGCGAGCTGCGCAATAAAGTGGCCCAGACCGTGGAGGAACTGCGGGAGCTCCGCCGGACCCTGGAGAAGTTCAAGGCCAGAGAGGCCGCCGGAGAGACCGACCGCATACTCTTCGGGGCCCACGAGGTGGGCGGACTGCGGGTCCTCACCGCCACCGTGCCCGAGGCCGACGGGGCCAAGCTCCGCCAGATGGGGGACGCCCTGCGGAGCAAGGCGGACAATGTGGTAGCCGTGCTGGCCTCCATCAACGGGGAGAAGATTACCTTCCTGTCCTCCTGCGGCAAGGAGGCCATAGCCAAGGGCATCAAGGCCGGGGACATCATCAAGCAGGTGTCGGCCATCGCCGGCGGCTCCGGCGGCGGCAAGCCCGACTCCGCCATGGGCGGCGGCAAGGACCCCCTAATGGTGGATAACGCCCTGGCGATGGTGGATAATTTTGTCAACATGAAGCTCAAGGGGTAAACTCTGTAAATAAAATAAGGAGGTTTTGCCCATGCTCCCCCAAGACCCCAACATCCTGCTCAGTTATATCAACACCAAGCTCCGGGACCAATACCCCAGCCTGGAGGCCCTGTGCGAGGACCTGGACGCGGACGAGGCGCACATCGTCCAGGCCCTGGCCGGGGTGGGCTATGGCTACGATTCCGGACGCAATCAATTTCTGCCAGATTGAATCAAAAGGAGGGTTCTATCATGTCCGACTGCCTGTTCTGCAAGATTATCGCAGGCGAAATCCCGTCCAAGAAGGTCTATGAGGACAACCAGTGTCTGGCCTTCTACGACATTGACCCACAGGCTCCCACCCATTTCCTGGTCATTCCCAAAACCCACATTGCCTCCTGCGGGGCGGTGACAGCGGAGAACTCTGCTGTTGTGGCCCACATCTTTGAGGTCATCTCCCAGGTGACCCAAGAGCTGGGCATTTCGGAATTTCGCGTCGTCTCCAACTGCGGCGAGGCTGCGGGCCAGAGCGTTCCCCACCTGCATTTCCATGTATTGGCCGGACGGGATATGACCTGGCCTCCGGGCTGAGTCATGTTGGAACAGAACTGGCGTCCCCTGGGCGTGCTGGCCGGTCTGACCGGTTTGGCGGGCCTGTCGGGACTGCTGCTCATCCGCCTGTGGGCGGTGCTGGGGGGGCTGGTCCACGGGAAGGTCCTGCTTTTGGCGGCGGTGCTCCTGGCGGCGGGGTGTATGCTGGCCGTCTGGCGGTTCCGGCTGGGGGAGCTGCTGCTTCCCGCACTGGACCGCAAGACGGTGCTAATCGGGGCGGCGGCTTTCCTGCTGGGGGCGGGGCTGGATACCAGCTATGCCCTCTTCCAGCCCGCCGGGCTGCTGGTGGATACCCTGCCCTTTCATCTGCTGTGCGCCCTGGGCAGCGGGCTTGTACTGGCCCTGATCGTCCTGTGTCTGTACCGGGCGGCGCTGGATTTTGGGCCCCTCCGCTGGAACGCCGGGCGGACCCTGCTGATTCTGGCCCTGGCGGCCAATCTGGTCACTGCCCTGTACTGCGCCCGGTCCGCCACCGTCTACTACTGGGACAACGCCATCTATTGGAACTCCAGCACCCTGCTGGCCCAGCAGCCTTTGGATTTGGCGCAGGTCCGGCTGGTGCTGGAGAGCGTCATTACCCAGGAGTATAACTATTTGCTGGCCTGGCCCATCTCCCTGGTCATGCGGGTTCTGGGCGCCGGCCGGTATGTGTACCTCTTCTCCCTCGTCAATCTGTACCTGCTCCCCGCCCTGTGGGGCCTGTGCGTGCTGGGGCGGCGGCTGCGGGGGGGCGGCGGGCTCCTGTTCCTGTTCACCCCTGTGCTGCTCTATGCCGCTTTGCTGGGGTATGTGGACGTAGCCGCCGCCGGAGCGGCTATCTGGGCCGTGGTCCTCTACGCCGACGCCGGGCGTCCCCCCGTGGCCCGCGGGGTGCTGGCCGGGGCCCTGCTGGTGCTGACCTTTTTGCTGCGGCGGTACTTCTTTTTCTTCGCCGCCACCTTCGGCATCGGCGCGCTGGCCGCGTTGGCGGTACGCCGGACGGAGTGGAAGGCCTTTTTGTCCCTGTTCGGCTCCGCCGCCCTGTGTTCCCTCTATTTCGCCCAGCACTTCCTGGTGGAGCAGGTCCTCAACGCCCGGTATTCCGACCTCTACTCCGCCTATGACCAGGGCCGTCTGGCCGACCTGACCAATTTTGCCCGGTATTTTGGCGTGGTGATGCTGGCCGCGGCCCTGTGCGCGGGCGTATTTCTGCTCCTGCGCCGCCCGGAGCGCCGGTATGGCGCGGTGCATTGTCTGGTACAGCTGGCCGCCTGCTTCCTGCTCTTCACGCGGGTACAGACCCACGGGATGCAGCACCTGCTGCTCTATGTGCCCTCCCTGTGCTGGCTCCTGGCAGAGGGGACGGCGGAGCTCTCCCCCGCCAAGCCCAAGCAGGAGGGGAAGCGGACCAGGTCCGCCCAGCGCAAGGGCTGGAAAGCCCTCCGTCCGGCGGTGCTCTGCGCCTGGGTCCTGGCCCTGTGTACCACGGTCAGCGCCTACCTGCCCGGACTGGACCCCAGCCCCCTCCCCTTCTTCACCTACACCCCGGCGGCCCGCTCCGATTTGGGGCAGCTGATTGCCCTGCGGCTCTATATGGACAGCCTCTCCGCCCAGGAGCCCAAGACCGCCGCCATTGCGGCCTCATCCTTCACCCTCAATACCAGTCTGTATAACAGCATTCTCCGCTCGGCCAACATCCCCGAGGCCCCTGGGCCCAAGACGGAGATTCTCTATATGGCCGACGTGGACAAGCGGGACGGCTTCTCCTGGAACGTCCTCACCGCCGACTATCTGGTGGTTGGGGACCCGGTACAGACCCATTTGGGGGAGGAAAACCAGCAGGTGGTGGCCTACCTGGCTCATGCGGTGCTGGAGGGGACCGGAGTGGGCACGGCCTACGAGCCCCTCGAGATGTCGTTCCCCCTGCAAAAGGACACCACCGCCCGCATCTACCGGCGCACCCGCCCGGTCCGGCCGGAGGAATACCAGGAGATTTCCGACTACCTGACCGGCCTCTACCCGGATTACGCCGAGCGGTACCAATTCCCCAGCTGGCTTTTTTCGTAGCTTACTAATCGCGCCCCCCTTCCCGGGGGCGCTCTTTCGGGGTACAACTGGATATTATTTCCGTAAACGGACCGTTTGATGGGAAAGCGAACCGGCCAACCGACCAAATGGTAGGATTTTTTCGGGTGATGGTATGTATTTTCGCCGAATTGCTGACATGCGTATCGACAGTGACCGCACACAGAAGGTGGTGGCGGAGTACCTGCACATGAACGCCGATGTCTACCGCCGCTATGAGCGGGGGGACCGGGAAATTCCCGTCTGGGCGGTCATTCAGCTGGCCGAGCTCTACCACACCAGCACGGACTATCTCCTGGGCCGCACGGACAACCCCTCCCTGCCCCGGATGTAGCCATGCGGAAGCTGTGTTGTTTCGCCGCGCCCTTTGGAGCGGCTGTCTTTCTGGCGGTCTGCCTGCTGCCGGAGGCGTTTTGGCTCCCGGCGGGCGGCCTTTGCGCCCTGCTGGCCCTGCCGGGGCTCCTGCTCCAGGGGGAGCGGCGCATGGTGTGGGTCATTGCCGCCTTTGGACTGGCGGCGGGGCTGGGCTGGAGCGGGGTGTATACCGGGCTGTTTCACGCCTCCGCCCGAGGGCTGGACGGGACGGAGCAGACGGCGGCCGCCGCCGTAACCGGCTGGCCCCGAGAGGCGGCCTACGGGTGCTCCGTGACGGTGCGCCTCACCCCGGAGCAGGGTCCGGCGGTCAACGCCTTGCTCTATCTGGAGCCCCTGGAGGACGGCTCTTTGCCGGAGCTGAAACCGGGGGACCAGCTGCGCTTTACCGGCCGGTTCCGCCGGGCGGACACCATCGCCGGAGCATCCAGCGACTACTATTATTCCAAAGACATTCTGCTCTTCGCCTACGCGGACACGGCGGAGGTCCAGCGGCCGGAGCACAGTTCTCCCCGGTACTGGTCGGCCTATGTGTCCCGGGCCCTCAAGGAGAGCGCCGCCCGCTGCTTCACGGAGGACGCCGCTCCCCTGGTGACTTCCCTGCTCACCGGGGACAAGAGCACCCTCCCCGGCGGGCTGTACTCCGCCCTGCGCCGGACGGGACTGGCCCATGTGGTGGCGGTGTCTGGCCTGCATATGTCCTTTCTGGCGGGCGGATTGTCCCTGCTCCTGGGCCGCAGGCGGAGGCTCATGGCTGTGGTGGGGATATCCCTGATGTTCTTTTTCGCGGCGGTGGCGGGGAACACCCCCTCGGTCCTGCGGGCGGCATTCCTGCACACATTCATGCTCCTGGCCCCCCTGGTGGAGCGGGAGGAAGACAAGGCAACCTCTCTGTCCGCGGTCCTTCTGCTCCTGCTTCTGCAAAACCCCTATGCTGTTGCCAGCCTCTCCCTTCAGCTCTCCTTTGCCTCTGTGGCGGGCATTTACTGTTTCACCGGCCCCCTGTACCGCCGGTGGACCGCCAACCTCCCCCAGGGGAACGGCCTGCGGACGCGGCTGCTCCGGGGGCTGGCCAGCTGGCTGGCGGGGACTCTGGCCGTCACCACCGGCGCGGCGGTGTTCACCACGCCGCTGACGGCATATTATTTTCAAATGATTTCCCTGATTTCGCCCCTGAGCAACCTGCTGGCGCTGTGGGCGGTGTCGGGCCTGTTCATGGCGGGGCTTGTCACCGCTGTGCTGGGGGTGTTTCTGCCGGGGGCGGCGGCGCTGCTGGCCCTCCCCCTGTCCTGGCTGGCCCGGCTGATTACGTGGATTGCCCTGACCCTCTCCCGCCTGCCCTTTGCGGCGGTGGGGATGGACTCCGTGTACCTGCGGCTCTGGCTGCTGCTGGTTTACCTTCTGTTGGCCCTCTGGCTGTTCTGGCGGGGTAAGCGGTCCCGGCCCTGGGTCCCGGTGGGTACGGGGCTTTTATGCCTGTGCGCGGCGCTGGGGTTCCAATTCCTGGGCCGCACCGGCGGACCTCTGACCGTCTCCGTGCTGGACGTGGGGCAGGGGCTCTCCGCCGCCTTTTACGCGGAGGGGCACGCTCTTTTGGTGGACTGCGGCAGCTCCGGTCCGGAGGACCCTGGGGACACGGCGGCGGACTACCTCCAGTCCCTGGGCCTCACCCGCCTGGACACCCTGATTCTGACCCACTTCCACGCCGACCACGCCGGTGGGGTGCCCCAACTGCTGGCGCGGCTGGAGGTGGATACCCTGGTGCTCCCCGCTGTGACGCCGGAGGACCCCCTTCGCCTGGAAATCGAAGCCGCCGCTCAGGCCAGCGGGGCGGAGCTTCTCTGGGTCACGGAGCCCATGGAGCTGACCTTGGGCGGGGCCCGCCTGCGGGTCTTTGCCCCCCTGGGGGCCGGGAGCGCCAACGAGGAGGGCCTGTCGGTCCTGTGCAGCAGCGGAGACTTTGACGTGCTCATGACCGGGGACATGGACGGGACCATTGAGCGCCGTCTGGTCAAATATGGGGACTTGCCAGACATCGAGCTGCTGGTAGCCGGGCACCACGGGAGCAAATACGCCACCTCGGAGGACCTGCTTCTAGCGGTCCAGCCGGAGTACGCGGTGATTTCGGTGGGCTACAACCGCTACGGCCACCCGGCCCCGGAGGTTTTGGAGCGTCTGGCCGCCGCCGGGTGTGAAATCTACCGCACCGACTGGTCCGGGACCCTGACGTTTACGGTCCGGGACGGCGGCTGACCGGTATTTTTATGGAACACCAGAAAGGAGGCGCGCCATGCCGCCCAAAGGAAAGGCGGATACCGCCGCCTATCAAAAGCTGAAAAAGGACCTGCGGGAGGGAACCCTCGGCTCCCTCTACGTGTTCCACGGGGAAGAGGCCTATTTGCGGGACTTCTACCTGGGGCAGATGAAGCGGGCCCTTCTGCCCGCCGGGATGGAGTCCTTCAACCTCCACACCCTCAACGGGAAGGAGTTTGATTTGAAAACCCTGGGGCAGCTGGTGGACTGCCTGCCCATGATGGGCGGGCGGACGCTTGTGGTGGTCTACGACTACGACATCTATAAGGGGGACAAGGACGGCCTGCTGACCCTGCTGGGGGATTTGCCGGAATACGTGTGTCTGGTCTTTGTGTATGACCTCATTGACTACAAGGCCGACGCCCGCACCAAGCTGGCGGGCCTGCTGAAGGAAAAGGGGAGCGTGGTGGCCTTCAACCGCCAGGGCCAGGGGGATTTAATCGACTGGATTGCCCGCCGGTTCCGGGCCATGGACCACGACATCAGCAGCGAGGACGCCAAGTACCTGATTTTCCTCTGCGGGGATTTGATGAACACCCTGATTTCCGAGATTGGCAAAATCGGCTCCTACGCCAAGGAGTACCGGGTGACCCGGCGGGACATCGACGCGGTGGCCACCCCTCAGCTGGACGCGGTGGTGTTCCAGCTCACCGACGCCATCGCCGCCGGGAGCTTTGACAAAGCGGCCAGTGTCCTGGGGGACCTGTTCCACATGCGGGAGGCCCCCATCAAGCTCCTGTCGGTGCTGGGGAAGCAGCTGCGGCAGCTCTACTCCGCCCGGCTGGCCATCGAGCAGAAGAAGGGGACGGCCTACCTCATGGAGCTCTGGGGCCTGCGCTCGGCCTACCCGGCGGAGCGGCTCATGCAGTCGGCCCGGAGATTTTCCCTGCGCTGGTGCCGCCGGGCGGTGATGCGCTGCGGGGAGGCCGATTTGACCATGAAATCCACCGGCGCCCCCGGCGAGGAGGTCCTCATCGACCTGCTCATGGAGCTGGCGGTGAAGAAGGGGGCGTAAGACCGTGCTGCGCATTCGGGAGGCCATTGTGGTGGAGGGCCGGTACGACAAGAATACCCTGTCCCAGCTGGTGGACACGGTGATTGTGACCACCAACGGCTTTGGCATTTTCAAGGACAAGGCCCAGCTCGCCCTGCTCCGGCGGCTGGCGGCGGAACGGGGGCTGGTGATTTTGACCGACTCCGACGGGGCGGGCTTTGTCATCCGCAATTATCTCAGGGGGGCCCTCCCCCCGGCGCAGGTCAAACACGCCTATATCCCCGACCTGCCCGGCAAGGAGCGCCGCAAGGCCTCCCCCGGCCGGGAGGGCAAACTGGGGGTGGAGGGTATGCGCCCCCAGGTGCTGGAGGACGCCTTGCGCCGGGCGGGGGCGGCCGTTCTGGAGGAACCCGCCCCGGCGGCTCCGGCCGGGCGGCTCACCAAGGCGGACCTGTTTGCTTTAGGCCTCTCCGGCGGGCCGGGGGCGGCGGAGCGGCGGAAGCGGCTGCTGCGGGAGCTGGCCTTGCCGGAGCATATGAGCGCCAATGCCCTGCTGGCGGTGGTCAACGGCGTTCTCTCCCCGGCGGAGCTCCGGGCGGCGGTGGAAAAAATTTTTTGAAAAAAGCACTTGACGGAACCTTTCCGGTATGTTATGCTTCTAAACAGAAATAGGAATCATTACTGATTGCTAATTTCAGGAATTGACAACCAAGTGGATATTGATTACTTATAGGAGGCATATGATTATGAAAAAGTTTGTTTGCTCGGTCTGCGGTTACGTACATGAGGGCGACTCCGCCCCCGACCTGTGCCCCATCTGCAAGGCTCCCAAGGAGAAGTTTGTGGAGCAGGGCGGCGAGCGCTCCTGGGCCGCCGAGCATGTGGTGGGCGTGGCCCAGGGCGTGCCCGAGGACATCCTGAAGGACCTGCGCGCCAACTTCGAGGGCGAGTGCTCTGAGGTAGGTATGTATCTGGCTATGGCCCGCGTGGCCCACCGGGAGGGTTATCCCGAGATCGGCCTGTACTGGGAGAAGGCCGCTTACGAAGAGGCCGAGCACGCCGCCAAGTTCGCCGAGCTGCTGGGCGAGGTGGTGACCAGCTCCACCAAGAAGAACCTGGAGATGCGCGTGGACGCCGAGAACGGCGCTACCATGGGCAAGACCGATTTGGCCAAGCGCGCCAAGGCCCTGAACCTGGACGCCATCCACGACACCGTCCACGAGATGGCCCGTGACGAGGCCCGCCACGGCAAGGCCTTTGAGGGTCTGCTGAAGCGTTACTTCGGCTAAGATTTCACCACAATTTCAGCACGTTTTGAGGGGAACAGGGAAACCTGTTCCCCTCTTATTTAGATTGAATTAAGTCGTCCGCTCAGTGATGTAAATCGTCCATATATGCGTATTTCCTCCGAATCTGCCAGATTGCTTATTAACTCAAGAATAGCCCACGCATCATTCTTAATGCTTTCGGTATCTTCCGTTCCATCACCCAATGCAACCAACCGTGCATGAAGTGCATCAATATTTGTCTGAATCTCATTCATAAGTGCTGATGTCTCAGGGAACAATTCCGCAACTCGTTCAGCGGGCACATTCTCATAGATGTATGTGAAAGCGGTGTTAGATGGCTGTTCCCCCCAACAGGCAAGAATCATTTCCGAGATAATCAAAAGCACAAAGATTGCGCTGGATAAGTACAGCTAAAGGCACTGAGAACATAGATTCCAGTGCCTTTTTCATGTTTTTTAGATGTTGGAGCAATATTAAGCATCTTTGCGCATTTCTTTCACATCTTCTAACAAATCAAGAGCAAAAAGAAAATTGAGAAAAAATAAAAATGGTACAGCCTGTTCTCCCTTTTCCTGGTCCCCTGCTCCCCGCCCCAGCGGCGGAAAAAAAGCCCTTGACAGCCGCTCAAGAAAGTGATATATTTCTCTTGCCACAAGACAAATATATCACTTTCGATGGAGGCGTTTTCCATGAAAAAGAATCCCCTGTTCTGGGCGGTGCTGGTGTCCGCGGCCTGTATGCTCCTGTCCATTGGGGCCAGCCTGCTGTTTAACGAGGGGCGGCTGGTGTACCCCACCGACCTGTCCGCCTACGCGTTCCGTCTGGCCGACCTGCCCATGATTCTCTCCGTGACGGCTGTCGTTCTGTCCGTTGTGGCCTTCTCCCTGCAAGCGTTCCTCACCGGCCGCAGGCGGCAGCGGGACCCCCGGCGCACCCGGAAAATCTCCCCCTGGCTGGGGCTGCTGGGCTTCTTGGGGTTGCTGGGCTTTCTGGGCTTCTGGACCTACCGGCTGGACGGCACCGTGACCCCCTGCTGTTTCTTCATGTTCTTCGGGTTTTTCGGGTTCTTCTTTGAGGGAAAGCTGTCCAACACCCTTATGGACGAGCGCTATCAGGAGAACGTCCGCCGGGCCCAGCTGGACGCCTTCAAGGCCGGGTTCGCGCTGCTGTGGGTGGTCTTGCTGGTGGTGGGGCACGGGCCGCTCTGGGGCAGTCTGGAGCTCACCGCTGTGGCCCTGTCCAGCGCAATTTCCTTCGCCCTGGGTCTGACCCTCTTTTTGAGCGAATACCTGCTCTACCGCTATGACCATGACGAGAGTGTGGAAGAGTGATATGGCTGAATTTATCTGCAATCTGAAGCGCTACCGCCTGTTGAAAGACCTCACCCAGGAGCAGCTGGCCAACCTGGTGGGCGTCCGGCGGGAGACCATCATGCGCCTGGAAAAGGCCCAGTATAACCCCTCCCTCAAGCTGGCCGTGGACATCTCCCGGGTGGTGGAGGCCCCCATTGAGGCGATTTTCGTCTTTGATTGAACCAATGAAACAAAGCCCAGCCGCAGGACGTAAGGTCCATGCGGCTGGGCCTTTTATTTCGTTCGGGCTCAAGCCCCCTCCGGCAGGGGCTTGATGATTTTCTGATAGGTGTAAAGCATAAACCCGATACACAGAAGGACAGAGCAGACCTCCGCAATGGGGAAGGCCCACCAGACCAGCCCCACCTGTCCGCTGAGGGAGAGCAGCCACGCGGCGGGCAGGAGAACCACCAGCTGCCGGATGATGGACACCAGCATACTCAGCACCCCGTTGCCCAGGGCCTGGAAGGTGGCGGAAACCACCACGGAGAACCCGGCAAAGAGAAAGCTCAGGCTGATAATCCGCAGGGCGGGCACGCCGATGGCCAGCATTTCCTCTGAGGCGTTGAAAAGCTGGAGAATGGGCACGGTGGCGAACTGGAGCACCAGCAGGCAGGCCACCATATACCCCACCGCCAGTACGGCGGCAAATTTTACCGTTTGGATAAGCCGTTTCTTCCTGCGGGCTCCCAGGTTGTAGGAGACAATGGGCACCATGCCGTTGTTCAGGCCAAAAATGGGCATGAAGGCGAAGGACTGCACCTTGAAATAGATGCCCAGCACGGCGGTGGCGGTGGTGGAGAAGGCAATGAGGATTTGATTGAGCCCAAAAATCATCACGGAGCCGATGGAGCTGAGGATAATCGAGGGCACGCCCACGGCGTAGATGCGCCCAATGGTGGGACCATCCGGCCGGAACCCCTTGGTCTGAAGCTGGATTTCCGGGTTATAGCAGGCATTGAAGAGGACGGTGAGGGCGGCGCTGACCATCTGCCCCAGCACCGTGGCCGCCGCCGCTCCGGCCACCTCCATGCGGGGGAAGGGGCCCAGGCCGAAAATCAGCACCGGGTCCATGACGATGTTCACAATGGCCCCCGCGCCCTGGCTAATCATGGTGCAGAAGGTCCGCCCCGTGGACTGGAGCAGGCGTTCAAACATGATGGCGATAAAAATGCCAAAGCACAGGGCGGAGCAGATGGAAATATAGGTGGTCCCGCAGTCAATAATCTCCTGTACATCGGTCTGAATCTCAAAGAAGGGCCGGGCAATGAGCACCCCCAGTATGGTAAAGGCAACGGCGCTGACCACCGCCAGAAAGACGCCGTTGGAGGCCGCCTTGTTGGCCCGGTCGTAGTCCTTTTCCCCCAGGCTCCGGGAGAGCAGAGCGTTGACGCCCACGCCGGTGCCCACACCCACGGATATCATCAGATTCTGGATGGGAAAGGCCATGGAAACCGCCGTCAGGGCGTTCTCGCTGACCTGGGCCACAAAGACACTGTCCACAATGTTGTACAGGGCCTGAATGAGCATGGAGAGCATAATGGGCAGGGACATGGTAATGAGCAGCCGTTTCACCGGCATGACGCCCATTTTGTTTTCTTGCATCTGATCCGACATAGACACCTCCGCAAATAATGGACCGCGGCAGCAGGCCGCGGTCATGGCTGATTCTGATTGAGTCTATTTTAGCCGAAACGGGACGTGCTGTCAACGCGCGCCGCCGCAATTCGTAGAATCGAACAAAAATGCGACGGCAGAATTTGCGGCTTTTTTGTGCTGTCCACATAAAACCGCCCCGACTGGCCGGGGCACCTTTTTTCTCCTGCCGCAATAGGATAGGGTGCGCAGTCACAAACTCCTGCGCCATTCTGTCGATTGCATCGTAAGGAGACGTTCGATATGGACACTCTATCGCTCAACGCCCTCACCGTAGGGCGCAGCGCCCGCGTAGCAGAGGTCCGGGCCGACCCGGCCATGCGGCGCAGGCTGCTGGATATTGGCCTGATACCAGGCACCCGCGTTACCTGCGTGGCCCGGAGCCCCGCCGGTGACCCGTGCGCCTATCTGATACGGGGGGCGGTCATCGCCCTGCGGCAGCGGGACGCCTCGGGCATCCGCCTGGAGGAACTTCCCCGCTCTGTGGAAACGGAGGCCCAGGCGCTATGGGACTGAGCCACGCCTCCACCGGAGCCGGGGCCATAGACCTGGGCCTGGACCTGTCCAAAACCAGCCCGGAGGACAAGGTAATCGCCCTGGCTGGCAACCCAAACGTGGGAAAGTCCACGGTGTTCAACGGCTTGACCGGACTTCGGCAGCATACAGGTTATATATGTTAAGGCGAATACAAACAAGCCGGTACATTTGCTGGTCCGCCCACCCCCTAAGTGCCGTGGACCTCCGAGACATGACACATCCCAAAGAAAAAGAAAGAGTGAGTCATGTGATTGCACAAAAAACAAAGCTAGAAGAACTCCCGGAAAGCATCCTCAATCAGGCCAGGAACGCCCTGGTGCTCCTGCGCATTCCCCGGTCGCTGAAAGGGTTCCGGTATCTGACCATTGCCACCGTGCTGGTGGTGCTGGTCCCTGAGCGCCTGGAGCGCATCACCAAGGAGATATATCCCGAGGTTGCCCGCCGCTGCGGCACTAAGTCCTCCCGCGTAGAGCGCTGTATGCGAAAGGCGATAAATCGTTTCTGGGAGGCTGGAAATCGAGAGGCGCTCGACCAAATGGCTGGATACCATCTGGACAAGCGCCCCACGAATACCGAGTTTATTGACTTGGTGTCCATCTACATCGCAAATAGCTGAACCTTGCCGGGCGGGGAGCCGATTCCCTGCCCGGCTCTTTTATATTACCATACTTCCATAAGTATAAATACAGGTATTTTTCACAAAAATATACTTATGGAATTATACAATACTACCAGTAGTATATCCTATAATCACCCCAGGAATGGGGGTGAGAGTTTTGGCTTACTCGGAGGCGCAAAAGGAGGCAACCGCCCGGTACAATAAAAAGGCCTACGACCGCATTGACGTGGTAGTCCCCAAGGGAAGGCGCAAGGTCATTGCGGACTATGCCAAGGCCCATGGCAAGACCACAAATAAGTTTATCGTCGAGGCCATCGACAGGGCTATGGAGGAAAGCAGGCGCTTGGGGCAGGATAACGGACCAGATAGGGCAGCAGGAGCAGCGGATGAGAACTGAAAAAACTCCCTCTTGCATATACTAGGTTGGCTGTGGTATAATGGGCACAGCCAAAGAAGTCGGCGAGACTTCAGAGTATCCACGCAAAAGCGAACCCCCGGAGAGCCGCAATCTCTCCGGGGGTCCTTTTGTGCTCACCTGCCCTTGCCGTGCCGGTCAAGCCACTTGCACACATAGTAGCCAACTACGCCTGCTGCGACCGACACAAAGAAGTCGACGAGAATGATCAAAATATCCACCTCCTCTCTGTTGCCAGATTGGAGAAGGGCAGCACAGCTATTGTAACAGATTTCGCCAAATACCGCAAGGACGGCCTATCGAAACAACGGGAGGGGACGCCTAACCGCGTCCCCTCCCGTTTATTTCTCCTTATCCTCCCCGCCGAGGGCCTCCCCGGCGGCGTCCACGGCGCTCTTGCCAGCGGCCAGCAGCTTCACCAGCCAACCCGGCACCGGGGCTCCCATCTGTACGGCGTTTTCGGTAATGCTCCCCAGCTCGGTGACAATGTACCACACCAGCACCACCGGGCAAATCAGCCCGCTGTACTGGAAGGGCAGGGCCACCAGGGGCAGGTTTTCCAGCACGGCGGCTATGAGCAAATCCGCTCCAGCGGCCACCAGCACCACCACAATCATCCCGGCCTTGTGCCAAATCCCCTCCTTAGCGGCCCCGGAGGACCACGCGCCGTCCTTGCACGCGGCGGCGGAACCGGTGATGTAGTCCAGCACCATGCAGGCCGCCCAGCCCACCACCAGCCACCCCAACCAGCCCCAAAGGCCCGTCAGGACCCCCAGCAGCGCGGCCATAGCGGCCTTGAACCGGTCGACCATGTCCATCACGCCCCCTCCTTTCCGAACCGGCGCAGCATTTCCCACACCTCGGCGCGGGTGGCGGGGGAATCGGGCCGGACGCCGTCGCTGATACCCTGCTCCTGGACCCAATCCTGGGCCTGCGCATACCAGGGAGCGTCCTCCCCGGCGCACAGGCTCAGAAAGGCCTCCCAGGCCCCGGCGGTGTGGCGGATGGTGTAGGGGCAGTCCTTCCCGTTCCAGTGGTTGTGCTGGACTACGCGCTCAATGGGGATTCCGTGTTCCGCCATCAGCAGCCGCACCAGCGCGGCGGCATTGGCCTGCGCGGCCGCAAAATCCCCGCCCTGGTTCACGCAAATCTCAATGCCGATGCTGGTCCCATTCCCCGGCCCGTCGGCCCCGTCCCCGGCGTGATAGGCCGTCTCCGCGTCCGGCAGGTGCTGGACAATCCCATGCCCATCCACCGTGTAATGCCAGCTGACCCTATCCTCTACCGCCGCAGCGCTCTTGAGGTAAGACGCATGGGCCTGCGCGTCCGCGCCCTGGGCCGTGTTTCCGGTTTCGTGAACGGTGATGTACTTGCAGGGGTTGGCCTTGCCGGGCC
>CAJUDT010000040.1 GCA_910585415.1 uncultured Flavonifractor sp.
TTGAAGCTGGACTGCTCCAAAATCCAAGCGGCCCTTGGCTGGTATCCTCGATGGAGCGTTGAACAGGCGATAGCGGAAACGGTCTCGTGGACCAAGGCGTGGCTAAACGGGCAGGAGGCAAATCGACACTTGGAACAGCAGATAAAAATTTTTTTAGCGCAACAGCCTTAGGAGAGAACGAATGGGACAATTTATTGAGATAAATACCGGTCGGATGGAGAGCCCGGCGGTTGGTTCAAATTTATTTTCCAATCGTGCCGCTGTGGCGAACATGCAGCAACACTCCAATTCATCAGAAGTGTCTATTATTATCCAGGCCTACAACCGGTTGGAAAAAACAAAGCGCTGCGTGGAAAGTGTTTTGACCTATACCACTGAGATTGACTATGAGCTGATTCTTTTGGATAACGGCTCCGAAGACGGAACCCTGGAATATTTTCGATCGGTACCCCATGAAAAGAAAACGGTGGTACACATCACGAAAAACCTGGGTGCCTCTTATCCAACCTCTATATTAAGCCTGAACAAACTGGGGCGTTTTATTTGTATTCTGCAAAACGATTTGATTGTGACCTCCCATTGGATGGAACAGCTTTTAGCCTGCATGAAATCGGATGACAGAATTGGAATGGTCAACCCAGTATGCTGTAATACGTCCAATTTACAATGTGTTGACCTGCCCTATACAAATTACCTGGAGATGCAGGAACAAGCGGCGCAGTTCAACCATTCAAATCCCCGGAAATGGGAGGACCGGCTGCGTCTGATAACGCTTGGGACCTTGTACCGCAAGGAAGCACTTATGGCCATTGGCTGGCCGGTTGGCGATGTGGGATTTTTTCACGATTTCGGCGATGATGATAATACCTTCCGCATCCGCCGCATGGGCTACCGGACAGTTCTGGCTGGCGACACCTGGATTTGCCATGATCATGACATGCGCCGCGGAGAAGGCAAAGACCCGGCCGAGTTTCAAACATCTTTGGACATTGGCCGGGCAAATTTCAGAGAAAAATTTTTCGGGGTTGACGCTTGGGATGATGTCAACAACTTCTATCTCCCATACTTTTCACATGTTCCGCCGCCCTCTGCTGCTGGCCGGCCTCAGATTTTGGGGGTGGACACCCGCTGCGGGACGCCTATCCTGGATGTGAAAAACTGGCTTCGCCGTTGTGGCTTACCGGACGCGGACCTGTCCGCATTTACCCAGGACCCCAAATATTGGCTGGATTTGAAAACCATCTGCAAGGGTCCCGTCATCTGTGACCGTGAAGAATTTTTGGTGGATTCATTTCCTGGGAATCACTTTGATTACATCGTCGTGGACCGTCCGATGAACCGATATCATGAGCCCATAAAAATGCTCCGTGACCTGTTTTTGCTCTGCAAAAAGGGCGGCTGTTTGATCTGTAAGCTGACAAACGCATACTCTTTCCGGGAATATCTGCACCTTTTGGGTCAGACAGATGTTTATAATCAGGATATTTCCCTGAATATTCCGGTGGAGCAGTTTCAGTCTGCGCTTGAGCAATGGGGGACAGTCCAGAGCATACTGCGAATCAACGCGGCACTTGGTCAGGAAGGGCAGTCCATACTGGCCTCCCTCTATCCTGCCGGCCTGTCCAAGGAGCAGCAGACCGCTGCTTTAGCGCAGATGCAGTGTGCAGAGTATCTTTTTGTCGTACAGAAGCGCCCATAATGAAGGTAAACCGATAATTCGCAGGTATTTTTACGCCGGTGGTGAGAAATGAGGATTTTACATATTGCTGCCCACATGGGCGGCGGGATTGGCGCCGCATACGCCGGGCTTGGTGACTGTGGGCAGAAGCAGAGCATTCTTTTGTTGGAACCGCCCCAGGATGCGGCATCCCTGACACGGGTACGGGAAGCTGGCTTTCGGGTTATAAAGGGCGCTGGTACTTTGGAGGCAGAGCAGGAACTGAGGCAGGCTGATGCCGTGGTATTCAGCTGGCACCATCATCCAGCGCTGACAAAATTCCTGCACGACATTCCATCCATCCCCATTCGAAGTATCCTTTGGTGTCATGTTTCTGGGAACTACTTCCCCGCTATACCGGCGGATTTTGTGAAAAAGTTTGATCAGTGTATGTTTGCCACGCCCTACAGCTTGGGACTTCCGCAGATTCAGGGGCTGGGGACGGCATATATGCAGGAACACTTTCAGGTGGTATATGGCTTGAATGCTCTCGACCGTTTTGCTCAAATCCAAAGGAGCCCCCATAAGCAATTTACGATTGGCTATGTGGGTACAATGGGCTTTTGCAAGCTGCATCCTGAATTTGTGGGGTTCTGTGCGGCGGTGAGGCTGCCGGACGCACGATTTTTAATGGTGGGGACGCACTCCACCAGAAATGAGCTGCTGAATGCCGCAGTCAAAAACGGGATTGAGGGGCAATTTCAATTCTGCGGTCAGCTTTCAGATGTGACAAAACCGCTGGCACAGATGGACATTTTTAGTTACCTGCTGAACCCGCAGCATTTTGGCGCGACGGAAAACGCCCTGCTGGAAGCGATGGCAGCCGGATTACCCGTAGTGGCCTTGGACCAATGTGTGGAGCGTCATATCATCCGGGATGGGGAGACGGGACTTTTGGTACATTCCCCGGAAGAATACGGCGTTGCTGTACGGCGGCTATATGAAAATCCCTCCAGAGCGGCGGAGTTAGGGGCAAATGCACAATCCGATATACTGCAAAGCTATAGCCTCCGCCGCAATCGGGAACGCTTTGTGAGCTCCTGCGAGCGGGCGGTCACACGGCCCAAACGGATACATAGCTTTGGCGATTTTTTCACCGGCGGACCAGCAGACTGGTTTTTAACCTGCGCGGGTCCTGACCGGAGCTGCTTTGCGGAAAATTATCCAGAAAAAGCGGGACTGATTTTCCAGGAGCAGACAAAGGGCTCTCCAACGCATTATTATACCTATTTTCCAGAGGATGAACGGTTGATGCGGTGGGCCAGAAAAATGCAAGGGGGAGACCGAGCATGAGTCATACAGATAATTGGAATCAAATCAGGGAGCTGATAAACGGTATCCAGCTCCCAGCGGAAGGCAATGAACTCTTTCTTTTTGGCGCAGGACTGATTGGTGCCTTGGCCGCTTCGGTCCTGCGCGATAAGCTCAACATCACCGCCATCTGTGATAACAGCCCCAGAAAGCAAGGCACGACGATTGAGGGCCTGCCCTGCATCCCACCCGATGAGCTTGCCCAGCATAGGGCCCCTTTTGTCCTGGTCAGTACCAACAAATACTATCAAGATGTGCATCAGCAGCTGGAGCAAATGAAGATTCCGCATTGCAGCTTGGACGCATATGTGGTAAAGACAAATTTTGAGCAGTTTGAGTGTGTGTATAGTTCCTTGGATGATAGTTCAAAAGACGTTTTTTCTGGTGTTTTGCTCTGTAGAATGACTGGCGATATTCGTGGATTTGAACAGTATTACACACCGAACCAATATTTTTGCCTGCCGAAATTCAGCTGGCTGCAAAACCGTGACGGTGTCTTTGTGGACTGCGGCGCTTTTGTGGGTGACACAGTGGAGAACATTATAAAATATTCAATGGCGATTTTTCGGGAAATTTGTGCCTTTGAGCCAACCGAGCGCGCATTTCAGGCACTGCGAAAGCGGGGCGCTTTTTTAACGGATATCTGGGCGCTAACAAAGGGGCAAATTGTCTATGAGCAGAAAGGGGTTGGAGCAAAACGTGGGGTTTTGGCGTTCCGAGAGAATACCGCCGACCTCTCCACCACGTCTCTTTCAAATGAGTGCAGCACAGCAGGAGACACCGTCGAAGTAATCACATTGGACGAATACTTTGCCCAGCGGGAAGCCCGGAATGTTGCATTTATCAAAGCGGATATTGAGGGCTCGGAGTGGGATATGCTTCACGGTGCAGCGGAAACCATACGGCGCTGTAAACCGCTTCTGGCGATCTGCCTTTATCACAATATTTATGACCTGTACCGAATCCCGCTGTATCTAAAAGAGCTGGTTCCAGAATATCAATTTCACATTCGCCATCATTCCTCCCGAGACGAAGAGACGGTGTTGTATTGTGAGCTGTAACAAATGATGATGAAAGCTGTGGATGCGGATTTTCAGTCCGGAATAAGACAGCCGCAAATGGAAGGAGTCATTTTGTATGGAAGAGTTTACTATGGAGCGGGTTACCTTCAATATCACCTGTTCCTGTAACTTGAAATGCAGGTTGTGTGGAGCCTACATACCCTACCTGCAAAACGGCGGACAGGATATGCGGCAGGAATATCCTTTGGAGCATTGGAACAATATTCTGGACCGGTATTTCAAAATTGTGACACATGTCAATGTGCTCGCGATTTCCGGCGGTGAGCCGCTTTTATATCCCGCGCTTCCGGGCTTTATTCACTCCTTACTGCGGTACCGGAATGCAATTGGCCGGGTACAGATTGTAACAAACGGTACGATTGTCCCAAGTCGGGCTGTCCTGGATGCTGCCAAGGAGTTTGGCGCACAGCTGTATTTCAATGTAGACAATTATGGTGAGGTTTCCAGGGCGGTGAACGAAATAGAGGCCCTTTTGACCCAGCATGATATTCCATTTACGATCCGCAACTATACAAGGGACGATCCCCATTGCGGCGGCTGGGTGGATTTCGGGGGGCTGACCAAGCGGGTTCACCAGACAAAAGAGGAAACGGAGCGGGTGTTTTCCAAGTGCGCAAATGCCCAGAGCATCCATTTCTGCTTCCTGATTGCAGGGCGTGAAATGTGGCCCTGCGACCCTGCCCGGCGCAGGAGGTATCTGGACCCTTCGCCAGACTGTTCGGAGTATCTGGACTTGCTGGACCCATCCCTTTCTGCGGAAGCGCAGAGAGAGAAAATAGCGGCAATTTACGCAATGAAGAGCCTGTCTGCCTGTTCGTACTGCAACGGTCTGTGTGAGGACTCTCTCCGCATTGTTCCCGGTGAGCAGCTGACGCAGGAAGAATTGTCCTGCATAAGGGACGGCGCTCGATCCTATGAAGAAGTTCTGTTCATGTTGAATGTAAAGGGGCATGGACGGCAGAAAGGAATATCACACGATGAAGGCAGTCATCAAGCCGAGAATTGATTTGGAGCATAGAACCAGACTGGAAACGGTTATCCCTCTGCGAACACCGTTTATCATCAACATCGACCCCTCTGACACATGCAATTTCCAGTGTAAATTCTGTCCGACGGGCGACCGGGAGCTGATGCGGCGAACTAAGGGACGCGGCCATGGGAGCATGGAGCTCGGCCTGTATAAAAAGCTCATTGACGATATCTGCACCTTTGAGGACAAGGTCAAGGTGATTCGGCTGTATAAAGATGGGGAGCCGCTGCTCAATCCGAATTTTGCGGAAATGGTTCGTTATGCCAAGGACTCTGGGTGTTGTGACCGCGTGGATACCACCACAAACGCCTCTCTTTTGACCCACGAACTCAGTGACCGTATTATTGAAGCCGGGCTCGACCGCATCAACATCTCCATTGAAGGGGTCAATGCCCAACAGTACGCCGAGTTCTCAGGCTGCCGGTTGGATTTTTTCCGTCTGGTGGATGAGATACGATATTTTTACGAGAACAAAACCCACACAGAAATGATCGTCAAGACCAACGGCGACATTTTGACTGAGGATCAGAAGCAGCAGTTTTATGACCTCTTTGGCGATATCACAGACGGCATTTTCATTGAAAGTATCATGGACTGCTGGCCCACCTTTGAGCAGAAGAAGGTAGAGGTCAACCAGGAGCGCGGCATCTATGGCCAGGGAATCCGGGAAGTTATGGTATGCCCCTATGTATTTTATTCGATTTCCGTCAATTCGGATGGAACGGTAAGCCTGTGTTTTCTGGATTGGAAGCGGGATTTGGTCCTGGGAGATGTAAAGACAGAGCGTATAACCGATATCTGGCGGGGAGAAGCGCTGCGTGCGTATCAGGAGCTTTTCTTGCGGGGAGAGCGGAAATCCCATCCGGTCTGCGGCTGCTGTGGGCAGCTCTGTCAGGGACAGCCGGATGACATAGACATGTTTGCGGCAGAGCTGCTGGAGCGGCTGGAACAGACAAGGAGCTGAACGGTTATGAAAATCCTTTTTATTGGAGGAAACGGGAATATCAGCTGGCATTGTACTCAGACGGCAATCGAGCGCGGCCATGAGGTATGGCAGCTGAACCGGGAAATTTCCGTAGTGACCCGCAGGAGGGTCCAGCCCCAGGTCCACAAGCTGAAAGGAGACATGCGCGAGGCGGAGGCAATCAAGGCACTTTTGGAGCACAGCTCCTTTGATGTGGTCTGTGATTTTATCTGCTACAACGGGGAACATGCCAAACATGACGTTGAAATCTTTCATGACAAGACAAAGCATTTTATATTTATCAGTTCCGAGTCTGTCTATAAACGAAATCCCGGGATAGATACTGAGTTTTACACAGAGGACAGCGAACAATACGACACAAGCTGTGAATGTGAGTATATCATAGGCAAGCTGGAAGCAGAACAAATTTTTATGGATGCCTGCCGTCAGAGGGGATTTCCTATCACAATCGTCCGCCCCTCCTACACCTATGATACGATTTTCCCTGTCAGTATTGGACATAACTGCTTTACCGCACCGGAATTGATTCTAAAAGGCTATCCTCTGCTGATTGCGGGCGATGGGGACAATCAATGGAGTTTTACACATTCCTCCGATTTTGCGGCTGCCTTAGTTGGGTTGGCCGAGAATAAAGATACTGTCGGAACGTCGTTTAATATCGGCGCGGAGGAGCGTTTGTCGTGGAACGATCAGTCGGCCTTGGTGCTGAAAGCGTTGGGCGCAGAGGCAAGCGGAACCTTTCATGTGCCGTGCAAGGATGCGCTGACGCTTGAAGCAATACAGCCCAGGGTCATGATGTTTCACCGGATGCGAAACAATTCCAGCTGTGTGGAAAAGGTCAAGACATATGTACCTGGTTGGGCGCCAAAGGTTTCCTTTGAAGAGGGCATTCAAAAAACTGTACGGTGGCTGAATGAGGATGCCCGTCATAAGCGCCATGTGGACCAGATTCACAACGCCCTGATGGCCATCTATGAAAGGTATGGGATTACGCGATGAACAGCAAGCCGTGTAAAATCTGTGGAGGAACCCATTTCAAAAAACTTGGTGCGCTGTGCTCCAACATGAAGATTATGGGGCCGCAGTTTTCAGGGGGAAGCTGCGATATTGTTGTCTGTTCTGACTGTGGTTTTGTTTTCAATCAATACGAAAATGCAGATCAGAGCTGCTTTGACAGCTATTACCGCTCTTCCAGCAGCAAGACAATGGACTATTATGACATTTATCCACGGGATATAATCGACGCATATTTTGAACATCTCCTGCACAATTTGGAGCACTATATTACAAAGGACAGCCGTATTTTGGATGTGGCTGGCGGGCATGGCCAGCTGGCACAGTATCTAATTGAGCACGGATATCCTAACATTACAGTTCTTGAAATAAAGCCGGAATGTATCCAATCGGTAAAGGCGTTGGGAATTGATGTTTTGGAGGATAGCCTATTCGATTTGCAGATACAAAACGGTGAATACGATTTGGTGCTTTGTGACCATTCCCTGGAGCATTTTGTGAATCTTGACGTTGCTATACAGAAAATGAAAATGTTAATAAAGGTCGGCGGACATCTCTATATCGAGGTGCCCGATGTAGAAGGTTATCAAAAGCAAGATGAGGCTCCATACCACTTTCTAACCTATGAGCATGTATGTCATTTTTCGGATGAAACAATGGATAATTTAGCAAACTGTTTCGGCTTGCAAATTGTGAACCGGAACAAATGCCTGAAAGGGAATGATTACCCAACTCTATGCGTCATGTATGCGCTCGACTCCGCAAATAGACCAGTACAAAAAGATTCCGCCAGTGAGCCTGCACTTGTACATTATATAAAAAAATGTGAAAAAGACATTGCCGAAGCGGTTAGCCGGTTTGAAGCCTCTCAGGTTCCGCTGATTCTATGGGGTATCGGCGCTTCCACCGCACAGCTGTTGAGCGGTAATTTTGACCGGTGCAATGTCATTCAGCTGGTGGATTCCAACCCTGCCAGACAGGGACTCTCGTTTCAGGTGGGAAATCGCGTACTTCAAGTGGAGGACCCGTCCCAAATATACAGCCCCGAGGCAGTCATTTTTATCCTGTCAACAGCTTATAAGCGCAACATTGAGAAAAATATCCGCAGTTTGGGCTATGAAAATGAGACGGCGTCCCTCGAAAGCCATATGGAGAAGCAAACATGAATGTGCAGAACCGATTGCGTCCGGGTACCAGAAATGACTTGAGCGACGTACTGCCGCTGGCGCAGCCCTATGTGCTTCTGGTAGACCCCTCCAGCCTGTGCAACCTGCGGTGCAAGTGGTGTCCCAGCGGTCATGAACATATCATTGCGGAAACAAAGCGGGCACAGCAGATTATGCCCTTTGAACTCTTTGAAACGCTCGTCCGTCAGGCCGCCGCGTTTGGCGCTCCCTTCCGAGTCCTGCGTCTGTATAAGGAGGGGGAACCACTGGTCAATCCCCGGTTTGAGGATATGGTCCGTTTGGCGAAGCAGTCCGGCTGCTTTTCCCGGATTGACACAACGACGAATGGCCTGCTGCTGAACCCGGAGCGAAACCGGCGCATCATACAGGCCGGAATTGACCAGATCAACCTGTCAGTCAATGGAGTCAGTGCGGAGCAGATGTACAGACATACCGGCAGACGGGTGGATTTTCAGGACTATGTCCGAAATATACAAGATTTATGCGAGCACCGGGGAAACTGCACCATATACATCAAATCTATCCAGGATGTGCTGACAGAACCGGAACAGGAGAAATTTTTCCAGCTGTTTGGTGAACTGGCGGACCGGGTCTATCTGGAGCGGCTCTCCCCCGCATGGCCGGATTTTGATGTGTCACTGAGCGGTTATCGCTTTGAGGATATCGGAAATTATGGACAGCCCCTGGAAAACCGAAAGGTCTGCCCCTATCTGTTCTATATTATGGTGGTCAATGCCGACGGTACTGTTTCTACCTGCGTGGGTGACTGGAAACATCATCAGGTGGTAGGCGACATTCGCAGCAGCAGCTTAAAGGAAATCTGGCAGGGTGAGCCCCAAAGACATTATCAGCTCACCCACCTGCGCGGAGAAAAGGACCGCCTGGAGCTGTGCCGGGTGTGTCAGGTCATCACCCACGGCTGCTATGACAACATTGATGCGGCAGCGGAGGAAATTGCGGAACAGCTGATTCAGCGGGCATACCGCTGACCGTTGTATCCGGCTTAGGGAGGAGCCTCTTAATGCGTACATTTGAGTTCTTACAAACCTCCATTGCGGGGCTGACGATGCTGCGGCCATTTTTTGCCCTGGACGGCAGGGGGTGGTTTTCCAAGCCCTTTGAACAGTCCATCTTTGCCGCCCACGGCATAGAACTGTTTCCTAGGGAGGAGCTGCGCTCCTGCTCCAAAAAAGGCGTACTCCGCGGCCTCCACTTCCAGCGCCGGTGTTGCCAGGACAAGCTGGTCCAGGTCCTCAGCGGCGCGGTTTTTGACGTAGCGGTAGACCTTCGGAAGGACTCCGAAACCTTTGGCCAATGGGAGGGCTTTTATCTCTCGGCGGAAAACCGAAATATCCTCTACATACCCAAGGGCTTTGCCCATGGCTTCCTGGCGCTGGAGGATAACACCCTGTTTAGCTACCTGTGCGGTGAGCGCTACGACCCGGAGAGCGACGGAGGTATCCGCTGGAACGACCCTCAGCTGTCGGTGAGCTGGCCGCTGGAGCGGGTGGAGCAGGTCATTTTGTCCGACAAAGACGCCGCGCTGCCCACCCTGGCGGAATTTTTGGCGCAGTATGGGCCGCTTCCGGCGGAGGGAGCACCGTGAAGCGCGTTCTGATTACCGGCATAACCGGATACATCGGCTCCAACCTGGCCCGGCGGCTGCTGGCGGATTGCGAGGTCTGCGGCTTGGTACGGGAGCCCGTCAATCTGACCTATTTAGAGGACATCCAAACACAAGTCCGCCTGCTGCCCTGTGATGGAACGATAGACAGCATCGCCTCCGCACTGGAGGCCAGCCGCCCCGAAGTGGTCTACCACCTTGCGGCCCACTACACAGGCGCACATGGTCCTGAGCAGACGCCGAAGCTGATGGAATCCAACCTCATGTTCGGCGCGTATCTTCTGGAGGCGATGGCCGCTTGCGGCTGCACGGCGCTGGTCTGCGCCTCAACCATCATGGCGCACTACCAGGGCGCGTCCTACCGCCCCCTGAACCTTTATGCCGCTACAAAGCAGGCCTTTTCCGATTTGCTGGCCTACTACACCGATGCGGGGCTGCTGCGGGCCGTGACGGTGGTCCTTTCCGACACCTACGGCCCCGGCGACCGGAGGCCGAAGATTTTGAATCTGGTCAAACGGGCGGTGCGGACCGGGGAGGAACTGGCGCTGTCCAGCGGCGAACAGGACTATGATGTGGTTTACATTGACGATGTGGTGTCCGCGTTCCAGCAGGCCGGGGCACAGCTTTTGCAGACGCAGGGGTGGAACAATGCGGTCTTTCAGGCAGCGGCGCGCAATCCGCTGACCCTCCGGCAGACGGTGGAGCAGATGCTTCAAGTAAACGGACTCAGCCTGCGCGCGGCGTGGGGTCAGCGGCCACAGCCAGAACGTGAAATTCACCGGGCGGTGCGGCTGTACCCGCCTCTGCCCGGCTGGAGTCCGGCGGTGTCCCTGGAAGAGGGCCTACGTCGTTTTATGGAGCCGTAATCAGAAGCGGTACAGACAGCATTCCCCCAAAAACAACACCGTTCCCATTGCCTGGAGAAAAATCCCGGCAATGGGAACGGTGTTTCTTCATCCCGCTTGGTCCTAAACCCCCACCGCGACGCGAATGAGCCCCAGGACAATCAGGTGGGCGGGGTAATAGACATAAAACAGCCATTTTCCCCCAAGACTGTGCCTGCCCCGCTGTCCGTTGTACTGCCGCAAAAGGAGCAGCGGGAGAAACAGCCCCAGATTTTCCGCCTCGTAGGTCCACATGGTGAGGTCCAAGGTCCCCTCATAAAGCAGGCTGAACGTCGGGCCGGTGAACAGGTGGAGCACATTCATATCCAGCAGGACCAAAAGGATATAGGCGAATGCCTGCTGTGGAAAGGCCCCGTAATAGAACTCAAAGGTTAAAATCATGAGCACGCCCGAAGTCCCCCAGTCTCCCGGCGCGGCCAGGAGAATCAATCCCCCAAGCAGCAGGAGTTTTAGGGGCATAGGCCGGACCTCGTGCCGGACCCATACCGCCAGAACACCCAGCAGGATGGTATAGAGGACGTTAAGCCGCAAGAAGTTGAACCGAACCGGCAGCTCCCGGCCGTAAACAAACAGCTGGAAGGGCAGAAAGCTGATGAGGGCGAACACCGCCAGCCGCAATATATACCGGGGAACACTGCGGGTGTGGTGATATCCCTCCGCCGCCAGATAGAACATAACCGGGCCGGTGATGCGTCCAATGGCGTGCATGAAAATGGCCAAAAGGGTCCCGTTGTCCACAAAGGCGTAGGCGATATGGTCCACGGTCATGGCAAAAATGGCAATGAGCTTCAGGGCCTCCCCGTCCAGCCCCGGACGGGACTCAGTTGTGGGCATCCGGG
The DNA here is from genome assembly GCA_910585415.1 of uncultured Flavonifractor sp. Taxonomy (GTDB): domain Bacteria; phylum Bacillota; class Clostridia; order Oscillospirales; family Oscillospiraceae; genus CANAAV01. The sequence goes on from CAJUDT010000040.1 coordinate 11,695, forward strand.
CCCCAGGCGTTGTACCAGGCAAGAGAACTCCCCTCCAGTTTCATCAAATCCGTGGAGAGCTTCTTGTCCAAAGTCTCCAAATAGCCTTCCAGCTTTTTTACCATGGAGGTTTCCTCCAAAAGCTGCTGTTCCGAAAAACCGTCCAGGTACCGGCGGACCTCATCCCGGTAGGCGTCCAGGATACGGTCCCGCTCGCCCACGGTGAGCTTGTCCCCGTCGGTGATGGTGTAGCACAGCCGGTAAGCCGCCTCCGCCTGAAACACGACGTACGGATCCCCGAATACATCCGCCTGCCGCTCCTTGGTTACACTGTCGTAAAAGGAGTCCCTGTGCCGGGTGCAGTAGCCCCCATAGTGCCAGGTGGCGGCCTCCCCCAGGGAGGCGTCCAGTGTCCGGCGGAGGAACTGGGCGTGCTTCCCATCCTCCTCATAGGTCCGGTCCAGGCGCTCCATCGCCTCCTCGCCCTTGTGGAACGCGTCCTCGTCGCTCCAGTCGGCCAGGGCCTTGGCGAAGTCATGGACGCTCCGGCTCTCCCAGCCTTCCGCCGCCAGGGCCTCCACCCGTTTCAGGTCCTCAGGGGTGTACTGCCATTTGCTGTCCTCCTGGGGCATCTCTCCGCCCGAATTGCCCCAAACGGTGGTATAGGCTCGGGCATTGCTCCCCGAAACCGGCACCACCAGGGCCCGAATCCCGAAGAACGTCGCCGCTGAGACCCCCAGCAGGAGGAGCAGCACCCCCAGCGCCTTCCCCAGTGCCGCCCTCATGACCAGGCCCCCTGGGTGACAGCGCCCGTACCGTCCTCCCGAATGCCGTAGGAGCCGCCCTCGTAGTAGAGCTCACCATAGTAATCGCCAATGTTCCCCTTGGTGTACGCAATCTCGGCGGTGCTCGCCGCCTTCCCCAGCCGGTCCAGTTCCTCCGAAAGGGCCTTTTCTACGGCCTTCTGGTCGGTGAGGCTCTTGGCCTCCTGTCCGTCCAGCCATGCCTGCATTCCGTCCAGAATGGCCTGAAGGAAGGCGTCCCGCTCCTGAACGGTCAGATTGTCCTGGTCAAGAATGCGGTACGAGAAGGAGTAATCCACCTGGGCCCAGCCCACCGAAACGGTGTCGCCAAAGACGTCGGCGGTTTCGTTGCGCTCCGCGTGGCCGGTGAAGGAGGAATCCCGCTGCTTGCCGGAATAGACCTCATTGAGCCGGTCCTGATACTCCGCCAGGGACGCCTGGACCGTGTTCAGCAGGAAGGGAGCCAACGGGTCCTCCTGGGGCAGGTCCGTCAAAACCATATCGTAGGCGTGCAGCAGCGCCATCGTCTCCTGCTCGTCGGTCCCGTCGTTCAGGGCGGCATAGATGGTCCGGTTGAACTCCGCAATGGACAGGTCCTCATAGCCCTCGGTTTTGAGGTTGGCTATGAGCTCGTATTGGGCCTTGGTGTAATAGCGCCCGGTCTCCGGGTCGCGCTTGGGTTCGCCGCTCAGTCCGTATTCGGCGGACTGGAAGACCACGCCGTCCTTGTACACTATGCCGGCATTGAGCGCCTGGTCAATGCCGGCGACACCCGGAGAACCGTCCGCCGGCTCGTGGTCATCCCTGGGGGCGGTGGTGGCAAAGACCGCCGTCACCACCGTCACCACGACCACCGCCGCCACAAGGCCCAGCACACCGATATTTTTTGATTTCATAATCGCTCCAATCCGCTCTTCCAGAGCATTTTTACTAAATCCGCTGGTCAGGGGAAGCAGCCGGGTCCGCCGGGACTCCAGCTCCAGCAGGGTCCGGGCATAGGGCCCCCTGGCCGTCCGGCCATACATCTGCACCACCTTCTGGTCGCAGGAGACCTCCAAATCCCGTCCGGCCAGCAGGAGCATCACCCACACCAGGGGGTTGAACCAGTGGACGCACACGGCGGCGCACAGGAAGCACTTGCTCAGGGCGTCCCACCGGCGCACATGGACCAGCTCGTGGGCCAGCACGAAGGAGAGCCGCTCCCCGCCGTTCCGGTCCAGGCTCTTGGGCAGGAGAATCACCGGCCGGAACATGCCATAGGTCAGCGGTGTGTCAATCCGGTCGGAGTAGCGCACCTGCAAGGGCCTGCGCATGGGGTGCTCCGCCAGCCAGGCCTGAATGAACGGTTCCCCGGCGGGCAGGGAGGTCCGGTACTCCCGCCGTCCCCGCAGGTGGGCCAGCACGAAGAATGCCGCCACCGCCAGGGCCACGCCGCCCCAGGCCAGCAGAAGCACAGGAGTCCCCGCAGAGGTCCCCGCCGCAGTCTCTGCCGCCGCCCCCGTCACCGGGGAGGCCTGGACATTGGAGGCCACCCCCGCCCGGCGGACGGTGATTTCCAGGGCATCCAGACCCCGGTATACACTGGTGGGCGCGGGCAGGGAGAAGGGGAGCAGCAGCCGGACCAGGGCCACCCCCCACAGGGCCAGAAAGGTCTGCCGGGGGAGCCGGTGGCCCGCCACGGCCCGGAGTATGACCACGGCGGCAATGAGAATCCCGCCGGTGACGCTCATTTCCACAAGATTCAGCATGTTCTCACTCCCATTCCTCAATGCACTTCTTCAGCCGCTCCACCTCCCCAGCGGAGAGCCGGTTGCGGCCCAGCAGGGCGGACACCAGCAAATCGGCGGAGCCCCCGTACATCTTGTCAATGAGCTCGTCCGTCTCCCGCTCCTGGACCTCTTCCCGGCTGACCAGGGCGTGACAGAGGAAGCCGGGGTCGGTGCGGGCGAGAATCTGCTTGTCGATGCACTTCTTGAGGATGGTGTAGGTGGTGCTCTTGCTCCACCCGACCTGGGCCTGGAGCCTCTGGGACAGCTCCTTAGCGCTCATGTCCCCGCCGTCCCACAGGACCTCCATCACCTTCCGCTCGGAGTCATACAGCTTATATTCCATTCGTGCCGCTCCTTTCCAAATGTATTCTACCGCGATAGAATCTATGGTGATTCTACTCCGATAGAATGCATTTGTCAAGCACAAATTTCCACGGTGTTTTGTCAAAAGCCCCCAATTGCAAAACCCGGCCCGATGGGCTATAATTTTCTCATCCGAATATCAAGGGAGGGTACGCAATGAGCCGTATTTATACATCCATGGAGCAGTTGATTGGCCAAACGCCGCTGCTGGAGCTGGTCCGCATTGAGCGGGAGGAGGACCTGAAGGCCCGCCTTCTGGTGAAGCTGGAGTCCTTCAACCCGGGGGGCAGTGTCAAGGACCGGGCGGCCAAGGCCATGCTGGACGACGCGGAGGCCCGGGGCCTGCTCCAGCCCGGCGCGGCCATCATCGAGCCCACCTCCGGCAATACAGGCATTGGCCTTGCGGCGGTGGCGGCGGTGCGGGGATACCGGGTGGTCATCGTCATGCCGGACTCCATGAGTGTGGAGCGCCGCCGCCTGATGTCAGCCTACGGCGCGGAGCTGGTGCTGACGCCGGGGGCGCTGGGGATGCAGGGGGCCATTGACAAGGCCCAGGCGCTGTCCCGGACCATTCCCAACAGCATCATCGCCGGACAGTTCGTCAACCCCGCCAACCCCGCCGCCCATAGAGGGAGCACCGGCCCGGAAATCTGGGCGGACACCGAGGGTCGGGTGGATGTGTTCGTAGCCGGAGTGGGAACCGGAGGCACCATCACCGGCACAGGCCAGTACCTCAAGGCCCGGAAGCCGGAGATACAGGTGGTGGCGGTAGAGCCCGCCTCGTCCCCCCTGTTGAGCGGAGGGGCCGCCGGACCCCACGGGATTCAGGGCATTGGGGCGAACTTTGTGCCCGAGGTGCTGGACACCGGGGTGTTTGACGAAATCATCCCCGTGACGGACGCCGACGCCCTGGCCGCGGGGCGGAGGCTGGGCCGGACCGAGGGGATTTTGGCGGGGATATCCTCCGGCGCGGCGCTCTGGGCGGCCATCGCCCTGGCCAAGCGGCCGGAGAACCGGGATAAGACCATCGTGGCCCTCCTGCCCGACACCGGGGAGCGGTACCTGTCCACCCCCCTGTTCGCGGAGGAATAGCCGGCAGTCCCACAGCGGGCCGAAAGCAAAGACTCCCTCCAGACAAGACCAATGGCAGTCTCGTCTGGAGGGAGCTTGTTTCCGGTCAGGTCTGGCTGGGCCCTGTGGTAATGGGGGTAGGGTCCTCCGCCAGCTGCTGCCGGTCCTGGTCGGTGAGAACACTGTCGTGCTCCTCGGGGTTTTTCTTGGGCTTGCGGGTGGCCATTGCCAGACGGTACCCCGCCGGGTCCTTGACCATCAGATAGCGCAGGTCCTCCTCGGGCACCTTGTCCCCGGCCCGGACCCGCGCAAAAATCTTTTGGCAGTTGCGCAGCTCCCGGAGGGATTTTTCCAGCACGTCCAGCTTGTCCTTACCGGCGCGGTCCTTCTGCTGGGCCTGCTCCATGGCCTGACGGTTCTGTTCCTCCAGCATGTGGAGCACCTGGCTGGAGATGGATACCCGGTCCCGCTGGAGCCGGGTTACGGAGCCCTGGGGCTGCTTGGCGGCGCGCGTGCCGCCCGAGGCGGTGCGTCCGGCAGGCTGGCTCCCCCTGGCGCCGGAGGTGGCGTTGAGTTCCATTGGGAATGTCCTCCTTTCCTGTGGTTGGACGGTTTCGTCCTTTTATCTATTCTATCGGACAAAACAGGGCAAATATTTAGACGATATGAAAAATATCCCGCCGCCCCCTTGACCTTCCACCGGCTGGAGGGTGTATACCCGAGGTGCGGCGGGGATTTTTAAGGAAATTTAATGGTTTTTTAAGGCTTCGCTTCATAAACCTCTGCTAGGATATCCACTTGGGGAGGAAGGGCGGCAAAAAGTGTAAACGATTTGAAAATTCCCCCTCCGTAGTATTGACTTACACCGCGCCGCCTTTTAAGATACACCTCAAGGTCCTTCCCGGCGGCCCAAGGTCCGGCGGCGTCCGGTCCGGGCCCCGGCGCAAACCAAACAGAAGGAGATACAGACAATGGAAACAACCCAGGTCAAACCGGAAGTCAACACCCCCGCGTCAACCCCCGCCCCGCCCAAGAAGTTCACCCCGCCCAAGAAGCGCGGCTGGGTCAAATGGGTCCGGCGCTTGGTCATCCTGGCCGTCCTGGCGGGAGGGGTGGTCTTTCTGCTGGCCCAGTGCCAGTCGGCGGGCACCCAGCTGGCGGCGGGGGCCTACCTCACCGAGACGGCCCAGGTGCGGGATCTGACCGTCTCCGTGTCGGGCACCGGTCCCATTGAGCCCATCCACTCCTACCGGGCCACCACCCTGGTCAGCGGCGAGGTTCTGGAGGCCCCCTTTGAAGAGGGCCAGACCGTGTCCAAGGACGACCTGCTCTTCCGCATCGACGCCAAGGACGTAGAGGACAACATCCAGCAGCTGGAGAGCAACATCCGGCAGCAGGAGCTCAACCTTCGCGCCGCCCAGCTGAACCTGGAGGACCTGCTGGAGCGGCAGGAGGACAACCAGGAGGAAAACGCCAAGGAGCACAATTTGGAGTCCAACGCCACCGGCGTGGTCACCGAGGTCCATGTGGAGGTGGGGGACACCATTTCCATAGGCGCCCCCGTGGCCGACGTGCTGGACCGGGAACACATGAAGCTCACCCTGCCCTTCCATGCCGCCGACGCGGCGGGCTTCTACACCGGCCAGACCGCTCAGGTGACGGTGGACGGCACGCTGGAGGTCCTCACGGGCGCCATTGACGAGCTGGGCGTCACCGACCAGGTGGGCCCCGGCGGGTCCCTGGTGCGGCAGGTCACCATTCGGGTGGACAATCCGGGGGCGCTGTCCGACACCTCCCGAGGCACCGCGTCGGTCAACGGCCTCCCCTGCGCCTCCGGCGGCACGTTTACATACGCCGAGTCCAAGCAGATTACCGCCAAGGAGAGCGGGGAGATTGAGACGCTCAACCTCCGCAAGGGGGACTGGGTGACCGACGGACAGATCGTGGGCTCCTTTAAGAAAACCGAGCTGGACGACATGGATACCCAGATTGAAAATGCCCGCATTCAGATTGAGAACGCCCGCATCCAGGTGGAAAATGCCCAGATATCGCTGCAAAACGCCCGGGACCGGCTGGAGGACTATACCATCCGCTCCACCATCACCGGCACGGTGATTGAAAAGAACGTAGACGTAGGGGACAACGTGGGAGGCAGCGCATCCTCTACCGCCGGATATACCTACATGGCGGTGATTTACGACCTGTCCGCCCTGACCTTCGATGTACGCATTGACGAGCTGGATATCAACAAGATTCAGGTGGGCCAGAAGGTGGAAATCACCGCCGACGCCCTGGACGGAGAGCAGTTCACCGGCACGGTGGATAAGGTGAACATCAACGGCACCACCGCCGCAGGGGTCACCACCTACCCCGTCACCGTCAAGGTGGACGGCACCCCTGCGGCCCTGAAGCCCGGTATGAACATCTCCGCCAAAATCCTGGTAGAGCACGCGGGGGCGGTGCTGACCATCCCCGTAGACGCGGTGAAGCGGGGCAACGAGGTCTTGGTAGCCGGACCCGGCTGCCTGGACGAGAACGGAAACGTAGCCGACCTGACCGCCATTGAAACCCGTCAGGTGACCCTGGGCCGCAACGACGAGGACTATATTGAGGTTCTGGACGGCCTGGAGGAAGGGGAGGTAATTCTCATTGAAAATCAGGCCTCGAACATGATGGCGATGATGATGGGGATGGGGGGCTAAGGCGTGGAACACCTCATCGAGCTCAAGGATGTCTATAAAATCTACCAGATGGGAGATACCGCCGTCCACGCCCTGGACGGGGTCAGTATCACGGTGGACGAGGGGGAGTTCGTGGCCATTGTGGGCCAGTCGGGCTCCGGCAAGTCCACGGCTATGAATATCATTGGCTGTCTGGACGTGCCCACCAGCGGGAGCTATCACCTGGGGGGCGTGGATGTGTCCACCATGGACGACGACCAGCAGGCGGACATCCGCAACAAAATGTTGGGCTTCATTTTTCAGCAGTACAATTTGATTCCCAAACTGAGCGTGCTGGAGAATGTGGAGCTCCCCCTGCTCTACGCGGGCCTGACGGCCGCCCGGCGGCGGGAGCAGGCTATGGCGGCCCTGGGCCGGGTGGGGCTGGCGGATAAATGTAAAAACCTGCCCTCCCAGCTCTCCGGCGGGCAGCAGCAGCGGGTGTCCATCGCCCGCGCTCTGGCCGGAAATCCGTCGGTGATTCTGGCCGACGAGCCCACCGGCGCGCTGGACTCCCGCACCGGGCGGGAGGTGCTGGCCTTTCTGCAAAAGCTCAACGCCGAGGGAGACACGGTGGTGCTGATTACCCATGACAACTCCATCGCGGTGAAGGCCAAGCGGATTGTGCGCCTTCAGGATGGCAAGGTCATTTACGACGGGGACGCCCACGACCCCCAGGCGGTGGTCCAGCCCGGCGAGGAGGATGAGGGGGTGGCTCTGTCGTGAATTTCAGTCAATCCTTTCGTCTGGCCCTCAAAAGTCTGATGACCAGCAAAATGCGGGCCCTGCTGACCATGCTGGGGATTATCATTGGCGTGGCGGCGGTGATTGTGATTACCAGTCTGGGCAATGGCATGACCCAAATGATGAACGACCAGTTCGACCAGCTGGGAGCCAATCTGATTCAGGTGCAGGTTTGGGGCCGCGGGGAGGGCTCCCGCACCATCGAGCCCGACGATATGTATGCCCTGGCGGAGAAATACCCCAAGTACATTGCCGGGGTGAGTCCCTATGTGACCACCCAGAATGCCGCCATACGTCAGGGTTCTGACGAGTATAAGCGCACCACGGTCTACGGCGTCAGCGAGGCCTTTTATGACCCCTCCCGCAATCAGACGATTACCGGTGAATCCCTGGCACAGGGACGGTTTCTCAGCTATATTGATGTGGAACGGTTTCAAAACGTCTGTATCATTGGGGATTATCTCAATCAGGAGATGTTCCAGGGGAAGGGGCTGGGGCAGAATTTGACCATCGGCGGGGTGCCCTATAAGGTCATTGGGGTCCTGGCCCAGAAGGCGGACAATACAGAGGGCAGCGGGGACGACGTTATTTTTCTCCCCTTTGGCAACGCCCTGCGGGCCAGCGCTTCCCCGAGCGTAAATCTGTATTTGTTTACCAGCACCAACAAGGACAGCTCCGCCGCCGCCAAGGGGGTTATTGAGAACCGGCTGTTCAAAACCTTCCAGTCCAGCGATTACTATATGGTTATGAGCTCGGCGGAGATGATGGATGCAATGAACACTATGATGGATACCATGATGGTGGTCCTGGTGGCCATTGCGGCGATTTCTCTGCTGGTGGGCGGCATTGGTATTATGAATATCATGCTGGTGTCGGTCACGGAGCGGACTCGTGAGATTGGTATCCGTAAATCCCTGGGGGGCAAGCGGCGGGATATCCGCAGTCAGTTTATCATTGAGGCCGGGACGACTTCCGCTATCGGCGGGGTGCTGGGTATCGGCCTAGGGGTTTTGATGGCGCAGGCCGCCGGGGTCCTCGTGCGGGGGCTTATGTCCTCCAATGGGGGGGAGAGCTTTAACGCCGTGCCCACGGTGGGGGCTATTGCTATCGCCTTCGGGGTTTCTGTGGCGATTGGTATTGCTTTTGGGTATCTGCCGGCCAATAAGGCGGCGAAACTCAATCCTATTGATGCCTTGCGGTATGATTGAGGGGGCTTTGTTTTTTCTTTGCTGCGTCTTCCTCGGTACTCCCTACGTTTCGTTCTCTGGTCCTGCCTCCGGCGGCCTACTTTCCAGCGATGGAAAGTAGGCAAAGATCGCCGGGCCTGCGGGCCCGGACCCGGGGTCGGGGGGCGGCGGTGGAGATTCGTTGGCTTGCAAATCCTTTGGCTGTTACCCGCCGTTTTAGCTTGTAGCCCTCAACACTTCGGCCATTGGCCCCTCGGGCGGATATCCCCCTTGCAAGATTTGTAGGCAGTTTCGTTGGCGGGGCTGGTCCACATGCCGCCTTTCGGACT
>CAJUDT010000041.1 GCA_910585415.1 uncultured Flavonifractor sp.
ACAGGCTGACATAAAGACCTAGGTCTTTATGTATCCCCTTGCATGGGATACAGGGGGGACTCCGGGCAAATTGAGAAACGATAGGAGAGAACAGACAGATGAAACGTATTACATTGAGCATTCGTTCCCTGGCCGCGGCGGCGGTGGCGCTCACCCTTCTGGTGGGCGGGGTCAGCGCGGCGGCCTCCGGCAGCATCACCAAGAAGATGATTGAGGCCAACTATATGGGCATTAAGCTGGTGGTGGACGAGGTGGAGGTCACCCCCATGGACGCCAGCGGCAATGTGGTGGAGCCCTTCACCAGCGAGGGTACCACCTATCTGCCCGTCCGGGCCGTGGCCAACGCCCTGGGCAAGGAGGTCACCTGGGACGGCAATACCAGGACCGTGTATATCGGCAAGCTCCCCGGCGCCGAGGAAAACTGGATGCTCAAGCTGCCCCCCTACCGCACCGACAATGCCATCGTATATGACGGCTCTGACCATACAAAGTTCTTTGCTGTGGCGGGCGTGAACCAGACCAAGGGCGTGGTGGCCGAGGATGAAAACGGCTGGTACAGGCCGGAGGTCATCTGGAACACCAACGGCCAGTACAGCACGATGACGTGTACCGTCGGCTTTATGGTCAATAAGGGCGACAGACCGGCGGACATGACTCTGGAGGTGTACTTGGACGGCGTGTATTCCACCTCCTATACATTTAAGTACGACGGCGCACCCAAGACGATCCATATTCCGCTCAACTACGCACCCAATGTGAAGGTGCTCTTTACCTCCGAAGAGGGACAGACCGGCATCCGCGGCGAGTGGGGTATGTACGACATCTCCTTTTCCTGAGCCTGTATCCCCGGCGGGGCGGCGAAATGCGCCGCCCCGCTTTTTCGCGGGGGCCGCTTGACAAGGTTGGGATGATTTGCTAAAATGGCAAAAGAACCGGTTCTTTTTGTATCCCCTTTCATGGGATACAAGGGAGCCTCGAGACAAATCGAAAAGGATAGGAGAGAATACAGATGAAGAGCAGCAAAAATGTCCGCCGCCTCCTGGCTGTGCTGGCGGTGGGGGCTATGCTGGTGGGCACCGCCGCCGCCTCCAGCACCATCACCAAAAAGATGATTGAGGTCAACTATATGGGCATCAAGCTGGTGGTGGACGAGGTGGAGGTCACCCCCAAGGACGCCAGCGGCAATGTGGTGGAGCCCTTCACCAGCAGCGGCACCACCTATCTGCCCGTCCGGGCCGTGGCCAACGCCCTGGGCAAGGAGGTCACCTGGGACGGAGATACCAGGACTGTGTATATCGGCAAGGTACCCGGCGCCGAGGAGAACTGGATGACCAAGCTGCCCCCCTATCAGCTCTACAGAGCCACAGCCTATGACGGCAGCGACAGAAAGCGGACCTTCGAGGTGGCGGGAAACGCCCAGACCAAGGGCGTAGTGCTGGAGGCCTCGTGGGACCAGACCTTTGCCCTCTGGAACACCAACGGGGAGTACAGCTCCATGACGTTTACAATTGGCCATATGGGGGCGCAGAAGTATGACACTGTGCTGGAGGTCTACTTGGACAGCGACTACTCCACCGAGTATGCCCTGAAATGGGATGGCGCGCCGCAGACGATTACCGTTGATCTGCACAACGCTCCGAACGTCAAGCTGGTTGTGAACAACCGGGACGCGGAGGGCGCTTGGGGTATTTACGACATCTCGTTCTCCTGAGAAAATCCCCGGCGGGGCGGCGGTTGCCGCCCCGCTTTTTTGCCGAACTTTTTTTACAGAACAGGAAAAATCCGGCACACTTCGCAGGGGGATTGGCATATACTGGTCTATAAACCGCTTACGAAGGAGGTCATCATTATGCCGGAACAGGACGAACGCCGCACCGCCCCCGCCCAGGGGGAGAAACGGGAGGACGTGGACGATTTAATCTTCCGTACTGCCCCCAGCTGGCCGGTCAGCGACCGATAAGGCCGCAGGCCCGTCAAACAAGGCCCTGGGCCTTGTTTGACCCAGGGGGCGGGAGGATTGCCCAAGGGTTCGGAGGGGAGCGGAAAAAAATTCGGATGTTTTTCACAAAAAGCCCTTGACAAATACTGAACTGTGCGGTACAATAAAGCCACAACAGGAAAGGAGTGAGTCCCATGGGCTGAGAAGCTCATCTGACCGCTGTGCAAAGCGTCCTTTCAATTGACCGGCGCAGAGCAGGATTTCCCCCCACAGCGCACACATGTTCCGAACAAACCGAATCTGTTTAGGATGCACCCAGGGTATGGCCCTCAGAGACGAAGTATCGTTGACGACGGGAACCGGCGTGCCAAATTGTTGCAGGAGACAGGTGGACCAACAGGGGACCTCCCAGCGAACCGGAACAAAAAATCCGAAGAAAACGGAGGTAAGACAGAGTGATTGAACCGCAGAACCAGAAGTAACCCCCCGGCCGCGTGGGATGGCCGGGGGGTTCGTGTTTTACAGGGAGTCAGATGGTGGAAAAACCGCTTCGGCCAAAGGATTCGGAGGGAAGGATAGTGTGAAAGAAAACCGTCAGGGTTTTCTTTCCCGACAAGCTGAGGTCCAGCGGGGGCGGCTTGGGGTTATTTTTCCACCCAATTTCCGGTGGCCTCCGCCTTGAGGTAGGCGTTGATGAAGCCGTCCAGGTCCCCGTCCATGACGCCGTTGACGTTGCTGGTCTCGTGGCCGGTGCGGGTGTCCTTGACCATCTGGTAGGGCATGAAGACATAGGAGCGAATCTGGCTGCCCCATTCAATTTTCATCTGGACCCCCTTCAGGTCGGAGATTTTCTCCGCGTGGGCCTGCATTTGCAGCTCCACCAGCTTGGAACGGAGCATCCGCATACAGGTGTCCCGGTTCTGGAACTGGCTGCGCTCCTGCTGGGAGGAAACCACAATGCCGGTGGGCTTGTGAATCAGCCGCACGGCGGAGGAGGTCTTGTTGATGTGCTGTCCTCCCGCGCCGGAGGAGCGGAACACCTGCATCTCGATGTCCTCGGGACGGATGTCCACCTCCACATCATCGGGAATCTCGGGCATGACCTCCAGGGCGGCAAAGGAGGTCTGCCTTCTCGCGTTGGCGTCGAAGGGGGACACCCGGACCAGCCGGTGAACCCCGTGCTCACTTTTCAGGTGGCCGTAGGCGTTCTCCCCCTCAATGAGGATGGTGGCGCTCTTGATGCCCGCCTCGTCCCCGTCCAGGTAGTCCAGGGTCTTGCAGGCGTAGCCGTGGCGCTCCGCCCAGCGGTTGTACATGCGAAAGAGCATCTGCGCCCAGTCCTGGGCCTCGGTGCCGCCGGCCCCGGCGTGAAAGGTCAGAATGGCGTTGGAGCTGTCGTACTCCCCGGTGAGCAGGGTGGACAGCTTGGCTTCCTCCACGGCGGCCTCCAGGGCGGCAAAGCCCTCTTCCACCTCGGGAATGAGGCTCTCATCCTCCGCCTCGTTGCCCAGCTCACACAGGGTCATCAAATCGTCCCACTGGGTCCGCCGCCGGTGCTGGCCGTCGATTTTGTCCCGGAGCTGCTTGACCCGCTGCTGAACCTTCTGGGCCTTTTCCAGGTTGTCCCAAAAGCCGTCGGAGGCGCTCTCCGACTCCAGCATCTCGGCCTCCCGCTCCGCCGCCTCCAGGCCCAGGGCCTGGTCCAGCTCGTCCAGGGCGGGACGCAGGTTGTTCAGCTTTACCTTATATTCATCAAATTGCAGCATAGACCTATCCACTCACTTCTATAAAATTGCTTTTTATTATAGCCAAAGTTTCTCCCGTTGTAAAGTGCCCCGAAGGGGTTGGAGGAACTTTTTTCCCGGCGAAAACCCCTTGAAAGGGACAGGGGGGCTGTGCTAAAGTAAACCGATATTCCCGGCGGCGGGGCGGCTTGGAAAAACCGCACCGGTTCCGGCTGGAATGGGGGACAGCAATTGGTTAAATTGCACCGCCAAAAAATCCAATTTATGACATTGTATGATTTTATTGGATGCTGATGTGCTTTTTTGTGGAAAAAATCTGGCTTCTTTTCGGTCTGCGTCTTGACTATAGTTACAAAAGGTTGTATAATTTACACAAATAGTTCAGAATGTATTCGGGGCTATTTTATTACCAATGACAAGAGATTCCTGCGGAAATCCGTTGGTTTTTGGGGAATTTCTGCCAACAAGGAGAGGATACCTATGTCGAAAGCGCCAGTTGTGCCGCCGGAAGCGACTCCCCTGGAGGCGTTCCTCAACGGACAGGCCGTCCGGGCCCAGGAGTATCTGGGCGCGCATCCGGACCAAGTGGATGGTCAGGAGGGTTACCGCTTCCGTGTGTGGGCGCCCCATGCCAAGGCGGTGGGCGTCATGGGAGATTTCAACGGCTGGAACCAGGTGGGCAATCTGCTGGACTGCGTGGGCGGAGGCGTGTGGGAGGGCTTCATCCCCGGCCTGAAGCAGTACGATACCTACAAGTACGCCATTGAGGCCCGGGATGGCCGGATGCTGGCCAAGTCCGACCCCTACGCCTTCCACGCCGAGACCCGGCCGGGCAACGCCTCCAAGCTCTATGACCTGTCCGGCTATGCGTGGGGGGACCAGAGCTGGCTGAAGTACCGCAAGGACCACCCGGTGTACCACGCCCCCCTGAACATCTATGAGGTCCACTTGGGCTCCTGGCGGCGGGGGGATGAGGACCGGATGCTCTCGTATCGGGAGATGGCCAATTGGCTGGTACCCTACGTGAAGGAGATGGGCTTTACCCATGTGGAGCTCATGCCCGTCACCGAGCACCCCTTGGACGCCTCCTGGGGCTATCAGTGTACCGGCTATTTCGCCGCCACCAGCCGCTTCGGCACCCCCCACGACCTGATGTGGCTCATTGACCAGCTCCATCAGGCGGGCATTGGCGTCATTCTGGACTGGGTGCCCGCCCACTTCCCCAAGGACGCCTTCGGCCTGTATGAGTTCGACGGGGAGGCCTGCTACGAGTATGCCGACCCCCGCAAGGGGGAGCACGCCGACTGGGGCACCCGCGTGTTTGACTATGGCCGCAATGAGGTGCGCTCCTTCCTGTATTCCTCCGCCCTCTTCTGGCTGGAGCAGTACCACATCGACGGCCTGCGGGTGGACGCGGTGGCCTCCATGCTCTACCTGGACTACGGCCGGCAGAACGGGGAGTGGATACCCAACATCCACGGCGGCCATGAGAACCTGGAGGCCGTGGAGTTCCTCCAGAAGCTCAACACCAATGTCTTCCTGCTCCATCCCGACGTGCTCATGGTGGCCGAGGAATCCACCGCCTGGAGCGGCGTCTCCCACCCGGTGGACCAGGGGGGCCTTGGCTTCAACCTGAAGTGGAATATGGGCTGGATGAACGATATCCTCCACTATATCAAGCTGGACCCCTATTTCCGGCAGTTCAACCACAAGGACATTACCTTCTCCCTGGACTACGCCTTTTCGGAAAACTTCATCCTCCCCCTCTCCCACGACGAGGTGGTCCACATGAAGGGCTCCCTCTTCGAGAAGCTCCCCGGCACCAATGAGCAAAAGTTCGCCGGTATCCGGGCCTTTTACACCTATATGCTCACCCACCCCGGCAAAAAGCTGCTGATGATGGGCACCGAAATCGGCCAGTGGAACGAGTGGCACTTTGAGCACTCCTTGGATTGGCATTTGCTGGACCCGGAGCAGGCGTGGACCTTGCCCTACCGGCAGCTCCACCAGTTCTTTAAGAGCGCCAATAACTTCTATCTCCAGAATAAGGCCCTCTGGGAGATTGACTTCTCCTGGGAGGGGTTCCACTGGATTGAGGTCAACGACGCCCAGGCCAACACCATCGCCTTCACCCGCATGGACGCCAAGGGGGAGCAGCTGATTATTGTATGCAACTTCTCCCCGGTGGACCGGACGGGGTACACCATCGGCGTGCCCGCGCCGGGCGTGTATACCTGCGTGTTCAGCAGCGACGACGCGGCCTTCGGCGGCAGCGGCGGCTGGGACCAGGAGCCCGTGCGCAGCACCTACACCGCCAGCCAGGGCCGGGAGCAGTCCATCACCCTCTCCCTGCCCCCCATGAGCGCGGCCATCTACAAGTGCACCCGCAAATTCCCGCCCCGAAAGAAAAAGGCGGAGGACACCGGGGAAGCGGCCCCCAAGACCGCCAAAAAACCGGCGAAAAAAGCGCCCGCCAAGCCCGCCGCGTCCAAAAAAGCGGCCAAGGAGGACGCGCCCAAGAAAGCGCCGGCCAAGAAGGCCGCAGACTCCGCCGAAGGGGCCCCCGAGAAGCCCGCCCGAAAGCCCCGCAAGAAAAAGACCCCCGAATCCGCGGAATAAGCGGTCATAATAAGGACCTGTATCCACCCCGCCGGGAGGGGCCGGAGCCCCGCCGGGGCGGTGGATATGGAGTCCAGGCCCTGTGCCTGCCAACCAAAGGCGCAGGGCCCGAGGGTACCCCACTTCTAACCCGAGGTGAAAGCTATGAAAAAAGAATGTGTCGCCATGCTGCTGGCCGGCGGGCAGGGCAGCCGCCTGCACGCCCTCACCAGCCACGTGGCCAAACCCGCCGTCCCCTTCGGGGGCAAATACCGCATCATTGACTTTCCTCTGTCCAACTGCATCAACTCCGGTATTGACACGGTGGGCGTGCTGACCCAGTACCGCCCCCTGGAGCTCAACAGCTACATCGGCAACGGCCAGCCCTGGGACCTGGACCGCTCCGACGGCGGCGTGCACATCCTGCCCCCCTATATGCGGGAGGGCGAGAAGGGCACCTGGTACAAGGGCACCGCCAACGCCATCTTCCAGAATTTGAGCTTTATCGAGGCCTATGACCCCGAGTATGTGCTCATCCTCTCCGGCGACCATGTGTATAAGATGGACTACGCCGACCTGCTCCGCCGCCACAAGGAGGCCGGGGCCGCCTGCACCATCGCCGTGCTGGAGGTACCCATGGAGGAGGCCTCCCGGTTCGGCATCATGAACGTGGATGAGAACGACGATATCTACGAGTTCGAGGAGAAGCCCAAAAAGCCCAAGAGCAATCTGGCCTCCATGGGCATCTACATCTTCACCTGGAGCAAGCTGCGGGACTACCTCATTGCCGACGAGGCCGACGAGAAGAGCAGCAACGACTTTGGCAAGAACATCATCCCCGCCATGCTGGGCGCCGGGGAGAAAATGACCGTCTACCGCTTCCGGGGCTACTGGAAGGACGTGGGCACCATCGACTCCCTGTGGGAGGCCAACATGGATATGCTCTCCAACGACGGGGACAACGGCATCGACCTCTATGACCCGGAGTGGACCATCTACGCCCGCTCCCCCATCCGCCCGCCCCACTTTGCCGGACCCACCGCCCGCATCGACCACTCCATGGTCACCGGCGGCTGTGAGGTCTATGGCGCGGTGGAGCACTCGGTGCTCTTCCACTCCGTGGTGGTGGAGGAGGGCGCGGTGGTGCGCAGCTCCATCCTCATGCCCGGCACCGTGGTGAAGGCCGGGGCGGTGGTGGAATACGCCATCATTGCCGAGAATACGGTCATTGGGGAGAAGGCCCACGTGGGCGCTGTCCCCGAGGAGGGCGGCGAGCTGGGCATCGCCGTGGTGGCCCAGAACCTGAAGGTGGGCCCGGAGGCCGTGGTACCCCCCAAGGCCATGATAACCAGAAATGTGAAAGGGGGTGCGGTGAAATGATGAAGAAGCTGCACGGCATCATCTTTTCCTACCTCTCCAACCCCGACCTGCGGGAGCTGACCATTCACCGCAACACCTGCTCGCTGCCCTATGGCGGGCGGTACCGGGTGGTGGACTTCATGCTCTCCAGCATGGTCAACGCGGGCATATCCGATATCGGCATGATTGTCCACACCAACTATCAATCCCTGCTGGACCACCTGGGCTCCGGCAAGGACTGGGATTTGTCCCGAAAGCACGGCGGCCTGCGCATCCTGCCCCCCTTCGGCTACGCCGAGAAGAAGGAAGAGGGCATTTACCGGGGCCGCATGGACGCCCTGGCGGGTGTGCGCTCCTACCTGGAGAACATCCGGCAGGACCATGTGATCCTGGCCGGGGGAGATTTGGCCCTGAATCTGCCCATTGCCGACGTGTATGAGCAGCACATGGAGAGCGGCGCGGACATCACCGCCGTCTGTACCAGCGACCCCAAGGGGGATACCAAGAGCGTGGACTACTTCACCATGGACGAGACGGGGCGCATCACAGACCTGGCCATCCGCCCCAACGCCCCCGAGGGCTGCGAGTCTCTGGAGATCTACATTCTCTCCAAGGAGCTGCTGCTCTCCCTGGTGGACCACTGCGCCGCCCACAACATCCCCTCCTTCAGCGGCGGCGTACTCCAGCCCATGCTGGATAAGCTGAAAATCAACGCCTACGTGTTCGACGGCTATGCCGCCCGGCTCCAGTCTGTGGCGGGGTACTTTGCCCGGAGCATGGAGCTGCTGGACCCGGCGGTCCGGGCGCAGCTCTTCACCCCCGACCGGCCCATCCGCACCAAGGACCAGTCCAACCCCTCCACCTACTACGGCCCCGGGGCCAGGGCGGTCAACTCCCTGGTGGCCGACGGCTGCATCATCGAGGGCGAGGTGGAAAACTGCATCCTCTCCCGCGGCGTGCGCATTGAGAAGGGGGCCAAGGTGTCCAACTGCGTCCTCATGCAGGGCACCGTGGTCCAGGCGGGGGCGGTGCTCAAGTACGCCATCGCCGACAAAAACGTGCGGGTGAACCCCGGGCGGATGCTCATGGGCCACAGCACCTATCCTCTGGCGATCTCCAAAAACGAGGTTGTCTGAGGGCGTCCCCCTCCCCGGGGAGGGGGCGGAAACCCTGGCGCCGCCGCAGTCCTGGAGAGCTCCAGGCCCGGCGGAGGGCGCAGATTTTTGATGAAAATCCAATAAGGAGAGAGCTATGAATATCCTGTTTGCCACCTCTGAGTGTGCTCCCTTTATCAAAACCGGCGGTCTGGCCGACGTGGCGGGGGCCCTGCCCAAGGCCCTGGCGGCTATGGGGCATGACGTGCGCGTGATTCTCCCCCTCTACGAGGGCATTGGGGAGGACTGGCGCAGTCAGATGGAGTATTTGCAGTGCTACGGCGTCACCCTGGGCTGGCGTTCCCCCTACTGCGGCATTTTTGAGCTGAAGCGGGAGGGCGTGACCTATTGGTTTGTGGACAACGAGTATTATTTCAAGCGCTCCAGCCTCTATGGCCACTATGACGACGGCGAGCGGTTCGCCTTCTTCTCCCGTGCGGTGGTGGAGAGCGTGGGACACCTGAACTGGCACCCGGATGTACTCCACTGCAACGACTGGCAGACCGCCCTTGCGCCCATCTACCTGCTGGAGGAGCGCCACCGCATTCCCCAGCTCTACGATACCAAGAGCGTCTACACCATCCATAACATCGAGTACCAGGGCCGTTACGGCAGTCAGGTGCTCCAGGACCTTTTCGGCCTCAATGCCGGGTACATGAACGAACACATGCTGGCCTACCACGGGGACGTGAACCTGATGAAGGGGGCCATCTATGCCGCCGACTATGTCACCACCGTGTCCCCCACCTATGCCGAGGAACTCCAGTACGGCTTCTACGCCCACGGGCTGGAGGGGGTCATCGCCGACAACCGCCACAAAATCCGGGGCATCCTCAACGGCATTGATACCGACGTGTACGACCCGGCCAAGGACAAGGGGCTGGCCAAGAACTTCTCCCTGAAAAAGCTGGCGGGCAAGAAGGCCTGCAAGGCCGCCCTCCAGCAGGCCGCCGGTCTGGTGGAAAACCCCGACGTGCCCATCATTGGCTGCGTCTCCCGGCTGGTGAGCCATAAGGGCTTTGACCTGGTCAACGCCTCCATTCACGATATCATGGCCATGGATGTGCAGATGGTGGTGCTGGGCACCGGCGATTGGACCTATGAGGAGTCCTTCCGGCAGGCCCAGGGCCAGTACCCCGGCCGCTTCGCCGCCCACATGATGTACTCCGGGGGCATGTCCACCGCCATCTACGGCGGCGCGGACCTGTTCCTCATGCCCTCGGTGGCGGAGCCCTGCGGCCTGTCCCAGATGATCGCCATGCGCTACGGCACCATCCCCATCGTCCGGGAGACCGGAGGCCTGCGGGACTCGGTGCGGCCCTACAGCGACTTCAACCGGGACGGCACCGGCTTCACCTTCCACGACATCAGCGCCCACGATATGGCCTGGGTGGTGCGGGAGGCCGTGGACCTCTACCACGGGGACAAAAAGGCCTGGCAGGAGATCATGAAAAACGCCATGAGCGAGGACTTTTCCTGGCCCCGCTCCGCCAAACAGTACGAGGAAATTTACGGCTGGATTACCGGCCGGGGCTGAACGGCAGAGGGGGAGGTGCGCTGGATAAAAGTGTCAGTTTTCCCTGAAAATAGGGCCCTCCGGCGTGCGTTCCGCTTGACAGGAAAAATGAGATATGATAAAATGGCGCTGCTCCGCAGAGGGTCTTTCCCCCTGCGGAGCAGAACCGATTTTTCACGCGGACCCCAGGACGATACGCCCTGAATCTGACGACAGGAGATGTCTGCCTTGCATACTTATACGAAAAAAGAACTGATGGACCTGATTACCGGCAAGCTGCGCCGGAATTTCGGCAGGGACGTGGAGGAAGCCACCTCCCTGCATATGTTCAAAGCCTGCGCGCTGGTCCTGCGGGATATCATCTCGGAGCGGGAGATGGAAACCCAGGATAAGGTGGTTAAGGAGCACCTGCGGCAGGTCCATTACCTGTCCCTGGAATTTTTAATGGGCCGTTCCATGCTGAAAAACGCGTATAACCTGGGCATTGTGGAGCCTTTGCGGGAGGCTATCGAGGGCTTGGGCTTCTCCGCCTCCGATTTGTTTGAGACCGAGCCAGACGCGGGGCTGGGCAACGGCGGCCTGGGCCGTCTGGCCGCCTGCTACCTGGACTCCATGACCACCCTGGCCATTCCCGCCACCGGCTACTCCATCTGCTACGAGCTGGGCATTTTCAAGCAGAAGATCGTGGACGGCCAGCAGGTGGAGCTTCCCGACAACTGGCTGGGCCAGGGGGATTCCTGGCTGATTCCCAAGCTGGACGAGGTGGAAGAGGTCCGCTTCGGGGGCAAGATTGAGGACGTGTGGGACGAGTACGGCACCCACCGGATTCAGCACACCGGGTATACCTCCGTGCTGGCCATCCCCAAGGATATGATGATTGCCGGCTACGGCACCGAGCACGCCAACACCCTGCGCCTCTGGGACGCCAAGAGCCCCACCCCTGTGGACATGACCCTGTTTTCCTCCGGCCAGTACCTGAAGGCCGTGGAGCAGCAGGCCATGGCCGAGGCCATTTCCAAGGTCCTCTACCCCGAGGACAACCACTATGAGGGCAAGTCCCTGCGGCTGAAGCAGCAGTATTTCTTTGTGTCCGCTACCATTCAGTCCATCGTGCGCAAGCACCGGGCGGAATACGGCACCCTGCGCAACTTCCATCAGAAGCACGTCATCCAGATCAACGACACCCATCCCACCCTGGTGATTCCGGAGCTTATGCGCATCCTCCTGGACGAGGAAGGCTACGGCTGGGAGGAGGCGTGGTACATTGTCACCCACGCGGTGGCCTACACCAACCACACCGTCCTGGCGGAGGCCCTGGAGCGCTGGCCCCAGCAGCTCATCGAGGAAACCGTGCCCCGTATCTGGCAGATTCTGCTGGAAATCAGCGGCCGCTATCAGAAGGAGCTCACCGACTATTTCCACGGGGACCTGTCCAAGGTGGCCCCCATGGCCATCATCTGGGGCGGCGAGGTGCGCATGGCCAACCTGTGCATCTGCGCCTGCTACAAGGTCAACGGCGTCTCCGCCCTGCACTCGGATATCCTGAAGAAGGACGTGTTCCACGACGCCTATCTGCGCACCCCCGCCAAGTTCACCAACGTCACCAACGGCATCGACCACCGCCGCTGGCTGGCCGAGTGCAATCCCAAGGTAGATGCCCTGCTGCGGGACTGCGGCTGCGGCGACTACCTCAAGCACCCGGAGGCCATGGAGGGTCTGGCCAAGTATGCCGGCGACGCCTCGGTGCTCAAGCGCCTGGGGGAGATTAAGGCGGAAAACAAGCGCCTGTTTGCCGGGTACGTGGCCCGGGAGAGCGGTATCGTCCTCAATACCGACGCCATGTTTGACGTACAGGTGAAGCGCCTGCACGAGTACAAGCGGCAGCTTTTGAATGTGCTGCACATCATCTACCTGTACCAGCACATGAAGGAGGACAGCAAGTTCACCTTCACCCCCCGGGTGTACCTCTTCGGGGCCAAGGCGGCCCCCGGCTATGCGGTGGCCAAGAAGATCATTCATATGATTAACTCGGTGGCCAACATGGTCAATCAGGACCCGGCGTGCAAGGACCGGCTCCAGGTGGTCTTTTTGGAAAACTACCGGGTGAGCCTGGCCGAAAAGCTCATGCCCGCCAGCGAGCTCAGTGAGCAGATTTCCACCGCAGGCAAGGAGGCCAGCGGCACCGGCAACATGAAGTTCATGATGAACGGCGCCCTGACCATCGGCACCCTGGACGGGGCCAACGTGGAGATGCACCAGGTGCTGGGCGACGAGAACATTTTCCTCTTCGGCCTGAAGGCCCATGAGGTGGCCGAGGTCAAGCAGAAGGGCTATAAGTCCTATGAGTACTACACCCACAACCCCGACCTGCGGTGGATTATGAAGCAGATCAACGAGGGCTTCGGGGACGGCGTATCCTATGAGGACATCAGCCGCCGTCTGGTGTTCGGCGATGGCGGTATGGCCGATGAATACCTGCTGCTGGCCGACTTTGAGAGCTACCGGGATGCCCACGTCCGGGCGGGTAAGGCCTACCTGGACAAGGAGCGCTGGAACCGTATGTCCCTGATGAACATCGCCAAGTCCGGCATTTTTGCCGCCGACCGGTCCATCCAGGACTACGCCCGGGATATCTGGAAGGTGCCCGTGCAGGAGTAATACGGGTTTCTGGACCATATCAAAAGGCCGAGAGGGGCCGCAGTCAATCTGCGGCCCCTCTTTTGGTGAAAAAACCGGGCCCGCCTCCGGAAGGGAGACGGGCCCGGTTCGATTCGGTTTGCTGGGGGATTACGCGGCCTGCTGGGCCTCGGCGTAAGCGCCCAGAATAAAGTCGGTGGTGGCCTTGACCGCGTCGTTCAGGGCGGTGAAGTCGCCGGAGAACACGTTGAAGGTGTGGTCACAGCCGGGAATCATGTGGGTCTGGCCGTCTGCGGCGGCCTCGGCAATCTGACCGGCGGAGGCGGGGGGGACGGTGTCATCGTCCTCGCCGTGGATGGCCAGGACGGGGGCCTTGATTTTGGCGGTCTCGGCCAGCACGTCGGTGCTCTCCACATCCTTGAACCACTGCACGCCTACGGGCAGGTCAGAGGGGGTGCGCCAATCCAGGGTCATGGTGAAGGCCCCGTCGGCCTCGGCCTTGGCCTTGGCGTCGGCAAAGGAGGTCTCGCCAAACAGACCGGTCAGGTCCAGCGCGCCCGCCCAGGTGACCACGGCGGAGAAGGTCTCGGGATAGGCGGCAGCGGCCAGCAGGGCGTTGGTGCCGCCCTGGCTCCAGCCCATGACGGAGATTTGCTCCTCAAAGACCTGCTCCAGACCGGCCAGATAGCCGGCAGCGGCCTTGGCGTCGATGTTGGCGGAGGTGTAGCTGTAGTAGCGGTAGTCGTCGGCCTTGCTGGCGGCGGTGCCCATGAAGTCAATGCGCAGGGAGGCCAAACCGGCCTCGGCCATCTGGGGAGCGGCCATGGCGTAGCCGTTGCCGGCCTCGTCCTTGTTGGAGCCGGTGCCGTGGAGCATCACCACGGCGGGGAAGGGGCCCTCGCCCACGGGGAGGGTCAGCACGCCGTCGATGATGTGGGCGGGAACGCCGTCCTGCTCCGGGACCTCAATCTGTACGGCGGTCTCGGTGTAGGTGGCGGGGGCGGGCTCCAGGGCGGAGTAGTTCAGGAAAATCTGGGCCAGCTCGGCGCGGATGGCGGTGCCGGTGGGGTTCAGGGCGTTGTTGTTGCCCTTGAGGATGCCCAGGGCTACGGCAGTCTCCATGCCCTCCTTGGCCCAACCGGCCACGTTGGCGCTGTCGGTGAAGGCGCTCAGGTCGGCGGGAGCCTCGGGTTTGATGTTCTCCCCGGCGGCGTACTCGGCAAAGACCTTGGCCAGCTCCTGGCGGGTCATGGCCCGGTCGCCGGAGAAGGCGCCGCTGCCGGTGCCGGTGGTCAGGCCGGTGTCCTCCGCCCAGGCGGCGGCGTCGGCGTACCAGGTACCGGCTACGTCGGTGAAGGTGGCGGCCTCCGCCACGGCGGGACGGCCCACCAGGTTGTACAGAGTCTGATACACGGTGCCCCGGGTGACGGTGCCGTTGGGCTCGAAGCCCACGCCGGTGCCGTTCATGATGCCGTTGTCCAGCACGTAGGCGGCGGCGTCATAGAACCACGCGCCCTCGGTCACGTCGGCGGGGTACTTGGAGGGGGCCTCGGGCTTGCCGGGCTGCTCGGGCGCGGCCTCGCCCACGATGGTGATGCGTCCGGCGGGCTTGGCATAGCCGGAGCCGACCACGCCATCCAGCTCGTCCACGATATAGTTAATCAGAACCTGGTTGTCAATCATGACGCAGTCCTTGAGCAAGGTGTTCTCCTTGAACATCACAAACCCGTCGCCGCCGGACTTGAGCATATAGTTATGAGAGGCCAGGGTGTAGGTCTTGTCCAGCTCCAGGGGCTGGTCCCCCACGGTGACGTCCTTCACGCGGTAGTCGCCGTCCACCTTGACGAACTCCTTCTCGTCGTTGAGGACCACGGAGGAGGGGACGGAGAGGTCCACGGTGTAGGACAGGCCGGAGACCTGAAGGAAGCCGCCGTTCTCATCGGGGAGGGAGCGGGAGCCCATCTCCAGGGCGTCCAGAATCTGCTGGCCGGTGGCCTCCACCAGGCAGGCCTCGTTGCCGAAGGGGTGGACGTTGATGATGTCCTCATAGGTGATGTCGCCCGCAGCGATGTCGGCCCGGACGCCGCCGCCGTTGACGAAGGCCACATCGGCCCCCAGCATGACCCGGTAGGCGTCGGCGCACAGGTCGCCCAGGTTGGTCTCGGCGCTGCGGACGGCGCGCTCACCGGTGGCGGGGTCCTTGGTGGTCAGCTCCACGTCGCTCTTGGCCACGACCTTCTGGAGCACGGACTCAAACTCGTCGTTGATGCCCTTGACAAAGGCGGCTGTGGCCTCGTCCTGGGCGCTGTAGTTGGTGACCAGCTCGTGGGTAATCTCGTCCTTGGCGGGGTCAATGACAATCTTGCCCACAGCGGCCAGCTTGGTGCCGGTCTGGGCCAGGATGACATCCTCGCCGTCCTTGTTTTTGGCGGTCTCCCCAAGGGTGCTGTGGGAGTGCCCGTCAATGAGCACGTCAATGCCGGTGGTGTTGGCCACAACCTCCGTGGACATCCAGGGAGAGCTCTGGGTGTCTACACCCAGGTGGCCCAGGGCCACCACGTAGTCGGCGCCCTCCGCCTTGGCGGCGTCCACGGCCTTCTGTACGGCCTCATAGAGGTCCTTGCCCTCGTTGCCCTGGGAGAAGCTGTAGATATACTTGCCCCCGGCATCCTGGAAATAGGTGGGGGTGGACTTGGTAAAGGTCTCCGGTGTGTCAATACCCACATAGGCCACCTTGGTATCGCCGTAGGTGACCAGCTTGTAGGCGTCAAAGACCGGCTTGTTGGTGGTCAGGTCCACGAAGTTGCTGCAGACATAGGTGTACTTGGCCTTGTCCTTGGCCAGGGTGAGGAAGTTGTCCATGCCGTAGTCGAACTCATGGTTGCCGGGGATGGCGATGTCATAGCCGGTCTGGTTCATGATATCGACGATGTAGGAGCCCTTGGAGAGGGTGCCGATGGGGCCGCCCTGGATGGCGTCACCGGCGTCCACCAGGGTGACGTAATCCTCGCCATAGAGGTCCTCCATCTCCGCCTTCAGGGCGGCGACGCCGGCATAGCCGATGGCGCTTACGGTGTTGTCTTCCTCGACAGACTGGTCAATGCTGCAATGCACGTCGTTGGTGTGCAGAATGACGATGCTGCCGGGGGCGGGAGCCTTCGTCCCCGTGGCCGCAGCGGGCACGAGCATGGCCAAGACCATGACAGCCGCCAGGAGCAGGGATAGGAGTTTGCGCTGTTTCATCTGTTTGTTCCACCTTTCATTCCACTCTTCCCACATCGAAATTGTGGGGATGTGCTAATAGTAGCATCGCAAACGACAGAATGCAAGGGCACACAGAGAAAAAATCCTGGTAAATTGTCGTACCCATAGAAAAGATATGCACAAAAGGTCCCCTGTGCCCAGAGCCGAAGGGCACAGAGGACCCTGAATTTCCAGCCTGTGTCAGCACAGGGGAGCGCCGGGGGATTGGGGGGCGCTGCCCGCCAGCCCCAGGTCGTACCGGCGGATTTTTTCGTCCAGCCGGTCCAGGGAGCGCTGCATCTCCGCTATCCGCGCGGCCAGCTGCTCCCGCTGCCCGGCCAGCAGGGCCCTGCGGGCCCCGAGGGTGGCCTCCCCCTGCTGAAAGAGGGCCACATACTCCGCCAGGGCCTCAATCTGCACCCCGGCGGCCCGCATACATTTCATCAGCTCAATCCAGCCGCAGGATTCCTCCCCGTAATCCCGAATGCCGCTCTTGGTGCGGGGCACCGGGGGAATCAGACCGATGCGCTCATAATAGCGCAGGGTGTCGGGGGTCAGGCCGTATTTCCGGCTTGCTTCCGAGATGGTCACGCCGCTCTGCCGCCTCCTTATAATATATGATGTATCCAGTTCGCTTGCCTGTATCATATCACCTGGAGTCCACTCCATGTCAAGGGTTTTGCGAAAATGAGTTGAACCGGGGATATGCCTGTGATACAATCAAAGGGATAGGTTTTGTCTGGAAAGGAGCGCTTCTCATGAAAAAATGGCCCTTTTGGTGTTCTATGTTTGCGGTCTTGCTCCTACATGGAGGGATATTTTTTAAGGCTTCGGCAAACGCAATGGGCCGCGGCCTGGACGGAGCGGACAATCAAGCCGGATTGCTCTTTGTTCCCATACTTTGGATTGCGGCGGTCTATGTACTCGCCGCCCTGGTTGTATTGACGTTGGTGCGCGGACGCGGCATTGCAAAAGACCAAACAATTTCGGTTTTGGAGCTGTTCCGGTTATCTGGATGTTCCGCAAAGGAAAAAACGGTCAAAACTGCATGTATCATGGTGACGTGCCTGCTGATGCTGTTCGGATACAGCTTATTCGCGAGGGAAACGCTCTGGGCCATGTCCTATGCGCTTTCGGGCGGAGCGCTGCTGTTGTCCCTCTGCGCCTGGGAAAAAGCGTCCGCGCAAAGCGGTCGGACTACAGGCTGAATCCCAATTGGTCCGGCGGTTGGCCATCATGAATAAAATGTGAAAAAATTGTGAAAAAAGACCTTGACAGGGGTGGAAAGTTGTATTATGATAAGGGAGCGCCTGTTTAGAGGCGCAGTCTGCGATGATGTGGGAGATTGCTCGCCTGGCGAGGTAACTTCTGCGGAGTATGTCCGAGCTAGATTCGGGCGGCTGAGGATTCCATTCCACGGCGTATATCGCTGCGGGTGGAGCGAACCGGCCTGCTTGCGCCGGTTTTCTTCATGCTGCGGAGTGATACGCACGGAAACGTGGATTGAAATCGCTCACCGTACGGAGCCTGGACCAGACCCATCCACACTCTGTATGCGACACAAGGAGGAACACCAATTATGGCAGCTCAAAAAGAAATGATTCGTATCCGCCTCAAGGCCTATGACCATCAGCTCATCGACCAGTCCGCTGAGAAGATCGTAGAGACCGCCAAGCGCACCGGCGCCTCTGTGTCCGGCCCCATCCCCCTGCCCACCAAGAAAGAGGTCGTGACCATTCTGCGCGCCGTCCATAAGTACAAGGATTCCCGGGAGCAGTTCGAGCGCCGCACCCACAAGCGGCTCATCGATATCCTCAAGCCCTCCCCCAAGACCGTGGAGGCTCTGATGTCCCTGGAGCTCCCCGCCGGCGTGGAGATCGAGATCAAGCTGTAAAAGACGAGGCGTGCTCACACAAGCCGGGATGACCGCCGGGAGTCCGGCGTGAATCTCGGAGCGAAGCGGAGAGTTCCCGCAGGGGCAATTCATTTGCCCCGAGGATATAAAATCCAAAGGGGTCCCCGGAAGGGCGGAGCCCTTATGGGGAACTCCCCGCCGGTGTGGAGATCGAAATCAAGCTGTAAGTCCGCACCCACCCAACCTCATCAGTACCGCAGTCCGCCGCGTTTCGAGGCGGACGGGTCAAGTCGGCCGAGCAATGGCAGCCCAATGGCCACCTCGTTCGACCAATAACCTTTATAAGGAGGAACACACATGGAAAAGGCCATTATCGGCAAGAAGGTCGGCATGACGCAGATCTTCGACGACGCCGGCAAGGTCATCCCGGTCACCGTCATCGCGGCGGGCCCCTGCACCGTGGTGCAGAAAAAGACCGCGGAGAAGGACGGCTACAACGCCGTACAGCTGGGCTACGGCGACGTGCCGGAGCGCAAGCTCACCCGCCCCGAGCTGGGCCACCTGAAAAAGGCGGGGGACGCCCGCAAGAAGACCCTCAAGGAGTTCCGCCTGGCCAACTGCGACGCCCTCAACGTGGGCGACGAGATTAAGGCCGACGTGTTCGCCGCCGGGGACCGGGTGGACGTCACCGGCACCAGCAAGGGCAAGGGCTATCAGGGCGTCGTGAAGCGCCACGGGGCCTCCCGGCTGAAGGAGACCCACGGCAGCGGCCCCGTGCACCGTCACGCGGGCTCCATGGGCTCCGGTACCGACCCCTCCCGGATTTTCAAGGGCAAAATCGGCGCCGGACAGATGGGCGACGAGCAGGTCACCGTTCTGAACCTGGACGTGGTCCAGGTGGACACCGAGCTGGGCGTCATCGCCGTGCGGGGCGCCATTCCCGGCCCCAAGGGCGGCATCGTGTATCTGCGCAACTCCGTCATCAACGTCAAGGAGAAGGGCGCGGCGGCCGCCGTTAGCGTCAACCCGCAGAAGGCCTCCGGCCGCAATCCCCAGAAGGCTTCGGCCCGTAACAAGTAAGAAAGGAGAGAACCGTAATGCCTAAAGCAACTGTTGTTGATATGACCGGCAAGAAGGTCGGCGAGGTGGAGCTCTCCGAGGCTGTTTTCGGGATTGAGCCCAACCAGAACGTGGTCCACGACGTGGTTAAGAACCATCTGGCCAACTGCCGTCAGGGCACCCAGTCCGCCCTGACCCGCGCCGAGGTCTCCGGCGGCGGCAAGAAGCCCTGGCGCCAGAAGGGCACCGGCCACGCCCGCCAGGGCAGCACCCGCGCCCCCCAGTGGACCCACGGCGGCATCGTCTTTGCCCCCAAGCCCCGGGATTACAGCTACACCCTCAACAAGAAGGTGAAGCGTCTGGCCCTCAAGTCCGCCCTCTCCGACAAGGCGGCTCAGGGCAACGTCATTGTGGTGGACGGCCTGAATCTGGACGCCATCAAGACCAAGACCATGGCCGGCTTCCTCAGCGCCGTGGAGGCCAAGAAGGCCGTGGTGGTTACCCCCGAGCTCAACGAGAACGTGGTCAAGTCCGCCCGGAACATCCCCGGCGTGGTCACCACCACCGCCAAGCTCCTGAGCGTTTACGACATCGTCAACGCCAATCAGTTCATCGTGGACAAGGCGGCCCTGGCCGTCATCGAGGAGGTGTTTGCGTAATGGCTGCTACCGCTTATGACATCATCAAGCGCCCCATCATCACCGAGCAGTCCATGGCCCAGACCGAGGACAAGAAGTACACCTTCGAGGTGGCCAAGAGCGCCAACAAGATTGAGATTGCCAAGGCCGTGGAGGAGATTTTTGGCGTCAAGGTGGCCAAGGTCAACACCCTGAACATGCAGGGCAAGGAGAAGCGCACCGGCCGTTACCCCGCCGGACGCCGTCCCTCCTGGAAGAAGGCGATGGTCACCCTCACCGAGGACTCCAAGACCATCGAGTTCTTCGAAGGCATGGTGTAAGGAGGATAACGAACAATGGCGATTAAGACATATAAGCCCACGACGCCCTCCCGCCGCCATATGACGGTGAGCGCCTTCGAGGGCATCGACAAGAAGGCCAAGCCTGAGCGCACCCTGACCGAGAACCTGAAGAAGAACGCCGGGCGCAACAGCTATGGCCGCATCACCGTCCGCCACCGGGGCGGCGGCAACAAGAAGAAGTACCGCATCATTGACTTCAAGCGGAACAAGGAAGGCTCCGCCACCGTCATCAATCTGCAGTACGACCCCAACCGCTCCGCCAACATCGCCCTGATTCAGTACGAGGACGGCGAGAAGCGCTATATCCTGGCTCCCGTGGGCCTCAAGGCCGGGCACATCATCATGACCGGCCCCGACGCCGACATCCTGCCCGGCAACTGCCTGCCCATCGC
>CAJUDT010000042.1 GCA_910585415.1 uncultured Flavonifractor sp.
GGGATATCCGCCCGAGGGGCCGCACTGTGCGGCCGAAGTATTGAGGGCGGAGGCTTAAACGGCGGGTACCAACCAAAGGATTTGCAAGCCCCGTATCTCCACCGCCGCCCCCCGCCCCCGGGTCCGGGCCGCAGCCCGGCGAACTTTGCCTACTTTCCTTCGCTGGAAAGTAGGCCGCCGGAGGCGGGACCAGGTAACGAAACGCAGGGAGTCCCGAGGAAGAAGCAAAAGGGAAACACCCCCCACCCCCCATAGATTCACCGGTCCAAGGTATCCAAAACCTTCTTTACCGTCCGCCGGACCTCCCCCTCAGTCATAGCCCTAGCCTCATGGATATGGACCACAGCGCTGTTGGCCCGATTGGTGATATAGGAGACCTCCTGTAAGGCTTTCCGCCCCACCTGGGAAACCGCCCCATTCCAGGCCTGCGCGGCCCGGCGAGCCGCCTCAGCGACGCTTTCAGTGTAAGCCTCCTGGGCCTGCCCCAGGGCGGCGGCATAGCCCGTCTGGGCCTGCTCCAGGGCCCCGGCATACTGTTCCTGGGCCCGCTGGGCGTCCTGCTCATACCGTTCCCGCACCGCCTGGGCGGAGCGCTCATAGTCCCGCTGGGCCTCTTCCAGCCGGAGGGCATACGCCCGCTGGACCCGCTCCAAGGCGCTCTCATGCTCCGCCTCCAGGCGCTCCAGGGCCCCGCTGTGCTCCGCCTCCATATAACTCATAGACCCCTCATACTCCTTCTGAAGCCGCTCCAGGGCCCCGGCGTTGGCCTGCTCCAGCCGCTCCAAGGTCTCCTGATACTCAGCCGACGCCTCTTCCTGGGCCCGCTTTGCGGCCTCCCGAACCCCGTCCAGCTGGTCCTGAAACGCCTGCTTTTCCGCGTCCTTTTCCCGATAAAACAGGGTGTCGTCCCGGTTTTGGACGGCCTGTTCCAGCTCTTCCTGCCGCCGGAGGACCTCCTTTTCCCACTCCGCCCGGTCCTCATCACTGCGGGCAAAGTCCCGTTGGGCCTTGGCGGCCTCCAGGCTCTTCCGGGCCCGCTCCACGGCCTCGTCCAGGTCCTCGTCCTCCCGGAGCCGCCGCCGGGCCTGTACCTCTGCGTCGATGCCCGCTAAAACGCCCTCCAACCGCTCCTGCTCCAAAGAAAGCTCCTGCTGAATGGCGGCTTTTTTTGCCTCATACGCCTCCTTGGCGGCGGCCTTCTGGTCCTTGTATGCCCGGTTCAGCGCCTCCTTGTCCGCCCGGTACTGTTCCTCCCGCAGGGCCTTTTCCGCCTTGTACTGGTCCTTGAGGGCCTGCTCCTTCTCCTTCCGGCTGTCCTCCAGGGCCTTGCTTTCCGCCTTTTCCTCGCTCTGCAAGGCGGAATCCTCCTTCCGGTAAGCCTGCTCCAGCTCCTTGCGGGCGCTGTCCCGCTCCCGCTCCAGCTGCTCCAGGCCCTGCTCCAGGGCCTGTTTTAATTCCTCCAGCCGCCCCGTCTGATACTGGTGCAAGCGCACCTGAGCGTCTCTCCAGGCGTCGGAATCCGCCTCCAGATACTGGTCCCGCAGCCGGGCCATTGCCTGATAATATTCATCCTCGGTGATGAGCCCCATGTCCAAAAAATACTTCTGGTCGGCCAATTCCTCCCGGTACAGGTCCTCCATGCACGTCCGCCGGGCCTCCTGAAGCTCCCGCCCGGCCGTCTCCCAGGCGCTGGTATTCTCCTTCAGGTGGTCCTCAACGGCCCTCTGCCGCCCGTCCAGATAGGTCTCCAAGGTGATATCCCCGCTGCTGTAGGCCTGCTTCAGGGCCTCCACCTCCTGCCGGTAAACCTCCTGGTGGACCCGCTCCATCTGGTCTGCATACCCCCACCAGAGCCGTTGTAGCTGCTGAATCTCCCCGCTGCTGTCCTCCAGCCCGGCCTTTCGGAACGTATCCGCCAGGGCGTGTACCTTCTCCTGCATCTGCTCATACAGGCCGAGGACCGCGTCGCTTTTGCGGGCGTCCTTGGACCAGAGGAAAATTTTGTGGTCCATGTCCTCCAGCCATTCGTCCAGTTCCTCCAGGGCCTGCTCCTGGGCGGAGGGCCCGTCCTTGGCGCTGCCGGTGCGTTTGGCGGAGGACCCGCCGCCCCGGCTGGAGCTCCCGCCGGAGCTCCCATAGTCCCGGGCCAGCATCGCGGAGACCCGTCGGCTGTCCTCCAGCTCCCGCTCGGCGGCCATCAGGTTTTCGTAGAGCCGCTGATACTCCTGTCCCGTCCTCCAGTCCGCGTTCCCGCCCATAGCGCTGGCGCCGTGGGCGTAAAAGTCGTCGTTGTTTTTCCAGTCCGCACCAAAACTGGCCTGGGCGGCCTTGGCCTGATAGAGGGCCGCCAGGGCGCGGATTTGGTCCCGAATAGAGCCGGTGGTGGCGTCAAACTCCCCCCGTTTGGCCGTCTCCGCCTCAATGACCGCCTGGGCGGCGGAGGCGGCATTGTCATAGGCGGTCTGATATTGGGCCTGCTGGGCGGAAAGATAGTCCTGCAAAGCGTTCTCCGTGAGGATGTAGCCGCCGGCTGTCTCCTGCAAGTAACGGGTCAGGGCGGGGTATTGGGATATCAACGTCTGCAACGTCTCAATAGACAGGCTGCCGCTCTCTTGGACCTCCCCCTGGGCCTTTGCCAAAAGCTCATAGGCGTCCTTGGTCTGGTCAAGAATGTCCGCAAGACTCATATGGACGGTTCGGCTCTCTTCGACCGCTTGAGCATTTTCCTCCAGGGCGGAGGTATCCTCCGTTATTTGTCCGGTCAGTTCTGCGTAAGCAGATTCCGCCTGTATAATCTCAGACTCTGCTGCCTCCAGCTGTGCCGTATATTCCGCAACCCGCTGTTTACACTGCCCCATAACCGTCTGAAGTTTTATGAGTTCGTTGTTTTCCTCTTCCGTGTTCCCAACCAGTGTCTCACGCGCCTCATTCAGCTCTGCCTCCGCCCGTGCCAAGTCCTCAACCGCCGCAGCCTGAAGCTCCGTAAGGCGCTGCTGCTCTATATAGAGCGCACTCAAATAAGACTGGGCCTCTTCTCTCTTCTGCTGTTCGGCCTGGGCCAGGGCCATACGTTTAATGGCCTCTGTAGTCATATTTAAGCTGTCAGTCTGTTGGTCATAGGCTAGATTCAGATTTGGTATCGCTGTATTGAGCTGCTCCACCAGGGACAGAAGCGCCCCCTTTTGCCCTGCGCTCTTCTCTTCCACTGCGGCCAGCTCTTCCAGCGCAGCGGCCGTGGAGGAAATGGAGTCCTGTTCCGCCTGAATGGACGCGGTCGTGTCCTCATAATTCCCCTTAGCTTCCCGTAGCGCTTCAGACAGCCCACTG
The DNA here is from genome assembly GCA_910585415.1 of uncultured Flavonifractor sp. GTDB lineage: Bacteria > Bacillota > Clostridia > Oscillospirales > Oscillospiraceae > CANAAV01. Next base: position 3,328 of record CAJUDT010000042.1, read on the forward strand.
GTTTCATCATTCGCCTTCCGGGCGGAGGCCGCATAGCTGACCAAAACCGTGCCCAAAGCGCCGAGCGCTGCCGCCACTGCGATAGCGGGACATAGGGACATGGACAGATTTAATTCGTCCTGCACCAATTTAGCCGCTTTGGATACAGCGGCATAGGCCGTCAGCCCGCCAGCCAGCAGGCCCACAGCTCCGGCCGCGCCGGTAAGCGCCTGTACCAGCCACGGGTTTTCCTCCACAAACTCAGCTGCCCAGGTAAACCCTTCGGTTCCCTTTTCGGCCAGGTCCCCCAGCGCTGGAGAGAGGGTGTCTCCAATGGCGGTTTTCAGGTTGTTGGCAGCATTGCCTGCCATAGTCAGTTTGGCCTGAGTGGTTTCATACATGATTCCGGCTTTTTCCGCCAGGGCCGTATTGGACTCCCACGCCTGATTTGCCTGCGCGATTGTGCCGCTCAACAAATCCCCCGCATTTGCCAGGCCCTGAATGGCCTTGACCTGCCGGGCGTTGGTAATGCCCAGCTCATCCAGAATAACAATGGCGCTGCGCCCGTTGCGTTCGGTGTCGTTGAGCCCCGCAATGAACGCTTCCAACGCCCCGGCAGCATCGCTCCGCCAGGCGGCGGCAAACTGCTCCGCACTCATCCCGGCCACAGACGCAAAATCCCGCAGGCTGTCACTGCCTGTCTCCACCGCTTTGTGGAGGGTAGAAATCAGGGTGCTCATAGCTGTACTGCCCGCCTGGGCCTCAATGCCCAGGGAGCCCACAGCCGCAGATATCGCAAGTATGTTTCGTTCACTCATCCCGGCAGCTGTACCGGTAGCCGCCATCCCCTGCGCCATTTCCACCACCTTGGAGGCGGTGGTGGCAGTAGCGTCGCCCAGCTCCGCCACAACGGCCCCTAAGCGCTCATAATCCGTCAGGCCCGTAATGTTGGCAAACTGCGCCAGCATCGTGGCGGCACTCTCAGCAGTCAAGTCCGTGGTGGTGTCCAGCATAGCCATAACTTGGGTGAACGCCTCCACATCACCTCGCGCCACCCCCAGCTGTCCCGCTGTCTCAGCGATTTTTCCCAATGTATTGGTGGTAATGGGTATTTGGGTGGACATTTCCTTGAACGAATCGCCCATTGCGGCAATCTCCGTCTCAGAACCGCCCACGGTCCGCTGAACCCCGGCCATTGTGCTTTCAAACGCCAGAGAAGCGTCTACACATTCCCTTAACTCTCCAGCAATCTCCCCCAGAGCCCGGTTGATACCCGCCGCTGCCAAAACGGAGGCCATCGTTTCAAGCGCCTGTCGAGACTTACTCCCAAACTGCTCGGATTCCTCTCCGGCCTGCTTGACCTTCTTGCCAAACTGGTCAATCGAAACGGCACAGCCATCGGCGGAGCGCCTGGCCTCTTCCAAGTACCCCTCGGTTTTCTCCATCTGAGAGCCAAACGTGGCCTGCGCTTTTTCTGTGTTATTAAGCTGGCGCTGGTAATAATTTACTGCGTTTCCCGCTTCCTGGAGTTTGCGTTCTGCCTTGGCAAGCTCTGCCTCCAACTGCTTTTGTTCCGAGGCAGACCCGCCGCTGGCAGTTCCCAAAGCAGAGAGCCTTTTCTGTAGCTCATCCACGGTTCCAGCATACTCCTGCTGGGCTTTTTGGGCCTTCTCCAATATCGCCGCCTGTTCTGCATGACGTGCGCTCAGGTCAGATACGATTCCTTTGAGCGCGGCCTGCCGGGCCTCCAGTGCAGAAAGGGTATTCGCCTGTTCCTTGTACTGTGCAGATACTTTATCCAGCTCAGATTTATGCAGCTGGTATTCGCTGCTGATACGCTTCAGCGCCGCACGGTGTTCGCTTTCCCCCTCCAGCTTCAGCCGGGTGGTAATGGTTCTGACGGCCACAGCAGGCACCTCCTTCATTCTCAATTTCTTACTTGCACTCCAGAATGGGTCGTGCTATACTGTCCTTGGAGGCTGGTGTTTTAGGTGGGCGGGGCTTTCGCCCCGCCCCGGCTTGTTTACTGTTGGTCCTCATACGCTTCATCCACTGTCGCGTACTCGATACCATCCAGCTCATAGCCGTATTCGGTATATCCGTCCAATTTAACACCCCTCCTTTCCGCCGCCCGTTGCTGCCGGGCGGCTTTTATTTGTCTTGGGGTTTCCCCCTTGACAATTACAGTATACAGCATTTACTTAATAATGTCAAGTATTTTATTTATATTCTTCTAAATATTTTTTATTTTTCACTTGCTATCATAAAGAATATGCTGTATAATAGTGGACGTAAGGAGGCGGTTAGATATGTCTATTGAGCAGAAGCTAAAAATGGCCTTGGCCTATTCGGGAACAAGTCAGGCAGAACTTGCCAGAAGAATCGGTACAACTCCTTCAAATCTGAACCAAAAAGTAAAACGTAATACTCTCACAAATGAAGAACTTGAACAGATTGCTCACGCTCTCGGCGGCGGTTGGCGCGCAGAATTTGTCTTTGATGACGGGACTGTGATTTAAGGAACCGTACAAGCCAAGGGGAACAACGCCCGACAAAAGTAAAAGGAGGTGCAAACCGTGGGAACGGAAAAGGAACGCAAGGATACACAAAAAGCACTGCTCTATGACCTCCGCCTGATTTTCAGCGCAGGAGAAAAGGAGAACTATACCAAACAGGAGATTGTAGAGTTACTAGACAAAATCGCGTTAGCAAAGGACCAGGAGTAAAGGGCCGGGCCGGGGAGTAATCCCCGGCTCTTTTTTCTAAAACCCCTTCCCCTTCAAAAATTCATCATAGACCTCTGCCGCCGCGTTCACGGCGGAATCTGCGGCCTGCTCGTTGGCGGTGCGGATGAAGGGGCGGGCGGGGATACCCCGGCCTGGAACACCGTACTCATTGAGGAAAGCCACCTCGGCATTTCTCACCCCTTTGGCGTTGGTCCCTCTGAGCGATACGGACAGGCTCCGAGTCCCGTCCGGCCCCCGTTTCATTCCCGTGTGCCCAATGGCGTCCAGGGTCGCCCCTGTGCGGTGAACGCCCATCGCCTCACCGGTGCGCCGCTGGGCTTCCTCCACAATTTCGGCTTCTGCCTCCAGCATTTCCCGCGCCACCGCGTCCGGCAGGTCCATAATTTCCTCCAGGGACAGCAGCAGCCCGTCCAGCCCGTCCACGGTGATACCCATATGCTTCATCCCTTCCTGTTTCGCGGGTACAGCGCCGCGCGTTCCTCCCGCGTCATTGGCCGGTATTCCTTCCGGTCCGGGTCCAGCAGGGCCCCCAGCCGGTTGACCACACTGACCAGGTGGAACAGAGGCAGCTCATAAATCAGCCCCATATCCACTCTGGCGGCGGCCATCAAGGCCAGGAGCTCATATTCATCCACCTCTTTTGCCGGGACGTTCTCCCCCTGCGGCATACGGCGTTCTGCCGCCAGGAGGGCCCCCACGGCCTGTCGGCCTTTTCGGACAAAGGCCCCATCCCGGCGGCACAGGCGGGCAAACTCCGGCAGCTCCGGCCGGACAGCCGGGTGGAGCATCATGTGACATATCCGCAGCAGTAAGCGTTCTTCCTCCCGCCCGTCCCGGCACCGGGCCAGCGCCGCCACAGGGCTTTCTCCATACCGCGCCCGGTACCGGACGGCGGAGACGGCGGCGGGGTCGAACCGGAACCCGGTCCCGCCAATCTCCAGATATATCATTTGCCTATCCCGCCGCTCACGACGTCTCCGCGCTTCCTGCCACCTTGGGCACCGGCACGGTCTCGCCGAACGCGGCGTACCCCTCATCCTCCGGCCAGGCGGAGTACAGGAACGCCATTCGTCCCACGCCCCGCTCGTCCAGCCAAGGGGATTCCCCGGCGGAGTCCATCAAGGTTTCGCCGTGGGCCCGGATAGGATAGGTGTAGGCGCCCAGCTCTACAGCGGCCTGGTCGGTGCTGTTGACCTTGGACCCCTTGCCAAGCTCCACACCGTATACCCAGGTCTTGACAACACTGTCAATGCCGTCCTCATCCATCTCAAGATGTTCGTAGTAGAGCGCGCCCCGCAGGTAACGGGTCACGTTGCCGGTCACCAGACCGTTGGCCCCCTCAATGGCGGTGCCGCCCGCCTTTTCCACCGCCACGTCCTGGGCCGTGGTGCCAATTTCACCCTCATAACCGGTGTCGCTGGGGATACGGCACACCAACCGGTTGTCGGCATACTGTTCCGTAGCGCTCACCTGGGCGTTTAGGCTGATACTCTTGGCATAGAGCATCCGAAAGGGAGTTTCGTATGCTCCCGCCGCCTTGGGGGCAAATTTCATGTTGCTGACGCCGTGGTAGGCGGCGGCTTTTTTTCTCTCAGGCATTTTGCTCATCCTTTCTTAAATCACAGATTGCCGGGACCTTCTCCAGCTTCTGGCACTCAAAAACCCAATGTTGCCCATTGTCGTTTCCCGCGTCAATTACCTCCGGCCAAGTAAATCCCCCGGCAGTCAGCGCGGACAAAATCTCCCGCCTCAGTCTAAGCCCGTTTTCCGGCAGCGGCAAAAACAAATGCACCTGTACCAGAGCTTTATAATATATGGGCGCATTATCGGCGAACTGCCAGGGAAGCAGGTCATATTGAAACGTAATAACCCGTTCCCGGCTCCGGGAATCCACCCCCGGCGCCACCGGCAGGCCCAGGGGCTCCAAGGCGCTCCGCAGCTTCTCATTGAGCGTCACGCTTTCGCCGCCTTCCTCTGAACCTTGACCTCAAGCCAAGTGTGCCGGTCCTCCACATCGTTCACAGAGATAACCTCATAGGGCCTGGGGTCCCGGCCCCGGTAGATGACACAGGTGGTGGTAATCCTGTCCGTGTATCGAAGGGTGAGCGTAGCCGGCTCCGTAACCCCCGCCTGCCGGGCCTCATAAATTTCCCTGCCCCAGGCATTGACCCACCGGCACCACCGCCCGTTCCCCTCGCCGAACACGTTCACCCGTTCGTCCAGGGGATAGCCGCTGCCGTCCAACCGTTCCTCCCCATGCCCATCCAAAGGGCGGTCAAAGACATAAATCCGCGTTCTCAGCTCCCCGGCGCTGGCCTGTCTCGCCATTATGTCACCTCATTTCTGGTCAGCTTCAGCTGATTGAGCATCCGCCGGAACACCGGGTTTTCTGCCGCCTGTCCGGTGTTCAGCAGGGCCTCCCGGCGGTCGTAGGCGTCCAGAACCAGGTAATTGACGCACAAATCATACTGCGCCCGCCGGGGGGAGCCCTCTGGGGGCTCGGCCACCCCGGCGGCGGAGAGGTACCCTGCCGCGCTGTCAAAGAGCAGCTCCAGCACCTCCCGTTCCCACCCGTCCGCCTCTTCTATCCGGCAGTAGGCCAGCAGCCCCGCCAACCGCGCCTCGCTCAGAGCCATACTCAGCCGCCAGCGGCCAGCGCAGCCTGAAACCCGGCGGCGGGGTCCATCTCCACCGCGTCCAGGCGGCAGATAGCCCGCAGCTCCATGCTGTCGGTGGCCCAGGCGTCGCCGCCCACGTCGGTGGTGGCCAGCTCGATACCCTTCCGCACGAACAGGGTCCCCAGGGCCTTGAAATTGCCCACATACAGGGGGATGCTCCCCTCTCCGCCGGGAAGCTCCGTGTCGTCGCCATACACCACCTGCCGTCCCCGGTAGCGCAGCACCTGGGGGTCGGCGGGGTTGGGGACCAGCAGAGGCCGGCCGTTCTTGTCCTCCCAGCCGTCCATTTCCGCGTAACCGCTCTGGTTGGTCAGCAGGACGGCCCGGCGGCTGTGGGCGGTGTTGAGCTTGGCGATCAGGGCCTTGCGCAGCAGCTTGTCCTCCTGCCCGGCGGTCAGGGCGGCGGAGGCCAGCCCCTCCAGAAACGCCAGCAGCAGACTGTTCTTGGTCAGGATGTATTTGGGCGCAAACCACGCCGCCGCGTAGGCCAGCAGCCCCGCCGCGTTGTCCTCCAGCAGCTCGTTGGAAATCGGCAGGCGCTCGGCATACTTCTCCACCGCGTAATCCACCCGCCGGAATTTGGGCTGGTCCTCCTTGCCGATGGTCCCCATCTCCGCCACCTTGGGGAGCTTTTTGGGAAGGCCGTCCTCCACCACCCGCCAGCCGCTCAGGGTGGTCACCGTCTCCACGGTAAACAGGGCGGACAGGTCCAGATAGTCCTTTTCCAGGCGGCGGATTTGATGGTCAAAGTCAATGGGGGCCAAAAATCCGCCGTCGGCCCCGGCGGGGGTCCCGCCGCTCTCGGTGAGGGCCTTATACAGGGGGGCAAGGTCCTCCACCCCGGCGCACTTTTTCACCTGAGCGCCCCGGCGCATGGCCTTGGCAAAGGCCCGGGCATACTCTCCGCTGGCCCGCAGCTCATCCACCGCCGCCGTTTTCCGGGCCTCATCCTTCTGCCGCGCCTGGGCGGCGGCCAGGGCCTTGAGGCCCCCCTCGCCGTCCTCGAACCGGCCTTCCTCGGCCAGCTGCTTTTCGGCGGCGTTGATTTCCCCATTGAGCTGGTCGATTTCCGCCATTTTGGCCCCGTGGCCCTCCAGGTCCTTCTTGGCCAGCAGCCCCTTGCCTTCCTCCACCAGCTGGGCGCGCTTGTGCTTGAGCTCGTACAATTCTTCTCTCGTCATGGGATACCTCCAATATTTGATTGATGTCCTTGCCCTTCCTTCCGGTTCTGTGTTATAATGGGGGAAACCACCACGCGGATAAACCAGGAGGAAAGGAAATGGATATCGTTATGACAGACAAACAGTTTAAGACGATTTTGGAAATGGTGGACATGATACTGGACGGGTGCAAGGACCTGGACGAGGCCAAGCGCAAGGTCCAAAAGCTCATTGAAAACCAGGGCGGAAAAAAAGAGGATTAGGCGGAGCCGGGGAGTAAATCCCCGGTTTTTTATGTGCCGTACCGCTTTTCCTCCAGGGCCTGCCGGGCCTGGGCCAGACAGAGCGCCTCTTCCTCCATGGCGGGTCCCTGTTCGCCGCCGTACTCCTTGACCACCCCGGCTTTCGGCTGGGCGGGCACGGCCACAAAGGACACCTCATAGGCGTCTCTGGCCCCGTCCAGGTCCACATGACACGTCTGCCCGCCGTAGACCGCCCCAGGCCGGTGGGGACAGCTGGTTTTGCCCTTGTCCGCCCCGCAGATAGAGCACAGGGCCCGCTCCACCGCGCAGCCCACGGAGACCTCCCGCAGAATCCCGCCCTCAATGGCGGCAATGACGGCTTCCGTCTCCCCGGTGCGGAGCATGTAGGCCCGCAGCACCAGCCGGTGGACGCCCTTTTCTTCCTCCACCGCCCCAGCGTACACCCGCGCGGTCTGCCCCTTGGCGCTCCACTGGTGGTCCATGAGCACCGTCCGGCCCACAAACCGCTCCGCCAGCCCCTCCAGCGCGGCCAGAGTAAACCGCTCATGGTCCCGGTCCACCTGGTCGTCGCAGGCGGCCAGCCGGAAGGCAAACACCTCTTCCGCCTTCAATTCCCGCAAAGCCTGCCGGTTGATAAGCTCCAAATCCCCCGCAGTCTCCGCCTGCTTGCACACATAGGCGGCTTTTCGGATTTCATTCACGTTCTCTCACCTCCCATAAGAAAAAATTCCGATTTAAGGCACGGCAGCCCGCTGGGCGCTCAACTCCCCCCAAGTCTCCAGGGGTCCATAATTCCAGCTGGCGTACCGGCCGCCGCCGCCGGGGACGTTGGGCAAATCCTCCAGGGCCCGGATATCGTCCACACTGTAGGCCCCCACCTCCCGCAGGGCCTTATACCACGCGGCCTGGGCGGCGGTGTCCCCCCGCAGGAACACCTTCATTTCCCGCTTGACCCGCTCTCCCCGGGCCCGCTCGAAGGGGAGCAGGAGCTTCCCTGTGTCCTCCTGCTCTCTGGGGGTCACGTCGGGCTGAAGGGTGTACTTGACAAATTCAATGCTGTTCTGCTCGTTGGAGTCATAGCTCTGCTTCCCGGCATAGACCAGATGCAGGGGCACCCCAAAGAACCGGCACACATCGGCCACCCGGATTTCTTTGCTCTCCACGAACTGCACATCGGCATTGTTCATGGCAATGGGCTGGTATTTCAGCCCCAGGTCCAGCACGGCCACCCGGAAGCGCTTCCCCGGCCCGCTGTGGACGGACTCCCACTCCTGCCGGAGAAAGTCCTTCTGCCGGACGGTCCGGGTGCTCCCGTCGGGGAGGGTGACGGTGGTATCCCCATTCAGGTCCGCCTCCGCCGTCAGCACCCCGGAGGGCCGTCCGCCGTTGGCGTACACGTCGGTTTCATACTCCTGTGCGGCCTGGGCGGCGCGAATGGTCTGGGCGGCCCGCCGCAGCACCGAAATGCCCGCAATCCCGTCCTCGGAATACTCCTTATAGTGGAGCACGTCCGCCGGACTCAGCCGGGTAAGCTGGCCGGTGTTGGGGTGGAAAAACAGGTACCACAGCCGCCCCGCCTGGTCCAGATAGGGGGTCACACAGTCCGGCGGCAGGGGGATAAGCTCCACCGGTCCGGCGCTGGCGGGGTCCCGGACAATCCAGGCGTAGGCGTTTCCCCGGAGCAGCTTGTGACAGCCCATGAGCTTTTCGTAATCAAAGCGGGTCATCGCCTCATTGGGCCGTCCCCAGAGCACCCGGCCCAGCCGGTGCCCGGTCAGCCGCTCCTTGGAGTTCTCGTTCATGACATACACCGGGAGCACCGCCGCCGAGGCGGAGCGCAGCTCCACACAGCGGTTGACGGTGGAAATTTTCATAGCCCCCTCCCGGCTGAGGGTACTCTCATCCCCCACGGTCCACCCCTGGGGGGAGGACAGGGAGAGGGGGCCCATCACCCGCCCCGCCGCCCGCGGGGCCTTACGGATACCCCGGTCAAAAATCAAGGCTTCTCACCCCCCTTTGCCGCCAGCCAGCCCCCCAATATGCACAGCACACCGGCGGCCAGCAGTCCGGCGGGCAGATAAATCAGCCCTGCCCCCACGGCGCACAGCACCCCGCCGCTGACCAGAAGCACATCCGCCGCCAACCCCCTCCAGGGGGTATTTTCTTTGTCCCTCATCGGTTCCTCCTTACCAAACGTGGCGTAAAGCCCCTGCCTTTCGCCGTGGGGAGCGTCAAAGGCTAAACCGCCCGCTTTCCAATGCCTCCCGCAGGTCCCGCCCCGCGCCTTCCCGGTTCATGGCCGTGGCCATCGCGATAATCCAGGCGACGGGAACGTCAATTCTCCCAACGCTCCGGTTCTTCATGGGCTTGATGTTCTCATTTCCGTCCACGGAACAGCGGACGTTTCCAAAGCTCCACCGGGCGCAGGTGTTGTGCTCATGGAGCATCTCCCGGGCCCGCAGCAGCCGCTCCAGCTTCTTCATGGCCGGGGAGAGGGTGAGCATATTCTGAGGGATGGTGAGCACATCCAGCCCCTTCCTCCCGCCCCCAGGCTCCATCAGCCTGCTGGTCAAGGTCCAGGCCATGGCCGGGTCTACCCCCAGGGCGCGGATATCGAACCTCTTTGCCGCCTCCCAGACCACGGCCTCCACCCGGCTGTAGTCCACGATATCCCCGGCGCACAGCTCCAGAAACCCCGCTCTGGCCCAGTCCCGATAGGGCACGCCGTCCCGCCGCTCGGCCTCCAGCACCCCGTCCTCCGGCCTCCAGGCCCAGAAGAGCGCCGCCCAATGCTCCAACCCCTCCTGGGGTGGGAACACCAGCACCAGGGCCGTCAGGTCGGTGCTCTTGGACAAATCCAGCCCCCCAAAGCACCGCTTCCCCCCCAGGGCCTCCCGGACGGCCTCTTTCCGCTCCAGCACGTTGAGCCCCTTCCATTCAGGCCGGTTCCATTGGGTCTTGTCGTACACGGTCAGGGGGACCCACCCCACGCTTTTGACGGCAATCCACTGGTTGAGCCGTAACCACCGAAAGGTCCGTTCTGCGGCCTCACTCTGGCGGGCGGCCCGGGCCTCCGCCCGGAACTGCCGGATACCGATGGTCACGCCATAGCCCGGATTGCACCTGCGCCAGAGGTCCTCATCCTCTATATCCAGCTCCGCCGCCCGGTCCGGGTCGTCCCCGGTCAGCACGCCGATACCGTACATAATGGGCAGCCATTGGGAATCGTCTGTGTCGGTCTCCCGCTCCGGCCTCCCCGCCCGCCAGGCCAGAAGCCTGCGGCATTTCTCATGAATCTCCCAACCGATGGACTTCCGGTCCGGGTCGTCCCCGGCGGTGGTGAGGACGATAACCGCCTGCTGCCGCCGGGCCGCGTCGGTGCCCGCGGTGAGCACATCCCACAGCCGCCTGTTTTTCTGGGCGTGGAGCTCGTCAATGAGAATCGCGGAGAAGGAATACCCGTGCTTGGTCTCCGCGTCGCTGGAATACACCTTGAGCACCCCGCCCAGGCGGGTATGAATTTCCCTCCTGCTGTCCACCGCCCAGGCCAGCGGCGCACCCTCCGGCCAGCCCAGGCAGGTATGCTCCACCATATACTTGGCGGCCTGATAGATGATATCCGCATTATTTTTATCTGCGGCAAAGACCCCCACCTGGGCCCTGTTCTCCCCGTCATAGAGCAGGTGATACAGCCCCAGCCCGGCGGCAAATTCGCTCTTACCGTTCTTCTTGGGCAGCTCATCGTAAAGAAACCGGCGATATCTCACCCACCGCCCGTCCGCATCCTGGACCCGCACCCCATAAAAGAGCCGAATGGCCTCTTCTTCCCAAGGGAGCAGCTGAAAGGGCCTGCCCGCCCACTGGTTCTGTCCAAAGCACAGCAGGCCAAAGAAATCCCGCACATCCTGGACGGCCTGCTCATCGAACCGCAGCACGCTCCCATCCCCCGGCTCCGGCACAGTCACGCCCGGCGCCAACTCCACCTGTTCCGGCAGGCGCACACCGCTTCCCAATTCCACCTGTTCAGGCACGTTCCATCCGCTCCCTCAGCAGAGTCTCCAGGGGATTTTCCTCCATCTGAGCCCCCTCCGGCAGCACCAACCGGCACCGGCTGGTGACGGTGAGCCCCAAATCAGCGGCCGCTCTCTGGCACTGCTTAAAAAACCGGTCCTGAATCCGGCTGGCTGACTCCAGCCGCTCCAGGTCCACCGTCCGCTGTCCATCCTCCCCCGCGCCGCCCCGCTGGACCTCCAGCACGTCCATGGTGGCCTCCAGCCAGCTCCTTCGCGCCAGCAGGTACCGGGCCAGGGCGTCCCCGTCCAGAACGGTAAACAGCCCGCAGTCCCGCAGCTTTTTTCCCAATTCCGTGAACGCCTCCCGGTCCCCGTCGGGGAGGTATCCGGGGGCGCGGATTTGTCTGGGGACCTCCGGCCGGGCCTCCCCGGCGGCGCGGCGGGCCTTTTCGGCTTTGGTGAGGTGCTTGCGGCCCTTGCCCTCCAGCACCTCCAGGCGTTGTCTGGGACCTGGCATTGAGGTTCGCTCCTTTCGTGATATTCTGTGGGGAAAAAATCCCACACCGAGGGGTGGGCGCGGTCTGCCGGCGTTCCACCAAAACTTTTTTGGGGTGGGGGGAGGTACTTTTCTTGAAAGAAAAGTACCCAAAAGAACTTCCATAGCGCTCCCAACCCGTTGCAGCCCAAGGGCTTTCTGCCCGGTAACGCAGCTGTGTTCCTCGCGCCCGCCCCCGCCCCCGCGCACCTGGGCCCGCCTGGGCGCGCCCAAGGCTGAGGCCGGACAGGTCCGCCAGAGCCATCAAAAACCGCCCGGATTCCCCCGGTTTTCCGCCATCGTCTTGCGGCTGTGGCAGGAGTGGCAGAGGCTTTGCAGATTGTCCGGGTCGGCGAACCGGTTCCAATCCCCCTTGTGGGGGCGGATGTGGTCCACCTCCGTGGCGGGCGTCCGCAGGCCCCGCCCGGCGCAGGCCCGGCAAAAGGGCTCCCGCAGGAGCTGGCCCGGCCGCAGGGTATCCCGCCAAAGGCGGGTTAGATAGAACTTGTGCCATTGAGCGCTGGCCCCGCGCTTGGCCCGCCGGGGCCGGTGCGCCGGGCACCAGCCGTCGGCGGTTACCTCCCCGCAGCCGGGATACCGGCAGGGCCTGGGCGGTCGTTTTCCCACGGGCTGTCACCTCCGGGCAAAATAAAAAAACCAGCGCCAATGAGCCCTCACGCAGAGAGTTCACCGGCACCGGCTTATCAAGAAGCACTGGCCAAATTCGATATCCACCAGATGGACGGCTTTGCAGTTCCGGCACCAAAGTACCAGGTTCCGGGCCGTGGTGTCCTCCCGTACCACCTGGTTCGTTTTCTGGCGGCAGACAGGACAGACAATCAATCCATCTTTCAGCTTTAGTCTATCAGCTTTCCCTCGTGATTGCAAGTGCCATTCCCTCTTTCTACATACCCGGTCGGATTATTAAGACTTGTTTCAAGATGAAAAATTATTAAGGAGGCGGGCGGCGGCCTTGGGAATAACTGTAAGCGCTGGCCTCCGCTTTGGGGAAGAGCAGGTACCGGGCTCCCACGCACACCCCGTAGCCGTATGGATTCTGTTCCCCGAACTGGGCGTAGTCCACCGCGCCAAAGGGCGGGGTGAGGGTCACGCTTTCCGTGGGAATCTCGATGTACTCCACCTGATACTTTTTCAGAGTCCGGGACCCCCGCCAGGTCCGCTCCCCCGGTTTGGGCTTTCCGAACGCCCGCGCCTCCTTGGTCAGATACTTGGACAGCTCCCGGTAATAATGTACGTCCACCGGCTCGGCCCGGACGTACCCGCCGCCCGGCCAGAGACTGCGGATTTCCTCCAAGTCTCCCGGCCCGGTGACATTGAACACCCCATGATGGTGAAGCCGTTTGTCCTCCAGCGCCCCGTCGGCCGCAAAGGGACCGTCCGTGCCCTTGGCGTGAAAGCCCTCCGTCACGTAGATATACCGCAGCTCCGCCCCCCGTTTCCGCCGGGTGCCGCGTAGCCGCCGGATGAATTTTTGAAACTGCTTCCCGGCGGCGGCTTTGTCCGGGGGCAGGCGCCCATCGTCATAGGTGAAGGTCAGTACCAGGTCGTGTCCCTGAAAATTGGCGGCAATGGTCAGCTCCAGCTCCTGCCAGGAGTGCTTGAGGTTGTAGAAGCGCTGGGCGGGCGGCGTGGGCCCCGCCCGCGCCGAGCGCCGCTTTTTCACCCTCTCCGGCACGCTCCCCAGCACCTCAATGTGGAGCAGCCCCGCTTGAATGTGCTTGATTGCTTTGGACATCTACTCCACTCCCTCCTGATGGTCCGCCAGCACTTGCCCAATCCGCCGCCACAAGGAATCCGGCAGGAGCTCCCCCAGAAAGGCGGCGCGGAAGTCCGCATCCGTCAGGCCCTCCGCCTGCTCCGCCAATTCTTGAAAGCACCCCAACCCACGCTCTCTACGGCAGCGCAGCAGTTTTTTGTATATCTCCCGCTTTTCATCTGCCAGCATTCTCTTGAAACCAAGTTTCTCCGGCTCCGCCGCTGGAGGCTCTTCCGGTTCCGGCGGCTCCACCGCTACCAGGTCCCACGCTCCGCCCCGCTCCAGGAGCAGCGCGGTAGCCTGAAAGCCTTCCCCCAGCAGCCGCCGGAACTTGGCGTCCTCCGCGCCCAGGCAAAAGGAGCGGCTTCTCTTTTTCATGATTCCATCCCCTTCCCCACCGGCCTGCGGCGGTAGGCCTGCCAAGTCTTTCCGCAGTTCTCGAACACCGCCATTTCGCCATGGGCCTCTCGACATAGCTCGTATTCTGCATCAACCAGCATCCAAGTGCAGAAACCGCCGCTTCCGCGCATCGGAACGATCCACACTGGCTCCCCGTCCATCTCCCGCAGTTCATCCAGAGTCAGCGGCCCGGCGGGCAGACTGCCCCCTTCTAAGGTTCCGGCCAATTCGTTCAGATATGACCCGAATGCCCTGTTTATCTCTGCCACTTCGCGGCAATAAGTGATGAAGCCTTTTATGGTCACGCCACATACTCCTTTCCGTGCTTCAAGGCCCTTACAACCGGGCGGCCATGTTTATCCCTGGGCGCTCCCGCCCGGACCCAGGCAAGCCATTTCTGCTCAAAAACCTCCACCTCCGGTGTGCGGGGGCCGTTGTACTTGCCCCGGTTCTGCCGGACGGTGAGGGCGCCTTCATCCAGCTCCAAGGTAAAGTAGGGCGTACCGGGCTGACAGGTCCGGCGGATGAAAAAGATCGCCGTCGCCCCCTGGGCGTGCCGCTTCCCATAGCTCCCGACACAGTGATGCAGCGCGTCTCCCTCGGCGGTCAGCTCCCGTTGACTGGCCGCCGGGCGAATGAGCAGGCCGTCCGACACAAAGGTATACTTCTTCAGCACCTTCCGCCGCAGGCGGAAGAGATTCGCCCGGTCTGCCTCGCCCCGCCCCCTCAACTGCTCCGCCGCCCGGTCGTGGGCCGCAATCAAATCCGCCGGATACCGCACCGCCGGGTCGCTTAAATCCCGGCCCAGCTGTTGGGCCATGGTCCAGTAATCCGCCAAAATCTGTGTGTCCGGTATTGGGTCCGCCCCGGCATCGTCCGTCTCCTGGGCCAGTGTCTCGCACTGGCGCAGAAGATACCGGATGCTCTTCCCCACCTGCCCCCAAAGGGCCAGCAGCGCTAAGTGCTCGTCCCCCAGACAGAACGCGTCTTGTACCTCGTCCTCCGTCAGCTGCTCCCCGATTTGCTTCGCCGCTGTAAAGAGCTCCCAGAGGAAAAGCCCCCAGCATTGCCGCCGGGCCATGACCAGCTCCGTCTTGGTCAGATGGAGCATTTGGGCCGGACGGCTCTGGGTCCAGTCGATGGCGGGCATTTCCAAACTCCCCCGCCGGTTCTCATCCCATAGCCGGTCGTTGACCCCGTTGGCAATCAGGCCGTCCAGTACCCGGGGCAGGCCATGGAGCAGGAGGCTTTCTACGTTGGGGTGCGCCTGGTACAGCCGCAGATAGGCCACCGGGTAATGCCGCGCTCCAGGCCGGGCGGTCATGTACACATCCAATTTGCAATGGGGCAGGGCGCTCCGGGCCAGGAGCTCTGGGGTGAGCCCGAAAATGTGTTCCTCCCGCCCCCAGCGCTCTGTCCAGTTCCCCGTCTGACGCCACTGGCGGCTGTACTGGACAAAATACCCGCCGTGTCCGCTGTACCCCTTCCGCCAGCCCATCAGTTTGGCGCATTCATGGGGCCCGAACACGTAGGCCTCCACAGGCAAAACCTCCAGGCGCTCTCCCCCGGACTTGTACGCCCGCCGCTGGATGTGCCAGCCGGTAAGGGCCAGCCGGTTGTCCTCCCCCACCAGGGCGGCGGACATGCACACAGCCTCCGCCGTGACAAAATAGTCCTTCACCTCTGCCCGCTTCCGCACCAGTACGGACGCGCCGCATATGGGACACCGGCACTCGTCCCCGGAGGAAACAACGGCGTGCCCCCAGTCCCCCTCCACATCCTCCGGGAGAACAAAGCCGTACCCCTTCTCCGTGCGGCCCCAGTGGAGCAGCTGGCTCTCCCCGCAGCAGGAGCAGGATACCCGGACCATTTTGCGCTTCCGTGGTTCCGCCCACTCGTCCAAAAACGGCTCCAATCCCCAGTCCTGTACCCACTCCGCCTGGTAGAGCAGGCCGTGCCGGTTCAAGTCCTCCGAAAGCTCCTTCCGCGCCCACGCCCAAAGCTCCACCGGCGGGGTCCTGGGGACCAGGGCGCGGCAGTCCGGCGTTCTTTTTGTGCCCATCAGAAGAAGTCCTCCAGGTGGAACACGTTGTCCGGGACCGGCTCCGGGCAGTCCGCCCCGGCGGCGGGCAGACCGTAAAATTCCCGGATGATTTCTTCCGCTTCCAACGGGGTGACACAGGCAAAATTCCCCGTCTTGTGCCTGTCGGCATGGGCCTTGATTTTCCGCTCACACGCCGTCAGGGACAGCTCCCTTGCCTCCAGGTCCTGCTCCACCAGCTCCGCCAGATGGGGCTCCGCCCGGAGCAGGTCCTTGAGCTGCTCCCCCACCATCCACACGGCGCTCCGCGTTTTCGGCTGCTGGGCGGTGATTTTTTCCAGGGCTGTGGTCAAACTCATTGGGCGTACCCTCCAATCTTCTCCCCCAGGGCCCGCAAGGCCTGTTCCAGGTTCCCCGCCGCCGCCGGGTCCTCCCGCTTGCGGATTTTGAGTAAAATTCCGTGCATTTTGCTGGCAATTTCCTGACTCTGGTCGAAATAGACCGCGAATTGGGTCAAATCTTTGTCGGCGGAGACAGGAGAGGGGGCCTGCGTCTTTTGCGCGGCGGCCAACTGGGCCTCGGCGGCCTGACGGGCCTGGACGGCCTTCTCAAGCGCCTCCTGGAGCTGGGCCAGCTCCGCCGCCTTTGCGGCCTCCCCCTCGGCGCGGGCTTTGGCCAAGTCCGCCTCGGAGGCACACTCCACCGCCACGTCTATGGGCCGGTTCTTCAGGGCCTCCAATTCCTCCCGCAGGCCCGCCAGGCGCTCGTTGGCAAAGGTCAAATCAGCCTGCATTTTCTCCTGCGCCTGCCGGGCGGCGTCCTTCTCCGCACGGTCCAGCTCCGCCTGCTTCAGGGCCGCGTCCCGCGCCTTTACCGCCTTCTCCAGCTCGCGGGCGGACATGTCCACAACAGATTTTGCCTCTCCGTTCACAACATGCTCTTCTGACAGAAATTCCTCCCGCTCCACAGGCGGCAACGCCAGGAGCGTCAAGGCTTTGGAGGCTCCCAAATCCGCAAGCGTCTGCGGATTTGACCACTCTCGCGCAAGCCGCATAAAGTTCTGGGCGCTGCGTTCTGAAAATTCGACCCGTTCCTCCAGCCACGGAAGCCATTCCCCATGGTCCAGCATCTCCTTGGCCTCAATGAGCCGCTGGCCGATGTTCAAAATGGCGCTGCCCGCCGTCTGCTTCAGCTCTAAAATTTCCGCTGTGATAGTCTCAATATCCCGCGCCGCCGAGGCGGCGGAGGCCAGTTCAATCACGCTCATATCGCGTCTCCTTTCGTCTCAAAGGGGTCCCCCTCCGTTGGCGGGCCCTCCAGGTCCTGCCAGAAGCGGTCGGCGAAGCTGACCTGATGATACT
>CAJUDT010000043.1 GCA_910585415.1 uncultured Flavonifractor sp.
ATAACCGCCGGGCGGACTACGGCGCTATCAATCCCCAGGAGCTGACGCCCTATGTCACCAGCCTGGGTAGATTCAACTTCGGCGGCCGCAGGCTGGAGATTTTCGTTAATGACGGCACCTTCCAGGACGAAACCGGAGTGGAGACTCCATTCCTGGCCAGCGGCAGTGCCATTGTCACCGCCCCCGATTGCGGCAAGGGACTGTATGGCGCGGTCACCCAGAAGGAGATGGACAATCAATGGCACACCCATGCCGGGACCCGAGTGCCCAACTATCTGTCCACTGTCAAGCCGCCCGTGGATGAAACGACGGTCTCCTGCCGGCCGCTGTTTGTGCCCAAGACCCTCAATCCCTGGACGGCGGCGGAAAAGGTTCTCGCGGACTGACCGGGAGAGAAAGGAGTAGGTCATGATTAGAATTATCTGCGGCACCTGCGGAACGTCCAAGGGCTACAAGACCGCCGCCGACGGGGAACTCGCGCTTCCTGCCGCCGAGGAAAGGCGGCTTGTCGCCCGGAGCGTGGCGGAATATGTGACGCGGCCTGTTATGAGCCCCGCCAGCGACGATGACAGCCCCGTGGACGGCGGGGACGGCGGCGGGGCGGGTATCAACCCGCCCGGCGAGGACCCGCCCGTGGAGGGGCTGGAAAACGGCGGGAGCGATACCCCCGTTGGGGACCTGCCGGGTTCGGCGGAAACGATGGACATCGTGGACGGCCATTTCACCCGGGAGAGCCTGATGCTGATGCGGCGGCCCGATATGGAGAAACTGGCCGGGGACCTGGGCGTGGATGTCAGCCGGTGCAAGAACAAGGGCGACATTGCCGATCTGCTGGTTGAAGTCGAGGTTGAGGCCCCGCCGGAGGCTGGCGGCGAGGCCCCGCCCGAGCTGGGCGCGGAGGCCCCCGTGGTATGAGCTTCAAGGATATGCTGACCGACGATATCCACAACGTGTTCCTGAATGTGGACGAGTTCGCGGAGAAGCGCACCGTGGAATATGACGGGGAACGCTATGAGGATATTCCCATCGTTCTCTCCGGCCTCAAGGAAAAGGACCGGCACCAGCTGGTAAGCGATCATGTCCAAGGGCTTTTCCTGGTGTCCTCGGTGCTACATTGTGCCCGGGATGACCTGGGCGGCAAACAGCCAGAAAAGGGTACCCGCATCAGGATTAATGACAAGGAAGGCGGCGGGGGATTCTTCCGGGAGTTCTACATCGCGTCCTCGGTCTGTGAGCTGGGTATGCTGCGGGTGGAGTTGGAGGCGATTGACGAATGAGCGATATTGTCAGATCGGAGGGTCAGCATTCAACCTATGCCGGACTGACCGTGGATATTGCGGAGGATAGTCTTGATAGGGTGACAAAGCTGTTGGCTGGCATCAATGGCGGGATTTATAAGGCAGTGGGCGGCGCATTGACACGCGCGGCGGCCGCCGGAAAGACCGCCGCGAAGCAGCCGGTCACAAGAGAATATTCCATCAGTCAAAGCGAGTTCCTGTCACAGACCAGGAACATCAATCATTTTGTCCGGGATACCGGCGGCGGGCTGTCGGTGGTGTTCGGCTTCCGTGGGAATGTGATTCCCCTGATAAAATTCAACACCCGCGTCAACAACAGCGGGCAGGTGGTTACCCAGGTGAAAAGGTCCGGGGCGGCGGCAACGATGGACCGTGCCTTTACCGCGCAGATGGGCGGACACCGAGGCGTCTATGAGCGCCTTGGGGTAAAACGATTCCCTGTGGAAGAACTCTATGGACCGGCCACCCCGCAGATGATGTACTCCAACGAGGATGTCATGGACGAGATTGAGGATAAGATGGCGGAAACTTATGAGAAGCGCATTGACCATGAGATTTTGCGTGTTCTCAACGGCTGGGGGAGGTAAGTATGACAAAGGTTGTTTTGCTGGAGCAGCTGAAAGCATTTACAGAGGCTTCTGTTCACAAGCTGATTTTGCCTGTGGCACAGCAGAAGGAGGACAAGGAGCCGCCCCAGCCCCGGCCCGCCGAGGTATACCGCGCCCGCTTGCCGGACGGCAAGGCGGCCAAGAAAAAGGCGCCCTATATTCTCCACCAGATCATCACGGGCAAGGATGCGCAGACACCTGGACGAAGCGGGACAGCGGAAGCTACCGTCCGTACCATTTTCTGTGTGTATTACCCTGACGAGCAGGAGGGCGGACTGGCTCTGCTGAATCTGATGGAACGGCTGCGCCTTGATCTGTTGGAGCAGGGCGTGGTTGGCAAGCAATTTGTGTTAGACCGGGAGGCCGGACTGGAAAGTCTTGTCTACCCAGAGGACTCTGCACCGTATTACTCCGGGGAGATGATTTCCACATGGAAACTCCCTGTAATTGAAAGGAAGGTACCCCATGGAAAAAATCAACCAGACTACCGGGGCGGCGGATACCCTGGAGCCCCAGGCGGCCCCCACTCCTAAGAAGGAGAAGACCGCCACTGCCGATAGCTTTTACTGCTACATCGGCCCTGGCATCACGGGCCTCATCCAGCATGGCGATATTTGCCGGGGGACGCGGAAGAAGGCTCTGGCCAAGTGGGACGAGGCTGTCAAGAAGTACCCCCTGGTCAAGACCCTCATCGTCTCCGGGGACAAACTCCCGGAAGCCCGGCTGAAGGTGAAGAAACCCGGCAATGCGTTGTATAAGAACTGCCAACGCATTCTGGGGAAAGCGTAAGGAGGAAACATCATGGCATTGAACCTTGGCGTTCATGTATACGAGAATGCCACGGCGGTCAGCACCCCTGTGCTGGCTGACGTGAGTATCCCCTTCGTGGTGGGGGTGGCCCCCGTCCACTCCGCCAGCGACCCGGCGAAGGCCAACATGCCGGTGCTGGCCACCAGCTGGGACGAGGCGGTGGCCCAGCTGGGCTTTTCCTACGACTGGCAGAAGTATCCCCTGTGCGAGTTCATGTACTCCCATTTCAAGCTGTACGGCTGCCAGCCGGTGGTGTTCTGCAACGTGCTGGACTCCAGCCGGGCCAGCATGAAGGACAGTGAGGCCGGGGACGGCCAGACGGCTGTCCCCGTGGTGGAACATCAGGCGTCCATCCCCTTTGACGCCATCGCCGCCACCATCCAGGTCAGCGCGGAGGCCGCTTTTGGAACCGTGCTGGAGCTGGACACGGACTACAGTGTCCTCTACGACGAGAATGCGGACGTCTGCCTGGTGGAGCTGCTGGACGGCGGCGAGCACTACGATGCCGCCGAGCTGTACATCAAGTACGGGATCGTCAAACCCGAAGCGGTGGCGAAGACCGACATCGTGGAGGGCCTGGGCGTCATCGACGCCTGCATGAGTACGGTGGGCCTAATTCCCGACCTGATCTGCGCCCCCGGCTGGTCTCACGATAGCGTGGTGGCCGCCGTCATGGCCACCAAGTCGGAGGGCATCAACGGCCTGTTCCGCGCCAAGGCCCTGGTGGACGTGGATTGCAGCGCAGAAGGGGTAACGGAGTATTCCGCCCTCACCCCCTGGAAGAACAAGAACAACATGGTTGACCCCAACCAGATTCTTTGCTGGCCCCAGGTGAAGTTGGGCGATTACCAGTTCCACATGAGTACCCAGCTGGCGGGCCTCATGGCTCAGGTGGACACCGCCAACAGCGGCGTGCCCTATGAGTCCCCGTCCAACAAGAATTTCAAGATGGATGGGTGCTGCCTGGAGGACGGCACGGAGGTCACCCTGACCTTCGAGCAATCCAACATCATTGCGGGTTACGGTATTGTTACTGCTCTGAACTTTATGTCCATGGGCTGGACGGCGCGGAACAACTATACCGCGTGCTACCCCGGCAACACCGATGTAAAGGACCAGTTCATTCCCGTCTCCCGGATGTTCGACTTTGTGGCCAACACCCTGATCCGCACGTTCTGGAACAAGCTGGACAAGCCTATGAACCTGCGGCTCATGGACAACATCCAGGACACATGCAACATCTGGCTCAACGGCCTGGTGAGCCAGGAGTATCTTCTGGGGGCCAGGGTGGAGCTGAAGGCATCGGAGAACCCGGTGACCAGTCTGCTATCCGGTATCATATCGTTCCATATCTACCTGACCCCGCCTGTGCCCATGCAGGAATGCCACTTCACATTGGAATTTGATGTGGACTACCTGACCAGCGCACTCAACCTGGCCGCGTGAACACCCAGCCCCTTGGCAAAATCCCAAACGTCTGGGATTTTGCCGGGGATAAGACCAATCTGAAGGAGGTAAACCATGAGCACAAAACAGCCTGCGGCCTATATCAACCTTGAAATTTATGAAGACAGCATCAACCTGCTGGGCGTGGCCAAGGTACAGCTTCCGTCCATTGCCTTCCCCTGTGTCAACATCTCTGGCGCTGGGATGATGGGCGAGATGGAGGTGCCGCTGTACGGTATGGTGGCCAATATGACCACCAATATCACATGGCTCACGCCCCACGGGGACGCGGTAAAGCTGATGTCCCCCAAGAAGCACCAGCTGGATATGCGGGTGGCGGAGGAATATTGGGACGTTGAGCAAGCCGATGTGGGCCTCTGGGCGGACAAGTACGTAATGATCGTACGACCCAAGACCACCACCCCTGGCACCGTGGCACCTATGGCGTCCGCCGACACCTCCGGCGAGTATGTGGTGTACTACTTCGCCGCCTACAAGAACGGCGAGCAGCTGTGGGAAGTCGACAAGCGCAATATGCGCTGCGTCATCCTCGGCGTGGACTACATGGCCCCGGTGCGCAAGGCGCTGGGCAAATAATAACAAGGGCCGTCCGTGAAGGACGGCCCTCTCTATTACTGGACATTAAGGCGCTCTTTCAAGGCGTCCTGCAAAACGCGGGACAGGCTGAGATTTGCGCCCGTGGCGGCATCGTACATCCACTTTGGAATGCTGACCGTGCGCCGGACGGCGCGGTTGTCTTTCAGTTCTGCGCGGACCAGATTGACAAATTCCCCCTGTTCATGGGCAACGTCCTCCACACGGCTGGCGGCAGGGATTTCCTGCCCGACTTCAAGCGTACACTCCAGCCACTGTCTCAAAGCGTCCTGAGCCATATACAGGGCGTTTTCCAGGGATTTTCCCTCAGAGACACAGCCAGGAAGATCGGGATAGGTGATCGTGAACGACCTATCATTTTCATTGAAGTGGAACAGAGCAGGATATACAAATGTGTTCATCGTGTTACCTCCCATTTTATTTTATGGAGGGCGCAGGGCTTATTTCAGTCCTGCGTCCTTCAGAATTTGTCTTGCGGTGTTCTCATTGATTTCGCGGTGCCGTGGAACTTGGATAACCCTGCTGCCAGGCTTCCACAGGTTTGTGTGGCTTCCATCATCCCGGAGGATGGAATATCCGGCATCTTGCAGCTCTTTTAGTAGGTCCCGGCGTTTCATCATACCACCCCTTCCATGATTTTATTATAGTACACACTTTATGTAATGTCAAGGGGAATTGCACAAATTACGTAAAATTTTTGAAAGGAGCATCCACCATGAGTACTGAGAAAAAAACCGATTTTGCCACCAGCGCAGAGATCGCCGTTCAACTGGAGAACGAAGCAAAGGCCGAGTCGGATGTCTTGACCTACACGCACACCTTTGAGAAGCCTTTCGAGTTCCGGGGCCACATCGTCGCGGAGCTGATTTTCAACTGGGGGGCGCTGAAGGGCGCGGACCACGACGCCATTGAGGACGATATGCTCCGGCACGGTTATACATTGACAGTCCCCGCCTTCACCGGCCCCTATCTGGCGGGCATGGCTGTCCGGGCCTGTGCCAACCGGGATGACAATGGCATCCGCATTGTGGACGCCGACTTCCTGAAGGCGCTGCCCCTGCGGGACTACCACAAAATCTATTTCAGTGCCCGGCGTTTTTTACTGCGCTCGGGGTCGTAACCGGCGACGGCGGGCTATGGCTCCGAAAGCAGTGCATGATTCTGGCCCAAAACAATAACACTCCTGTTCCGTATTGGCTTTCCCTCCCACTGTGGAAGCTGGGCTTGTGGATCAAAACCAACAACGTCATCGTAGCCGAGGCGAAGGAGGCCGCCAATGGCAAGTAGTAGGCCGGGGATCACTCCCCGGCTTCATCTTCCACTGCAGATGGATTACACAATCTGAGAACAGCAAAAAAGTTTTTACCGATAAAATGAAAAAGCAATAACTTGAAACAGTTCAAGGCTAAACAGCCTTGGGCCGTTTTCATTTGCGCAAACAGGAGGGATGGCGTGGACAGTCGAAAAAGTTATGAGATGTTATTCGCTATCAACGCCAAGCTCAACGGCGGGTTCAGTGGCACCTTCTCCAAGGCTCAGGCGGAGTTTACCCGGCTGGGAAAGGAAATTCAGAGCCTCCACCGGGTACAGGGCGATATCGCGTCCTACCAGAAACAGCAGAGCGCAATCGAGGCTACCTGCTCCAAGCTGGAGAGCCTGCAAAAGCAGCATGAGCTTCTTCAGAAGGAGATTGATGAGACAGAGGGTTCCACCGCCGGTCTGGAGCGGGAAAAGGTCAAGCTGGAAGAACGCATCAAGACGGCCGAGGCGGCCCTGGAGCGGCAGAACCAGAAGCTGGAGGCCACGGGCGAACGGCTGAAGGAGGCCGGGGCGGATACGGGCAATCTGGCCCAGAAGGACGCCGAGCTGACCGCCAAAATCAAGGAGCTGGAGTCCGCCCAGGACAATGCCGCCCACAGCGCCGCCAGCTTTGGCGAGAAGTCCGTCCAGGCATTTGGAGCAATCCAGAGCGCCATTGCCGCCGCTGGCGTCACCGCGGCGATGAAGGAGCTTGCAGAGGCCTATCTGGAGTGCGTCGGCGTGGCGGCAGACTTTCAGGAGGCCATGTCCGGCGTAGCGGCTATTTCCGGCGCGACGGCGGAGGAAATGGCCCTGCTGTCCGATAAGGCCAAGGAGATGGGCGCCAGCACCAAGTTTACGGCCAAAGAGGCCGGGGACGCCATGGGCTATATGGCAATGGCCGGGTGGAAAGCAAACGATATGCTGGACGGCCTGGAGGGCGTAATGCACCTGGCGGCGGCCTCTGGAGAGGACCTGGCCGCTACCTCGGATATCGTCACCGACGCGCTGACAGCCTTTGGTATGACAGCCTCGGACAGCGGACGGTTTGCCGACATTCTGGCTGTGGCCGCCTCCAACGCCAACACCAATGTGGCTATGATGGGCG
The DNA here is from genome assembly GCA_910585415.1 of uncultured Flavonifractor sp. GTDB lineage: Bacteria > Bacillota > Clostridia > Oscillospirales > Oscillospiraceae > CANAAV01. The sequence goes on from CAJUDT010000043.1 coordinate 7,185, forward strand.
ATACGTTCAAGTATGTCGCCCCGGTGGCGGGGGCACTGGGCTACTCCGCCGAGGACGCGGCGGTGGCCATTGGTCTGATGGCCAACAGCGGCATCAAAGCCTCTCAGGCGGGCACAGCGCTGCGCTCCATTCTCACACGGCTTTCCACCGACGCGGGGGCCAGTTCGACCAAGCTGGGTGCGCTGGGGGTATTGACAGAGCAGCTGGGCGTGTCCTTCTACAACGCAGACGGCAGCGCACGGGACCTAAACAAGGTCCTCGCAGACAGCCGCGCCGCGTGGAGCGGTCTGTCTGAAGCGCAGCAAATCAGCTATGCCTCAACCATCGCGGGTCAGGAGGGCATGTCCGGCTGGTTGGCGCTGATGAATGCCGCCGGGGGGGATGTGCAAAAACTTACCGCTAATGTGGATAACTGCACCGGCGCGGCGGAGCGGATGGCGAATATCCGGCTGGACAACCTCAACGGCCAGCTTACCCTTCTGAACAGCGCATGGGAGGCTCTGCAGGTCACCATCGGGGAGCAATTCAACCCGGAGCTACGCAAGTCGGCTGAAATCGGGACTGAGGTGCTCACCTGGGTCAACGGCTTTGTGCAGGAGCATCCCGCGTTGGTGAAGGGCCTCACAGCCGCCGCAGGAGCCGTGGGAGCCGGGGCCGTTGCCCTCGCCGGGGTGGCCGCTACGACAAAGGTGCTGATTCCCCTGATGGGGGCGCTTACAGCGGCTACGCCCGGCGTCAACATCATCATGGGGGTGACCGCCGCCGTTGCGGGCGTTGTTGGGGTGGTGACTGCGTTAGGCGCTGCCGCCGAATCTGGCGCTCCCTCCGTGAAGGAGCTGACGGAAGCCGCGCGAGATATGCGGGAGGCCATGGACGAGGCCGGGGCTTCCTATCAGGAGACGGCTACTCAGATTGTGGCCACGGCGGATGTAGCCGGTATTTATATCGGCAAGCTGAAGGAAATTGAGGCCGCAGAGGGTGAGAACGCGAAACAGAACCAGGAGTACCAAAATACCCTGGCGCTCCTTCTGCGGACCATGCCGGAGCTGTCCGACAGCATCAGCCAGACCACCGGCCAATATGGCCGCACGACCTATGCCCTGGAGACCAGCACAGACGCATTGACGGCAAATATCGCGGCGTGGAAAAAAAGCGCCGAGGCCCAGGCATATCAGGAATACCTCAATTCTCTGTACGACGAGTACGGAGCTGTTTTGCGGGAGGCTGCGGAAAACAAGGTCAAGCTGACCCAAGCGCAGACCAAGCTGGAGACGGCGGAAAAGAAGTGGGACGCCGCCCTGGTGCGGATGAATGAGCTCTCGGAGGAAGCGGCCAAAAACGGCACAGCGCTTTCCAGCGAATACTACGAGCTGGAGAGCGCCATCAACGGATACCGCGACGAGATGTACGAGGCCGAGAGCACCATCGAAAATCTCAATGCGGCTATTCACGCAGACGCAGAGGCGGTGGCCGCCGCTGAATCGGAATTTGAGAGCGCCCAAAAGACCATTGGGGAATTGACCGGAGTCACGGAGGAACAGACTGCCGCCGAAGCAGAGGCCGCCGCACAGGCCCAGGAGCTGGAACAGGCTGTCGGAAGCGTCGCCGGGGAAATGGCCTCGCTCACGGAGGCCTACCAGGAGGCCTATACCGCAGCTTTGGAATCCGTAGCTGGACAGTATGCGCTCTGGGATGAGGCCGCAGAGGTGGCCGCAACCAGCGCGGGTAGTATCAACGGCGCTCTGGAGAGCCAGGTCACCTATTGGAGGGATTACAACGCCAATCTGAAATCCCTGACCGAGCGCAGCGCTGATATTGAGGGCCTGAGCGGAGTAATCGCCAGCTTTGCGGACGGGAGCTCGGACAGTGTTAACGCGGTGGCCGGTCTGGCCAACGCAACAGATGAAGAGCTGCGCGACATGGTGGCCAACTGGCGTGAACTCCAGAAGGAGCAGGAATTGGCCGCCGGAAGTATTGCAGACCTGCAAACCGACTATACAAACACAATGGACGAGCTGCAAACGGCCCTTTTGGAGGATGTCGAAGCCATGGACCTGGGGGACGAGGCGGCGGAAGCGGGCCGGGCCACCATTCAAGGCTACATCAATGCGGCAAACGACATGCTGCCCTATGTGCGGTCCGCCTATCGTGATGTGATGGGGGCCGCTTTGAACGCTCTGGGCGGTCCCTCTTATGCCGACAGCGCGTGGGCCGCAAACCGGACCAGCCGCGGCTATGCCAGCGGCACCGGCTATGCACAGCCGGGTTGGGCCTACGTAGGAGAGGACGGGCCGGAGCTGATGTTCTTCAACGGCGGGGAAAAGGTGCTGAATGCCGCGCAGACCTCCGCCTTGCAGGCAAAGGCCGCGCCCGCCGTCTCCGCTATGCTCTCCCCGGCGGCTATCTCCCCGCCTCCGGTTAACGTGAACTTCCAGATACAGGGGAATGCCACTCCGGAAACCGTCCAGGACCTGCGGGCGTTCGGGGATGAGATTGTCGCAAGGGTACTGGACACCTTGGAGGACGCCAATGAGGACGCGCGAAGGAGGGCCTACTGATGGCAAAATTCTACACGACGGTTCAAGGGGATATGTGGGACAGCATCGCCTATACTCAGCTGGGGAGCGTCAGCCACACCGACAAGCTGATGAATGCCAACCTGCAATACCGGGATATCTACCTCTTCCCTGCGGGAATCGTATTGACCATCCCGGAGGTTAAGGAGCGGGCCAGCAGCTTGCTGCCGCCCTGGAAAAAGGTGGGCTATGGGCAATAGGGACAACGCCCGCCGCACAGCGGTGCAGATTGCATTTAATAAGACCGACATTACCAAGTCCATCGGGCCTTATCTGAAGTCCTTGACCTATATAGACAACGAGGAAGATGAAACCGATGAGCTCCAAATACAGGTTCATGATCGGGAGTCGGTCTGGATGGAGCAGTGGCTGAACGACGCGATTGACGCGGCATCCTCCGTTTCTTCTGATTCGGCCTCCACCGGCGGTATTTACACAGTGGTGAAGGGTGATACACTCTCTGGCATTGCCGCAAAATATGGGACCACCTACCAGGAGATTGCCAAGGAAAACGGCATCAGGAATCCAAATCTGATTTATCCAGGACAGCAGTTCAAAATTCCGGGGGCTCCCGGCGGGGCAGACAGCGGAGCTCCTGTCAGCACCGGCTTCAGGATGGATGCGGTGATTGTTCCAGAGAACTGGACAGGCGGCGGCAGAGATACGGCCTTACCCTGCGGGGAATTTGAACTGGACAGTGTGGCCGCTTCCGGGCCGCCCGCTGTTATCACCATCAAGGGCACATCTCTTCCATTCACCGCTCAGGTGCGTCAGACCAAGAAATCCAAGGCATGGGAATCCTACACACTGTCCGGTATCGCCAAGGAAACCGCCGGGTCCAACGGCATGGTCTGTATGTATGAAGCGGCGGCAGACCCATTTTACTCCCGCGTGGAGCAGGTCAAAACCAGTGATATTCAATTCCTGGAGACACTGTGCCATAAGGCGGGCATTTCCCTGAAAGCCACCGACCGTACCCTGGTTCTGTTCGACCAGGCTGCCTATGAGTCCAAGGCGGCGGTATTCACCATCCGGCGGGGCGGCGGCGCCTACACCAAGTACAAACTGAACACAGGTACGGCGGACACGCAGTACGCCTCCTGCCGGGTGAGCTACGTTGACCCCGCCGGGAAGTGCATAGAAGGGATTGCCAAGGTCGAGGACTACAAGGAGGACGCCAAGAACAACCAGCAGCTGGAAATCACCGCCAAGACGGCCGGCGGCAGCGAGGCCAAGGCTCTGGCAGAAAAGCTCCTGCGCCGGCACAACCGCTATGCCAAAACCGCCGTATTCACCCTGCCCGGCAATCCTGATCTGGTGGCCGGTGTAACCGTCTTGCTGGAGAAGTGGGGCGGCTGGGACGGAAAGTACATTGTCACCCAGGCAAAGCATACTGTAAGCGGCTCTGGGTACACAGTGGATGTTAGACTTCGGAGAGTATTGGAGGGGTATTGATGGAGCGGGAAATGGAAACCTCGCTGGAGAACCTGGTGCGTGTTGGCACTGTTACTTGGGCAGATTCGGTCAAGCGGGTGGCCCGCGTGAAATTCAAGGACATGGATATTCCGTCCGCCCCTCTGCACGTCCTGGCCAACCGGCCCTACATTCCCGACTATGAGGCCAAGCCCCAGAGGACGGAGCTTGAGGCGGGCGGCAGCGGTGAGGCAGCTTTTGAGCGCCACAAGCACGACCTTCTGATTAAGCCCTGGATGCCCAGGGTCAACGCCGTTGTGCTTTGCTTGTACCTCCCTGGCTTCAATACAGACGGTTATATCCTGGGGGAGATTGGGCCCCTGGGCGAGATCAAACAGTAGGGGGCGGAGCGGTATGGTTATCGGCTGCTTGGGCGATATTGTCTTTCAAGCGTCGGAAGAGACAGTACGTACCCTGAGCAATATGGCCTGGTCCGGGTCCGCCCGGTATGCTGTGCATGAACGGCACCTGGCCAACGCGCTCACCGAGTTTACCGGGCTGGACCCGGACCGAATCACCTTTGACATCATCTTATGCTCAGACCTGGGGGTTGACCCCATGGCGGAAGTGGTGAAGCTGTGGAATATTGAACGGGAAGGGCGGGCGGTCCCCTTGACCATTGGAACACATGGGTATGGGAAATACCGCTGGAATATCGTCAAGCTTGAGCTGAAGCCGTGCGCCCACTATGTCAACGGCGACATACATACAGCTACCGTTTCCGTCAGTCTGCAAGAGTATCTGGGAGGGTAGGCCATGAGCTACACAGTCTCCGCAACAGACCTGAAATCCATTCAGTTCAACGAGAAGAACGAGTTAAACGCAGTCCTCCAGAACATTGCGGTGATCATCTCCACACCCATAGGGACCATCCCGCTCTACCGGGACTTTGGGCTCGACTGGTCGTTTCTGGACAAGCCCACCCCTGTGGCGAATGTGCTGATGGTTGCCCCGGTGCGGGAGGCTGTCCAGCGGTGGGAGCCGAGGGCTACCGTGTTGGATGTCTCGTTTTCGGAGGACCCGGCTCAACCTGGGGTGCTGATTCCGACAGTGGAGGTGGATATCAACCTTGAGTAGAAATACCGAGCATCAATTTATACCCACAGACACCGGGGAGGTGACCGCGCTCCTTACAGCGCTGTATGAGCAGATCACCAAAAGCGCCGTTCACCCCGCCAGCCCGGAACGGCTGTTTATCCAATACATGGCCAACATCATCATCCAGGAGCGGGTGCTGTCCAATTATGCGGCAAACCAGAATGTTCCCAGCCGCGCCGCAGGTGAAAACCTGGACGCTCTGGCGGAGCTGACCCACATCCAGGGGAGGCCGGAGGCCAAGCCCGCCGTGTGCAAGGTCCGGTTCTCTATCTCGGAGGCCCAGGAGACGGCAATCCTGATTCCCGGCGGCACACGGGTGACGGATGCCAGAAACGCCCTCACCTGGGAAACGGAGGCCGACGCCTACATCCCCATTGGAGAAACCACTGCAGAGCTTCCTGTGCGCTGCCAGACCGCCGGGACCATTGGCAACGGCTATGCCGCCGGACAGATCAATACCCTGGTAGACGTTTACGACTATTATTCGGAGTGTATCAGCACCACAGAATCGGACGGCGGCTCCAATGTGCCGGACGATGACGAATACTACGAGCTGATGCGCTCCAGCATGGATGCCTTCAGCTGCGCCGGGGCAAGAGGTGGATACATCTACTGGGCAAAGCAGGTGAGTACGGAGATTATTGATGTGATCGCCAACTCCCCGACTCCCGGCGTAGTTAAGCTGTATGTGCTGATGAACGGCGGTGAGCTGGCTGGCAGCGAGATTAAGGGCAAGGTCCTGGCGGCGTGCAGCGCCGACGAGGTGCGGCCCCTGACGGACCAGGTGTTTGTAGAGGATGCGGAGATCGTCCGCTATAACATTGATTTCACCTACTACATTCAGACGGGAAGCCCGGCCAGCGCGGCGGATATTGCCGCCGCAGTTCAGATGGCGGTGGATGAGTTTAATGTCTGGCAGTGCTCCAAGCTGGGCCGGGATATCAATCCCTCGCGCTTAATCAATCTGCTGATGCAGGCGGGCGTCAAGCGAGTCGAGCTGAACGCCCCGGCCTTTACGGTCTTACAGGATGGCGGCAGCAAAACCGTGCCGCAGGTCGCGTCCTTTGGCACGGCCACGATTGTAAACGGGGGCTATGAAGATGAATAAGCACGGCCTTACAAAAGAAAACCTGATGGCCACCCTGCCCCTGGCGCTGAGAGCGGACCCGTCTGTGACAGCGCTGGCAGAGGCCCTCTGTGAGCTGCTGGCCGCCCGCCCGGTGGAAATCGACCGGCTGATACTCTATCCGGCTATTGGCCGGCTGGACGAGGCGGTACTGGATATTCTGGCCTGGGACTTCAAGGTGGACTGGTGGGACCCCAATTACACCTTGGAGGAAAAGCGGCGGACGTTGAAGGACAGCTGGCGGGTTCACAAGTTGCTGGGGACAAAGGCGGCGGTAGAGCTGGGCATCCGGGCGATTTATCCGCAGGCCTATGTAGAGGAATGGTTTGAGTACGAGGGGGGCAAGCCCTATCATTTCAAGCTGCACATCGACCTGACAAAGGAGCAGTGGGTGGAGGGCAAGCCCTGGCGGGCCCTGGAGCGGGTGAATTATTACAAAAGCCTGCGCTCCCACATGGACCGGTTTGAATTTACCGTGAAGCTGGGGGAGCCGGTGGAAGTGGGATTGGCGGGCTGCTGCGTGAATACCCATGTACGCATGACTGTGCCGGAGGTCCTGCGGGGGCCGCACATCAAAGAGTCTGTCCGAGCGGGCGGGCGAATGGCGGCAGAGGTCCGTTTGCCCATACCGGAGATTTGAAAAAAGGAGGGTTTTCCTTGGAATTTGGATTTAAGCTCACCACCCATGGCCGGGCTGTCCTTGCGGCCTGCGGGACGTTGGAGGCCCCCCTGCGCCTGACCCGTGTGGCCTTTGGTAGCGGACGGGTGGGGGAGGACACAGACCTGTCGGACGTTCATGAGCTGCTGTGCTATGAGGATGAGGGGACCATCGGGAAGCGCAGTCATGAGGACGACCGGCTGTACCTGGAGGTTCAGTACACCAACGACGACCGGCACGCCGGGACGGGGGGCTTCCTGCTGTCGGAATTTATGCTCTATGCAACGGACCCGGTGACCGGGGAGGAAGGGGACTTGGCTTACGCCTCCCTGGGGGACTACTGCCAGAGCGTCCCCGGCTATCGGGAGGGCTTTCCGGCCAGCACCTGGACCTTCCCAATCACCATCGTAGTATCCGGCGAGGTGGAGGTATCCATCACCACGGCACCGGGGCTGGTGACCTACGACGACTTGCAGGCAATGGCCCAGGCGGGGATGCTGGGTATCCGCCGCCGGGAGCTGACCATTCCAACCGAGGGGTGGGGGGCGGAAGAGGCCTACGGGTACGGCTGGATGCTGGAGCTGCCTCAGCAGGGGGTTGCCGCGCGGATGGCTCCGCTTTTGACGGTGCTGCCGGAGGGAACACAGGCGGCGGCAGACTGCGGGTTGGCCCATTGTCTGGAGACACGAGATGGGGCGCTGCGACTGTGGGCCAGGAAGGTTCCGGCACAGCCCATTGCCGCCAGTCTGGTTCTGCTGGGGGACACCGGATGGCTTTCGGGCATTGGCGGCGGGGCCCCGGCGCTGCCGCCCGCCGGGGCGGAAACCATAGGGGGCGTGATGGTCCGGGAGGGCTCTGGCCTGCGTGTGGACGCGGAGGGCGTGCTCTGTGTGGACGCCGCCACCGAGGAAGAGGTGGCCGAGCTGCTGGCGCAGGGCTCCGGCGGCGAGACGGTGGAAGGAGTGTGAGGGGATGTTTGGGTCGGTAAACCTGCCCGGTGTGCTTACCTTCAACGGACGGGGCGGCGACGTGGCCCCGAAGGAGGGGGACTACACAGCGGAGATGGTGGGGGCGGTCCCTGCCGGGAAAGCGCTGTCTGACGAGGAAATCGAGGCTCTGGGCGTGGTCCCGGCGGACCGGACGGTCAATGGGAAGCCTCTGATGGAAAATGTCCAGCTGACCGCCGGGGATGTGGGCGCGGTCCCTGCCGGGCAAAAGCTGGATGCGGAAGCGGTGGAAGCCATGGGCGCGGTTCCGGGGGACCGGACGGTGAACGGGAGGCCGCTGACGGAGGATATTCAGCTGGAGGCGGCGGACGTGGGGGCGGTGGCCGCCAGCGACAAGGGGAAGCCCAACGGCGTGGCCTCCCTGGACGCGTCGGGGAAGGTGCCGGAGGCACAGCTGCCGTCCCTGACGCCCTATGTGGCGGGGACCTCGGCCCCAAGCGATACCAAAAAGCTGTGGATTGATACCACCGCCAACACCGGCGGGCTGAAATACTGGAACGGGTCGGCCTGGGTACCGGTTCCTGTGTGTACTTCGTAAGGGAGGCGATATCATGCCAATTTTGAAAGCGGAACGGCTGAATGCGCTGAAAGCCAAGGTCAAGGCTGAGATGCTGCGGCGGAACCAGAGTGGGTCGGTGTCCTCCTACGGGGGCACGGCCTACGACTACACCGTTACCCCGGCGGTGGGAAAAGTCGTGCTGCAAGAGCACTTGGACAAGCTATCTGTGCCCATGGCTGCGGTCAACGCCGACGCGGTGCCGGGTAAAACCGGAAAGCGAGTGATTACGGAGAGCGAGCTGGCAAACCTGGAGACCCGGGTGGCGCTCTGGGCGGCGAGGTCACTGTCTGACCAGTCGGGGAGCGACTGCAAGAGCGGCTGTACCGGGATGTGCTATACCGGGTGTACCACCGGCTGCTCGGGGTGCGGGTCCGGGTGTCCAGGGAGCTGCTCCGGGTGCGGCAGCGGGTGCCCCAATGGGTGCTCGGGGTGCGGCGGCAGCTGCTCATATGGCTGCGGCGGCTGTGACGGCTGCGACGGCTGTTCCGGGTGTGGGTCCGGGTGCCCAACCGGGTGCTCCGGGTGTGGAAGCGGGTGCCCGACCGGGTGCTCCAGCAGCTGCACCGGCGGCTGCAAGGGCGGCTGCAGCGGCAGCTGCGGCAGCGGCTGTCCCAATACCTGCACGGAAAACTGTGCCTATAACAAATAAGGGGGACTATGTATGCTGAGAAGTTTTTTGAACCAGATGGAGGACCAGGGGGATTATATCGCCGCCCTGGCCCTGTTCCGAAGGGAGGGGGCCTTGACGGATGAGGAAGCTGGACGGCTGTTCCAGCTCTATGAGAAGTACCTGCCGGACGCGGCGGACCCGGACTATGTGCGGTGCTGTCTGGCGGTCTACCTGCTCCCCGGACGGAGCCGGGCGGACCGGACGGACTTTGCTCCCCTGGGGCTGCTGGACGGCGAGCTGGAGGCCCTGTTCACCGCCGCCTCCATCACCCGGGGGGATGGGCTGACGGTGGAGCAGGCCCAGAACGCGGCGGCTCTGGCGGCGGACGAGGCCCTTTCTGTGCCCGTACGAGTGCTGCTGGCCCGTATCGCCCTGGATGAAATGGCGGACTCCCGGCTCTTTGTGGATTTGCGGCCCCAGATTGCCGCCCTGGCGGAGTTTCTGACCGGGTGCGGGGCCGAGGTGCTGGAGCGCTATACCCCGCTGGCCAGGGAGGTGAAAACAAAATGCAGAAAATAACGGCCATTCGCCTGCCCGAGGATTTGGTGAACTACCTCCAGGCGCTGGATTACGAAATCGGCGGGCTTCAGGTTTTGCACACCCACGCCATCAACGCCGGGGCGCCGGAGGAAACGGTGAAGCGGGTCCGGGAGCGGTTTTTGGAGGTGTATCAGGAGTACCAGCTGGCCAAACAGGAGCTGTGGGCGGACTACAGCAAGGAGTATCCCCAGTATAAGCGCTGGTGGGTGGACTTTCAGGAGGGGGTGCTGAACCTTGCGGAATAGCCGCAGAGACGCCCGGCAGTGGCAGAATCTCTATCCACAGCTCTATGAGGGGCGGAAGGTGAAGGACGTGACCTTCATCGTCACCCACCAGTGCAACCTGCGGTGTACCTACTGCTACGAGGGGCACAAGTCGGACAGGCGGATGGACCTGGAGACGGCGAAACGGTGTGTGGACCTGCTCTTTGCCGAGGACGCCAGGGGCTCGGAGCTGGTCAACGACGTGGACGCCCACGGGCTGATTCTCGCCTTCATCGGCGGAGAGCCCTTTTTGGAGATTGAACTTGTGGACCAGATTATGAGTTATTTTCTGGACCGGGCCATGGAGCTGGACCACCGGTGGCAGACCCAGTACATGGTGAACATCTCCACCAACGGGACCCTGGGGGACGACCCCAGGGTGCAGCGGTTTATGCGGAAATACGCCGGGCGGCTGTCCGTCAGTGTCACCATCGACGGGGCCAAGGAGGCCCACGACGCCTGCCGGGTGGACCTTCAGGGCAACGGCTCCTATGACCGGGCCATTCAGATGTTCCGCCAGACCGGCGGGCCGGAGGGGGGCAGGACCACCAAGTACACCATTGCGCCGGGTAATGTCCACCTCTTTGCGGAGGCGGTGCGGCATCTGGTGCTGGAGGAAGGGGTGGAAACCCTGAACTGCAACTGCGTGTACGAAGAGGGGTGGACCCTGGAGCACGCTAGGGAGCTCTACCGGCAGCTGAAACAGACCTCCGATATGCTCCGGGAGAGCGGCACGGACACCTATGTGTCGATTCTGGACTGGGAGGCCGGGGAACCCCTGCCGGAGACGGATACCCAGAATTGGTGCGGCGGCGATGGTCGTATGCTGGCCTTTGACGTGGATGGGACGGTGCTGCCCTGTATGCGCTACTCCAGTATTTCCATTGACAACCGGCCCAGCTTCCGTATCGGGGACGTGGAATGCGGCATTGCCCGGCGGGCGGACGACCGGGAACGGCTGGAGGTATTGAAGGGTATCACCCGGCAGTCCCAGAGTGAGCAAAAGTGCCTGGACTGCCCCATCGCCAGCGGCTGCGCCTGGTGTACCGCCTACAATTACGAGCGCACCGGGACGCCGAACAAGCGGGTGACCTACATCTGTAACATGCACCAGGCCAGAGTGCTGGCCCAGTGCTATCACCACAATATGCTTCACCGGAAGGACCCCGCCCATGCGCCCAAGGCTATGCACATTCCAGAGGACTGGGCTGTAGAAATTGTGGGGCCGGAGGAATACCGGCAGCTGGTGGAGCTGGCGCAGGAGGCCGGTCAGCTTTGAGTGAAAATTGGAGGTAGATACCATGGCATACGATGTGAAAAAGGTAACAAAGCTCGGTCATTTGCGGCAGCTTATGGATAAAAGCAGGCAGGAGCTTGCCTCCAAGATGGCGCTGGAAAAGCTGGCCGCACGGGTGGATGAGATTATCGCCGGGGGCGGCGAGCCCAATGTTATCAATGGCGTAAAGGTCAATGGAACGGCGCTGGAGGTTACGGACAAGGCGGTGGATGTTCCTGTGCCGGTGAGGGTATCCCAGCTGGACAACGACAGCGGATTTCAGACCCTGGCCCAGGTGCAGGCCGCTGTAGCCGCAGTGGATTTGTCCGGCAAGCAGGACAAGCTCACCGGGACACAGGGTCAGGTGGTGGGGTTTGACGCTCAAGGACAGGCGGTGGCGCAGGATGCGCCGGAGGGTGGCGGACTGACCCAGGCACAAGCGGATGGACGGTACTTTCGCATAGGTGAGAGCGGCCACGGCACACAGGAGCTCCGGCTCGAAAACCACACCGGTGCAACATCGTGGAAGGTACTGTTCCAAAGAGCGTCAGATAATTCTATTTTGATTTCTCCCACGAAAGAGGAAGCGACTACAAATCGTGTCATTCTCGCTGGAATATCGGAACCGGAATTTGACGATGATGCCGCCAACAAAAAATACGTTGATAGCCTGTCTGCTAAGAGCGGGTTCCCATCCGGTGGCATTATCATCTGGTCCGGGGCTTCTGATGCTGTGCCGTCCGGCTGGGCCCTGTGCGATGGAGCTAACGGCACTCCTGACCTGCGTGGGCGGTTCGTGGTCGGAGCGGGCGGCACTTACGCAGTGGGGGCTTCCGGCGGCGAGGCGGTCCATACGCTGACCGAGAACGAGATGCCCCGCCATCGCCATGATCTGCCGGGCGAGATTGGGTATAACTGGCTCTATGACGACAGCAGTCAGGGCCAGAGGCTTTGGATAGCAAGTGACGACCCCCACGATGTCCCAGACCCGGAAACCGATTACACCGGCGGCGGCCAGCCCCACAACAACCTCCCGCCCTACTATGCCCTGTGCTACATCATGAAGCTGTAAAGGGGTGACACCAGACAGTATGTTGATGACGCAGTCGGTGGGCATGATGGGCAAGCTAGTGGCTGTGGACGACGGTACTTGTCAGGTCAACGGCTGGTGTACCGTGGGAGAGGGCGGCAAGGCCACGCACTCGGATGCTAGGACCCGTTACCGGGTCATGGCAAGGCTGGATGAGACCCATATCAGGGTGTTGATTTTGTAAGGAGGCCGGTATGAGCAAACAAATTGCAGTTATCCCTCTGGCGGATATTGTCCGGGCGGGGATGGTGGAGGCCAAGGGGCGGAGTATGGCCCAGGTTCAGGCCGACGAGG
>CAJUDT010000044.1 GCA_910585415.1 uncultured Flavonifractor sp.
TGTTCAGCAGGGCCACCACCTGGGGGCCGTACTTGCCCACGATGTTGGTGTAGTAGCGGCGGGCATCGTCCAGCCACTCCCGGTCGAAGTCGAACTCGTCGGCAAAGAGCTTGCCGTCCAGGGCCCCGAAGGAGCCGAAGGCGTCGGCGGCAAAGAGGGCGCCGTTGGTGGTGTCGAAGGTCACCATAGCCTCCGGCCAATGGACCATGGGGGCCTCCACGAAGGTGACCGTGTGCTTGCCGAAGGAGTAGGTATCGCCCTCCCGGACCTCAATGAGCTCGTGGCCGTCCACATGAAAACCGAACTGCCGCATGAGCATGAAGGCCTTGGGGGTGGAGATAATCTTAGCCTGGGGCCAGCGGATGAGAATCTCCTCGATGGACGCGCCGTGGTCGGGCTCCATGTGGTTGATGAGCAGGTAATCCAGCGGCCGGCCCTTTAGCAGGTAGTCCAGATTCTCCAGCAGCTGGCGGCAGGCGGACCAATCCACCGTGTCGAAGAGTACGCTCTTCTCGTCCAGCAGCAGGTAGGCGTTGTAGCTCACACCCCGGGGAATGGGGTGGATATTCTCAAACAGATGGGTACGGTGGTCGTTGGCCCCCACCCAGTAAAGATTGTCCGTCACACTGCGCACGCAGTACATAATGAAATGCCTCCTTTATCGTCGTTTCCAATTGTACCCAAAAACCGGCGTTATGCCTCGATGAATTTCTCCTTGCCCTCGGCGCACTCGGGGCACACCCAGGTCTCCGGCAGCTGCTCAAAGAGCGTGCCGGGCGCAGCCTCGTTGTCCGGGTCGCCCAGCTCTGGTATGTACTCATAGCCGCAGCCCATGCACACATAGCGCTTGCCGATGGGCTCAGGTCTGGGGGGCGCGGGGCGCTTCATCTTCACCATGGGAGGCGCGGGCTGCTTCTCCCCTCCCCCCAGGGCGGCGGTGAGCAGGGGCACGATTTCGCTGATATCCCCCACAATGCCATAGTCACAGTTCTTAAAAATGGGGGCGTTGGCGCTCTTGTTGATGGCCACAATGGTGGAGGCGTCCTTGATGCCCTTCAGGTGCTGGACAGCCCCGGAGATGCCGCAGGCAATGTACAGATTCCCCTTGAACTTCTGGCCGGACATGCCCACATAGCGGTTCATGGGCACATACTTCAGGGTTTCGGCCACCGGGCGGGAGGAACCAATGGCCGCGCCGGCGGCATGGGCCAGGTCCTCAATGAGCTTCATATTCTTCTTGTCGCCCACGCCCTGTCCGGCGGAAACCACCCGCTCGGCCTGGGCAATGGGGGTATCCAGGGGGATGCCCACGGAGAAGTCGTAGCCGTCCTTTTTCAGGGCCGCCACCAGGGCCTCCACCTTCTCCTGCGCCGAGCCCTCCTTTATCAGGTTGCCCTTGCGCACGCCGGTAATGGGGGCGGGCTTTTTGGCGTGGCTGGAGGAACCGCCCTCGCTCTTGGGGGGCTTGCCCATGATGGCGGCGGAGATGACCACCCGCTGGACCTCGTTGGTGCCCTCGTAGATGGTGGTAATCTTGGCGTCCCGGTACATCCGCTCCACGTCCATGCCCTTGAGGTAGCCGGTGCCGCCGAAAATCTGGAGGGCGTCGTTGGTGACCTCCAGGGCGATGTCAGAGGCGTACATCTTGGCCATCGCGGACTCCACGCCGTAGGGAACGTGGTGCTCCTTCATGTCGGCGGCGGAGTACACCAGCAGCCGGGCACAGCGGAGCTTGGTGGCCATATCGGCCAGCTTGAAGCCGATGGCCTGATTGAAGCCGATGGGCTTGCCGAACTGGACCCGCTCCTTGGCGTATTCCACAGCGGCCTCATAGGCCCCCTGGGCGATGCCCAGGGCCTGGGAGGCGATGCCGATGCGCCCGCCGTCCAGGGTGGCCATGGCGATCTTGAAGCCCTGGCCCTCCTTGCCCAGCAGGTTCTCCTTGGGCACCTTCACGTCGTCGAAGTTGAGCTGGCAGGTCTCGGAGGAGCGGATGCCCATCTTGTCATAGTGAGGCTCGAAGGTGAAGCCCTTCCAGCCCTTCTCCACGATGAAGGCGGAGATGCCCCGGGTGCCGATGTCGGGGGTGGTGACGGCAAAGACCACGTAGGTGTCCGCCACGCCGCCGTTGGTGATAAAAATCTTCTGGCCGTTGAGCAGCCAGTAGTCTCCCTTGTCAATTGCGGTGGTTTCCGTGCCGCCGGCATCGGAGCCCGCGTTGGGCTCGGTCAGACCGAAAGCGCCGATTTTCTCCCCTTTGCACAGGGGGACCAGGTACTTCTTTTTCTGTTCCTCGGTGCCGAAGTTAAAAATAGGCCAGGTACCCAGGGACACATGGGCGGAGAGGATAACGCCGGTGCCGCCGTCCACCCGTGAGAGCTCCTCCACGGCGATGGCGTAGCTCATAGCGTCCAGGCCCGCGCCGCCGTACTCCTTGGGATAGGGAATCCCCATCAGGCCCATTTTGCCCAGCTGCCGGATGGCCTCAGCGGGAAACTTGCTCTCCTGGTCCATGACGATGGCGTTGGGCTTCACCTCCGTCTCCGCGAACGCGCGGATCTTGGCACGCAGCGCCTCATGGGCTTCCGTGGTCTGAAACAGCATGAAAGAAACCTCCTTCAATTTAATAATAGGAACTATTCTTATTTGCCAATACAAATCTACCATAATCCTATAGGGTTGTCAACTCATTTTTGGAAATTCCGCAAAAATACTGGCGTCCAGCTGGGGCGGTGCGGCAATTTTGGAGGGCTTCAAATTCTTTTGCGGATTTTGTAAGGTTTTGCCGTCCTGCCTCGTGTATCAGAATAGAGGGACGTGAAAGGGGGAGGCACATGGATACGCAGACCGCGGCGCGGCTGGTGGCCGAACACAGTCAGGCGGTGTACCGTCTGGCCTATGTGCGCACCGGAAGCCGGGAGGATGCCGAGGACATCGTACAAGAGACCTTTCTCCGTCTGGTCCGGGCGGAGCCGGACAATGTACTGAAAACCATGACCGCCCCAGATGAGACGAGCCACGGCACAGAGGACGAGCGAATCGTCCTGGTCCCGGAGCAGACCCCCCGGAAGCTGGAGGGCATCGAGGAAATTTCCCTGTTCTCTATGGGTTTTGACGAAAAGGGACTGCTCCATGTCCAAATTAAGGTGGCGGATGGATACGAAGGACAGGTTCCGAATTGGGCCTTTTATCCGGACTTCCTTACCCAGCGCCGGCTTTTGAGTGACGCGGGAATCATCAGCCTCCAGGGGTGGACCTACCAGCTGGAAAACGGCCGCTACGTTGATTTTGTCCTGCTGCCTGCTGTGGATTTTGACTGGGAGAACGACTCCGGTTTTGTCTACCTGCCCAAGGGGGCCTATCAGGGCCTTACCCTCACCCTGGCGGGCTGGATCGGCACGCGGGAGCGGGTGGAGGGGGACTGGTCCCTCACCTTCCCCTTTGCGCCTCTGCCCGCCCGCACAGCGGCGGTGAATCAGGAGGTCAACACCAAGCGAATCGAGACCATCACCCTCTCCGCCCGGAGCGCCACCCTGCGGCTGGTCCATACCGATGGCCGGTACGGCGACCTAGCGCCTTTGCCCCTGACGGTCTATCTGTCGGACGGCGCCCACGTCACAATGGAGCGGGGCCGGTGTACCCACTCCTACGAGGATGATGAGCCCTATTACCTGGACATCTGGACCTTCCCCGACCCCATCAACCCGGCGGAGGTCACGGCGTTTTCCATCGGCTACTGGTACATCCCCCTCCAGGAGGGCCGGGCTCTGCCGGGGTACTGGCTGACCGAGCTGCCAGACTGAGGGGCCCTCTGACGCGGGCTTCCGGCCGTACGTCGAAAAAAATTCAAAACCGTTGGAAATACCTCTTGCAATTTCCCCAAGATTCTGCTATTATAACAGTCGATGCTTTTTGAAGCGATCTCGAAGAGCGAGGAGGTATAGCGAATGGCCAAATGTGAATTTTGCGACAAGGGCGTTGTGTTCGGCATTAAGGTTTCTCACTCCCACCGCCGCACCAACCGCCCCTGGAAGCCCAACGTGAAGCGCGTCAAAGCGATTGTGAACGGTACACCCAAGCATGTGTACGTGTGCACCAGATGCCTCCGTTCCGGTAAGGTCACCCGCGCTGTGTAATAGGGAAAAAATGAGCGTCTGCCGCCGGGGCAGACGCTTGTTTTTTATCAAAACAGGGACCCCCAAAGGGTCCCTGTTTCCGCTATCCGTACTACTTGTCCTCCAAGGGCAGGGGCATGGGGGCCTTGGGGCCCATATCGGTGAGGCAGGCCTGAGCCAGCTCCTCCAGCTCCCCATCCTGGCGGGTGAGGGTGCCGGAAAGCCCCTCCACAATGCGCTCCGCCTCCGCCAGGCCTCCGCTGACCTGGGACACGGCGGCGTCGATGTCCTCCCGAATCCGGTCGTACTCCGCCCGCATACGGCGCAGCCACTGCTCTACCTGCTCCCGGGTCTTTTGGGCCCGCTCCTCGGCCTCCGCCTGGACCCCCTGGGCCCGGCAGTGGGCCTCCAGCTCGATGCCCGCCGTCCGGTCCTTCAGCCGGGCAAAGGCCTCCGCCGCGGGGCGCAGGCGGTCCACCTCATCCATGGTCTGCTCCAAGACCGCCTCCGTCTCGGCCAGCCGGAGGCGCTCCGCCTCCAGCTCCTCCCGCAGCGCACTGGTCTCCTGGCTGGCCTGTCCGGCGGCGGCGGCGGCGGCCTCCCGCTCCTCGGTCAGGGTCCGCTCCCGCTCCTGGGCGGCGGCCAGCTCCCGGGCCAGCGCACCCTTTTCTTCCTCCACAGCGCAGAGGGCCCTGCGGGCTTCCTCCAGCTCCCGCTGAAGGCCCGCCAGCTTGTCCCCGTGGTCCTTGCTGCTGCGCTCAATATAGTCCAGCACATCCTGCTTTTGGAATCCTCCCAGGGTGGCGGTACGAAATTGAATTTCCTCAGCACTCATGGGCAACACCCTCTTTTTCCTAAAAATCGCGGCTCTCACCGAAGGCCGCCCTGGGGCCGCCTGTTCTGAGGGCTATTGTAACATAATTTCCGTCATAACACAATCATTTCTTCTCATTGACTGCCACAGACCTCAGTGATATAATATGACAATTGTGTAAGTAGGTCCCCTCGGGGACCACGGCCCGGAACAGGCGGAGGACAGCTATGTGGATTTCAGATAATTGGCGGGAGTATGAGTTGCTGGACTGCGGCGGCGGGGAGCGGCTGGAGCGCTGGGGAACGTATCTCCTGGTGCGCCCCGACCCCCAGGCCATCTGGCGGCGGACGGGCGGACACCCTGGCTGGAAGGCGTGCCACGCCCGCTATCAGCGCTCCAGCACCGGCGGAGGCCAGTGGGTCAAGCGGCAGGTCCCGGAGCGCTGGACCCTGGGCTATGGCCCCCTCACCTTTAACATAAAGCCCATGAACTTCAAGCACACCGGTCTTTTCCCGGAGCAGGCGGCCAACTGGGACTTTGCCATGGAGCGCATCCGCTCGGCGGGACGGCCAATTCAGGTGCTCAACCTCTTCGCCTACACCGGCGGGGCCACGGTGGCCTGCGCGGCGGCGGGAGCCAAGGTCTGCCATGTGGACGCGGCCAAGGGCATGGTGGCCTGGGCCAGGGAAAACGCGGCCTCCTCCGGCCTTGGAGCGGCCCCCATCCGCTGGATTGTGGACGACTGCGGAAAGTTTGTCGAGCGGGAGATCCGCCGGGGGAGGAAATACGACGCGGTGATTATGGACCCGCCCTCCTATGGCCGGGGTCCCTCCGGGGAGATTTGGAAGCTGGAGGAAAACCTGCCCGCCTTCCTGGAGCTGGTGGCCCAGGTGCTGTCGGACCGGCCGCTCTTTTTCCTGATGAACTCCTACACCACCGGGCTGGCCCCATCGGTGCTCACCTATTTGCTGGAAACGATTGTGTCCCGAAAATACGGCGGGCACACCGAGAGTCAGGAGCTGGGCCTTCCCGTCTCCGCCACCGGGCTGGTTTTGCCCTGCGGCGCTTCCGGGCGGTGGGTCTGCGGCGCTCCTTGAGCGGTATTCTCTTATGGATATTTACCTGTTTTTTGCCCTTTTTATCGCGGTGGGCGTTCTGTCCGCCGTGGGGCTGGCCCGGCTCCGGCGGAAGCTGCCCTTTGGGCGGTACAACTGGCCCCTATGCTTCTTCCTGGCGGTCCTGGGCGCGGCGGCCAACAACTCCGCTGCCGTCTTTTTCGCCGGGGGAGACGCATTCCTGCCCAGCGGCGGCGGCTTCCTCGGGGGCGGCTCCTGGACTGCCCTGATTACGGGGCTTTTCCTGGCCCTGTTTGCCGTGCCCGGTATTCTGACTTCCCTGTTTTTCCTCCAAAGGCCCGCTGAGGCGGGTCCTGCGGCGGGCTGGGTGTGGGGGTATATCCTCACCCAGGGGGCAGTCTCCTGCGCCCTGCTCCTGCTGGGCCTGTGGCCCAATTATGACGCCATTCCTCTGGCGCTTTATGTGCCGCTGACAGCGCTCCTGGTACTGCTCATCTCTCTGGGCATGGGGTACCGGTGGGGCGGGGAGGGCGTTTGGGGGCAGACAATCGCCCTGGGCGGCGGCGGGGCGCTGGCTCTGCTGAACCTGCTCCTGGCTGTGGGGATGCGCCTCCAGGCTCACACTGACCCGGCCTGGGGCCTGGATTTGACTCAAACCCCCTGCGGGCTGTGGTACACCCGGCTGAACCTCCCGGCGGCGGTGCTCCTGGGGGAGTACCAATACGACTGGGCCATCACCGCTCCCCTGCTCTATTTCTCAGCCATCGCCCCGGCCCTGCTCTTTACCGCCGGGTGGCTGGGGGGACGGTATTTGAAATCCATCAAGCGAGGTCGTGATTGATATGAACAGCGCCATCATCAAAACCCAAAATCTACGCTTTTCCTACACCGCCGCCGAACCCCCGGCCCCGGTGGTGCTGGACGGGGTGGATTTGGAAATCGAGGCGGGGAGCTTTGTGGCGGTGCTGGGGCACAACGGCTCCGGCAAGTCCACCTTAGCCAAGCACATGAACGCCATCCTCCTGCCCTCCGGCGGCAAGGTCTATGTGGACGGCATCGACACCGTGGACGAGGACCGGCTTTTGGACATTCGCCGGACGGTGGGCATGGTCTTTCAAAATCCGGACAATCAAATCGTCGCCAACGTAGTAGAGGAAGATGTGGCCTTCGCCCCGGAAAACCTGGGCGTACCCCCCGCCGAGATTCGGGAGCGGGTGGACAAGGCCCTGAAGCAGGTGGGTATGTACCAGTACCGGGAGCACGCCCCCCACCTGCTCTCCGGCGGGCAGAAGCAGCGGGTGGCCATCGCCGGGGTCATCGCCATGGCCCCCCGGTGCATCGTGCTGGACGAGCCCACCGCCATGCTGGACCCCATCGGCCGGTCGGAGGTTTTGCGGACCATCAAGGACCTGAACCGCGCCGCCGGGGTAACCGTGGTGCTCATCACCCACCATATGGACGAGGCCGCCCAGGCGGACCGGCTGGTGGTCATGTCCGGCGGGCACATCATTGCCGACGGCCCCCCCAGGGAGGTCTTTCAGCGGGTGGAGGACCTGAAGGCCGTGGGCCTCACGGTCCCCGAGACCACCGAGCTTTTATGGCAGCTCCGCCAGGAGGGCCTGGACGTGCCCCTGGACGCCCTCACCGACGAGGAGTGCGCCCAGGCGCTGTACGGCCTGCTGTGCGGAGAAGCCCGCCCCGAAAACCATCAAAGCCAGTAATTGGACGTGACCCCACAGGCACGTACCACCTTAGGTAAAGGACTGACGCCATTGGAACCGATTATTCAGACCGAACAGCTCACCCACATCTACTCCGCCGGGACCCCCTTTGAGCGGACCGCCCTGGAGGGGGTGGACTTCTCCGCCAGCCGGGGGGAATACCTGGGCATCATCGGACACACCGGCTCCGGGAAATCCACCCTCATCCAGCACCTGAACGGCCTGCTGAAGCCCACCTCCGGCCGGGTGCTCTTTGAGGGCAAGGACATCTGGGAGACCAAGGAGCGCACCCGCCAGACCCGCTTTCAGGTGGGGCTGGTGTTCCAGTACCCAGAATACCAGCTCTTTGAGGAAACCGTCTACAAGGACATCTCCTTCGGCCCGAAAAATATGGGGCTGGACGAGGGGGAAATCGACCGCCGGGTGCGGCAGGCCGCCCAGTTCGTGGGCCTCAAGGACGCGGTGCTGGAGCACTCCCCTTTTGAACTCTCCGGCGGGCAGAAGCGCCGGGTCGCCATCGCCGGCGTAATTGCCATGGAGCCCTCGGTACTCATACTGGACGAGCCCACCGCCGGGCTGGACCCGGTGGGGGTGGAGAGCATTTTAGAGAACATCCGCGCCTACCACACCGCCAAAAACGCCACCATCATCCTCGTCTCCCACTCCATGGAGGAGGTGGCCCGGACGGTGGACCGGCTGGTGGTGGTGGACGACGGGCGCCTCCCCTTCTCCGGTCCCCCCAGGGATGTGTTTACCCATGGGGAGGAACTGGAGCGCATGGGACTGGGCGTGCCCGCCGTGACCCGGGTGTTCCACCGCCTGCGGGCGCTGGGGGCGGATCTGGACCCCTCGGTGTACACCGTGGAGCAGGCCAAGGCCGTGCTTCTGGACGCCCTGAAGCGCCGGAGCGGCGCGGGAAAGGGGGAGAGCTGAATGGCCTTGAAGGACATCACTCTGGGGCAGTATTTCCCCGGAAATACCATCCTCCACCGGCTGGACCCCCGCACCAAGCTCCTGTGTACCATCGCCTATATCGTGGCTCTGTTCCTGGCCAAGCATCTGGTCTCCTACCTGCTGCTGATGGCCGTGCTGGCAGGGCTGATTCTCGTCTCCAAGGTGGGGGCCAAGGCGGTATTTCGGGGAATGCGGCCCATTTTGTTCATCATCGTCTTTACCGCCGTGCTCAACCTCTTTTACACCCCCGGCCAGGGGGAGCCTCTGGCCTCCTTCTGGGTGTTCAACATCTACACCGAGGGCATCTGGGCGGCGGTGTTCATGATTCTGCGGATTGCGATGCTGATTACCTGCACCTTCCTGCTGACCTACACCACCTCCCCCATCCTGCTCACCGACGGGCTGGAAACCCTTATGGGACCCCTGAAGGTCCTCCATGTGCCCGTCCACGAGCTGGCTATGATGATGTCCATCGCCCTGCGGTTCATCCCCACGCTCATTGAGGAAACCGACAAAATCATGTCCGCCCAGAAGGCCCGCGGGGCCGACTTTGAAACCGGCGGCCTCATGCAGAAGGCCAAGGCCCTCATTCCCCTGCTGGTCCCCCTGTTCATCTCCGCCTTCCGCCGGGCCGACGAGCTGGCGGTGGCCATGGAGTGCCGGTGCTACCACGGCGGCGGGGGGCGCACCCGAATGCGGGTGCTCAAGCTCCGGGGGGCCGATATCGCCGCCCTGACCGGCGCGGCGGCTCTCTGCGTGCTCGTTGTGGTCCTGGGCCGGTTTGGGCTGTAACGACAGACATTTTAAGAAAAATTAAATGTGAGCTTAAAGATTTATGAGAAATATCGCGTTACGATTGATGTACGTGGGCACCGCCTATCACGGCTGGCAGGTCCAAAAGAACGCCGTCTCCGTGGCGGAGACCCTGGAGCGCTCCCTGGCCCTGGTGGTGGGCCACCCGGTCAAGTGTACCGGCGCGGGCCGCACCGACGCGGGGGTTCACGCGGAGACTTATGTCGCCAATTTCCGCACGAGCTCCCGTATCCCCTGCGACCGGCTTCCCCTGGCGGTGAACACCCGCCTGCCCGACGACATTGTGGTGGTGGAGGCCGTCCAGGTCCCGGAGGACTTCAACGCCATCGGCTCCTGCCTCCGCAAGGAGTACACCTACCGTATCTATAATTCCCGCATCCGCAACGCCTTCTATGTGGACCGGGCCTGGTTCTACCCCAAGCACCTGGACGAGACGGTGATGCAGCGCGCGGCCTCCCATTTCGTGGGCACCCACGACTTTAAGGCCGTCCAGTCGGTGGGCACCCAGGTGCGCTCCACCGTGCGCACGGTCCACTACTTTTCCATTGCCCGCTCCGGCGATTTGATTGAATGCCGGGTGTGCGCCAACGGCTTTTTGTACAACATGGTGCGGGCCATGGTGGGCACCTGCGTCTACGCCGCCGAGGGCAAGTTCTCCCCCGACGCGGTCCCCGGCATTCTGGACGGCCGCAGCCGCACCGCCGCCGGGCCCACCGTGCCGCCGGGGGGACTGTACATGACAAAATTATGGTACCCGGAGGAAGTCCTATCCTTCCCATCAGGAGCATAGCATGGAAGTAATCATCGGGGGCAAGGGCGCGCCGCCTCCCCCTAAGAAACAACCGAATCTGCTGGTACGGCTGCTGGCCTTTCTGCTGACCCTGGCGCTGATGCTGGGGGCGGTGGCCCTGGTGGCCCACCGGGATAAGCTCAACTTCGACGCCCTCAAGCGCTGGTACTCCTATCGGGATTTGACCAAGAGCGAGAGCGGGCAGGCTGGGACCTTTTCCTTTGACGGGAGCCCCTCCGACCCCTGCGCCAGCCTGGAGGGGGACCTTCTCACCTGCTCCACGGGGGCGGGCATCCGGCTCTATTCCCAGGGGGGCGCACTGCTGTTCCACCGGGCGGTGACCCTCTCCCATCCCTCTGTGGAGTCCTCTGGCCGGTACGGCCTTGTGTACGACGTGGGGGGCCGGGACCTCTACCTCTATTCGGAGCGGACGGAGACATACACTTCTTCTCTGCCTCTGGGGCAGACCCTCCTTTCCGCCCGGGTCAACCAACACGGCTGGCTGGCGGTGGTCAGCCAGGAGAGCGGCCACAAGGGGGCGGTCACCGTCTACAACGGCGGGCATGAGGCGGTCATGGGGGTGCACCTGTCCAACCGCTTTGTGCTGGATGCGGTGGTATCCCCGGACAGCCGCTCAGCGGCGGTGCTCACCGCGGGGCTGGAGGACGGCGTGTTTCAATGCTGGCTGGACCTCTACCGCCTGGACCGCACCGACCGCACCGCAGAGGACAACGCCCCCGACTGGAGCTGCTCTCTGGGCAACAACGCCGTTCTAAGCCTGCGCTGGGACGGGGACGGCATCTGGGCTCTGGGGGAATCCGGACTGTCCCTGGTGTCCTCCGACGGGGAGCTGGCCGGGTCCTACGCCTACGACGGGACCCATTTGAAGGACTTTTCCCTGGAGGGGGAGGGCTCCGCCGCCCTGCTGCTGGGAAAATACCGGGCGGGGAGCGACGCCCGTCTGGTGCTGCTCACCCCTCAGGGGGAGGTCCAGGCCCAGCTGGAGCTTCATGAGCAGGTTCTCTCCCTCTCCTCCGCCGGGCGGTATACGGCGGTGCTCACCGCCGACCGGCTGGACATCTACGACCAGAATCTGGAGCTCTACGCCTCCCTCACCGGCACCCAGGGGGCCCGGCAGGTGATGCAGCGCTCCGACGGCTCCGCCCTGCTCCTGCGGGTGGGTCTGGCCCAGCTCTATGTACCCTGACATTTTTTCCATCTGTTTGGAGGAACCTCATGGCATATCTAGTATTTGACCTGATAATTCTCATACTCCTGGCCGCGTTTGCCATCCGGGGGGCCGCACGGGGGCTGGTCTTTTCCCTGTGCTCCCTTCTGGCGGTGGCGGTGGCCTTTGTGGGGGCGGGCATCGCGGCCCGCACCCTCTCCCCCATGGTGGCCCAGGCCCTGGAGCCCAAAATCGCCGCCGCCATCGAGGAGCAGCTGGAGGAATCCCTTCGCACCCAGGTGCAGCAGGGCCAGCAGGCCGCTCTGACCCTGAAGGACATCCCCCTGGAAGGGGTTCTGGACCTTCTGCGGGAAATGGGCGTCTATGACAGCCTCATTGACAAGGTGGACCAGGCGGTGGAGGAAGGGCTGACCCATGCGGCGGCCTCCGCTGCGGCCAAGGTCGCCGCCGCCCTGGCCCAGTCTGCGGCCTATCAGATTCTGTTCGCCGTGAGCTTCGTCCTGCTGATGGCCCTCTGGCAGGTGGTCAGCCGTGTGCTGGATCTGGTATCCAAACTGCCGGTGCTGGACACCCTAAATAAATCCATGGGGGCCCTCTTCGGCCTGCTCCAGGCGGGGGTCATTGTGTGCATCCTGGCCTGGCTGCTGCGCTTCGGCAATCTGGTAGACCAGGAGACGGTCCAAAAAACCGTCCTGCTCCGCTTCTTCATGGACTTCAATCCGCTGGCCCTGCTGGGCGCCCTCTCCTGACCCCCCTGCCAACCAAAGAAAATCAGGTGAAATTTTATGACCATCCCCAATCTGCTCTCCCTCTTCCGGCTGCTTTTGGTGCCGGTGTTCCCGCTGGTCTTTTTCCAGTCCTGGCCCAACGCCCGGCAATGGGCGGTCCTCATCTATCTGGTGGCCTTTCTGACCGACATTGCCGACGGCTGGATCGCCCGGCATTTCAACCAGATCACCCCCCTGGGCCGGGTGCTGGACCCCCTGGCCGACAAGCTCATGACCTTTGTGGTCATTCTCTGCATCACCATAGAGGGCATCATCCCCCTCTGGACGGTGGCCGTCTTTTTCTGTAAGGAGCTGGCAATGGCCATCGGCAGTCTGGCCATGTACCACAAGCTGGGGGACGTCATCTCCGCCAACTGGCTGGGTAAGGCGGCCACAGGGGTGTTTTTCGTGGTGTGCGTCCTGCTGGTGCTCTTCCCCGCCATTCCCCGGCCCTGGGCCACGGGGCTGATTTCTGTGGCTCTGGCTATGACCATCGCCGCGTTTTTAAGCTATCTCTTTCAGTATATGAAATTACTGCGGTAGGAAAATGGAGTTGATTCATACCCAGTTCATAATTTCGGATTAAAATCATTTCTTCAAGGGGATCGCTTCCCCCATACTCATCGACTACTTCTCCGGGAACCGGTTTCCCCCACAAGGAGCTGACACATAATGCAACCAACACTCTGTTCCAGGTGCCACAAAAATGTGGCGGTCATTTTCATTCAAAAAATCGAGGGGGGCTCCACCAAGAGCGAGGGCCTCTGTCTCAAGTGCGCCCGTGAAATCGGCATCAAGCCCGTAGAGGACATGATGCAGAAAATGGGCATTACCGACGAGGACCTGGAGGGCCTCACCCACGAGATGATGTCCGCCTTCGGCGGCGCGGAGGGCATGGAGGGCCTGGTGCCCCAGGAGGACGAGGGGGACAGCGAGGACGAGGACGGCAAGACCGCCACCTTCCCCTTTCTGAACAAGCTCTTCGGTTCCTCCTCCCCCCAGCCTCAGCCCCCGGAGCGGGAGGGCTCCCGCCCGGAGCGGGGCGAGGGCAAGGAGAAGGCCAAGAGCGAAAAGCCCCCCAAGCGCAAGTTTTTGGAGAACTACTGCATCTCCCTGACCCAGAAGGCCGCCGACGGCAAGCTGGACGGCATCATTGGCCGGGAGGAAGAGCTTCAGCGGACCATCCAAATCCTCAACCGCCGCCAGAAGAATAACCCCTGTCTCATCGGCGAGCCCGGCGTGGGCAAGACCGCCATTGCCGAGGGCCTTGCCATGCGCATCCAGGCCGGCGAGGTGCCCTACAAGCTCTTGGATAAGGAGGTCTACCTGTTGGACCTGACCGCCCTGGTGGCGGGTACCCAGTTCCGGGGCCAGTTCGAGAGCCGTATGAAGGGCCTCATTGAGGAAATCCGCAAGCTGGGCAACATTATCTTAGTGATAGACGAGGTCCACAACATCGTGGGCGCCGGCGACGCGGAGGGCTCCATGAATGCCGCCAACATCCTCAAGCCCGCCCTGAGCCGGGGGGAGATTCAGGTCATTGGGGCCACCACCCTCAACGAGTACCGCAAGCACATTGAGAAGGACTCCGCCCTGGAGCGGCGCTTTCAGCCGGTGATTGTGGAGGAACCCTCCATCGAGGACTCGGTCAAAATTCTCCAGGGAATCGCCCCCTACTATGAGCGGTTCCACTTTGTCTCCATCTCCCCGGAAATGAGCCGTCTGGCCGTGACCATGAGCGAGCGGTATATCACCGACCGCTTCCTCCCCGACAAGGCCATCGACCTCATTGACGAGGCCTGCTCCGATGTGAACCTCCATAACAAGACCCTGGCCCGCACCGAGGCCGTCAAGAAAGAGCTGGACGCCCTGGGCAAGGAGCGGGAGGACCTGATGGTGGAGGCCAATGAGCGGGACTACAAGCGTCAGACCTCCCTCAAGAACAACGAGCAGCGGCAGAGCGAGATTCGCCGGGAGCTGAACAAGCTCACCGCCGAGCATGAGACCCTCACCGGCAACCCCGCCACTCAGGAGGCCCTTAAGGCCAACGAGCACCGGCAGGCCTCCTACCAGCGGGAGCTGGCCTCCCTGGGCCGGGAGCGGGATGAGCTCAACGCCCAGGAGGATTCCGGCAAGGATTATGAGCGCCTGGCCGCCATCAAGAGCCGGGAGGTCCAGCTTCAGGAGGAACTGGAACACCTGGACGCCCAGAGCGCCCCTCCGCTGACGGTGGAGCATCTGGCCCGGGTCATTGAGCTGTGGACCAAAATCCCCGCCAGCCAGATTCAGGAGGCCGAGTACGAGCGCCTGGCCAAGCTGGAGGACCGGCTCAAGGAGCACCTGATCGGCCAGGACGAGGCCGTCAAGGCCGTAGCCGGAGCCGTCCGCCGGGGGAGAGTGGGCATCGCCTCCAAGCGCAAGCCGGTGTCCTTTATCTTTGTGGGCTCCACCGGCGTGGGTAAGACCGAGCTGGTCAAGCAGCTGGCGATGGACATGTTCCACTCCCCAGAGGCCTTAATCCGGCTGGATATGTCGGAGTTCATGGAAAAATTCGCCGTGTCCCGGATTATCGGTTCCCCTCCGGGCTACGTGGGCTACGACGAGGCGGGCCAGCTCACCGAGAAGGTCCGGCGCAAGCCCTATTGCGTGGTCCTCTTCGACGAAATTGAGAAGGCCCACCCGGATATCCTGAACATCCTCCTGCAAATCCTGGACGACGGCCACATCACCGACGCCCAGGGCCGCAACGTGAATTTTGAGAATACGGTCATTGTCATGACCTCCAACGCGGGCAGCGACTCCAAGTCCTCCGCCGGCAGTGTGGGCTTCGGCCGCACGGCGGACGAGCAGGGCCGGGACCGGGCCATGAAGGCTCTGGAGAGCTTCTTGCGCCCCGAGTTCATCAACCGTGTGGACGAAATCGTCTATTTCAACAAGCTCAGTGAGGACAGCTTCAAGGCCATTGCCACCATCATGCTGGGCGAGCTGCGGGACAATCTCCAGGAAAAGGGCATCCGCTTTACCTGGGATGAGGCCGTCCTGGACCACTTGGTGAAGGCCTCCTACTCCCAGACCTACGGGGCCCGCAACCTGCGCCGCCAGATTCAGAAGGATTTGGAGGACCAGATTGCCACCCGCCTCATTGACGGATACCTCAGTCCCATCACCAGCCTCTCCGCCACCGCCGGAGAGGAACAAATCCAGGTCACGGCACAGTGACCCTCCCGTAGACGCGCAAGAGCCGCCCTATCATAATGGGGCGGCTCTTTGAATTTGTGTTTCTTGATTCCCTCCAGTAAACGCCAATTTCCTCTTGCAATTTGGCGCAAATTGTGGTACATTTGTGCTAGTCAAGTTTTGACGGATTTTATAGAAAAGGAGCTGCCTATGAAACACAAATGGACCGCGCTATGGTTGACCCTGGCGCTATTCTGCACCCTGCTGGCCGGCTGTGAGGCCCTTCAGCCCCCATCCCAGTCCCAAGGGACCGCCCCCAGTCCGGGCGAGACTCTGACCGTTCATTTCATCGACGTGGGACAGGCCGACGCCGCCCTGCTGCTGTGCGGCGGGGAGACGATGCTCATTGACGGCGGCAATGCGGAGGACAGCAGCCTGCTCGTCTCCTACCTGGAGGACCTGGGGGTGGAGCACCTGGACTATGTGGTGTGTTCCCACGCCCACGAGGACCATGTGGGCGGCCTCTCCGGCCCCCTGAACACCTGTACCGCCGGGGCGGTGTGGTCCCCCGTCAGCGAGTACAGCTCCAAGGCCTTCGGCAAGTTCGTCCAGTACGCCGAGGCCCAGGGGCTCTCCCCCGTCTGCCCGGAGGTGGACTCCACCTATAACCTGGGGGACGCCCTGATTACAGTCCTGGGCCCCCGTGAGGACTATTCCGACACCAACAACACCTCCATTGTCCTGCGGGTGGATTTCGGGGAAACCTCTTTCCTGTTCACCGGAGACATGGAACAGAGCGCTGAGGCCGATTTGGTGGACGCGGGCTGCAATCTGAAGGCCACGGTGTTGAAGGTGGGCCACCACGGAAGCGACACCTCCTCCAGCTACCGCTTTTTGCGTGAAGTCCTGCCGGAATATGCCGTTATCTCCGTGGGCACCGGGAACTCTTACGGCCACCCCAATGACGAGATTCTCAGCCGCCTCTACGACGAGGGGGCCGCAGTCTACCGCACCGATTTGCTGGGGAGCATTGTGGCCGTCAGCGACGGTACTACGGTGAATTTTACCACCGGCACCGGCGGCGGGCCGGATTTGGGCCAGAGGTCGGGGACCTCCAGCGCGGCACATTACATCGGCAACCGCAATTCTCAGGTGTTCCACCTGGAAACCTGCTCCAGCCTGCCCTCGGAGCAGAACCGGGTGGAGTTCTCCAGCCGGAGCGACGCGGTGGCCCAGGGCTATAAGCCCTGCGGGACCTGCAAACCCTAACCCGCAACAAAAGAGCGGGGGGACGAGCCAAAACTCATCCCCCCGCTCTGTCTTATTGTTTCGGAATGCTCCGCACCGTGGTGCGGATTTCTACGTCCAGTTCCCCGTCCACGCAGTCCACAATGAGGGTATCCCCAGGGGCCAGCTGTCCGGCGATAATCCTCCGGCTGATAAGGGTCTCCACAGTGTGCTGTACAAAGCGGCGCAGAGGCCGGGCCCCAAAGGCGGGGTCATAGGCGCTGTCAAGGATGAACTGCCGGGCCTCCCCGGTGAGCTCCACGGTCAGCTGCTTCTCAGCCAGCCGCCCGTTGAGCTCGACCAGCAGCAGGTCGATGATGTGGGTAATGTTCTCCTTGGTCAGGGGCTTGTAACAGACGATTTCATCCAGCCGGTTCAAAAACTCCGGCCGGAAGGAGCGCTTGAGCAGCTCATCCACTGCCCCCCTCGCCTCGGCCGTAATCTCCCCGCTGGCGTTGATGCCGTCCAGCAGATACTGAGAACCCAGGTTGGAGGTCAAAATCAGGATGGTGTTCTTAAAGTCTACCGTTCTCCCTTGACTGTCGGTAATTCTCCCATCGTCCAATACTTGCAGTAATATATTGAACACATCGGGATGGGCCTTTTCCACCTCGTCGAAGAGAACCACAGAGTAGGGTTTCCGGCGGACGGCCTCGGTGAGCTGGCCGCCCTCCTCGTACCCCACGTACCCTGGAGGGGCCCCAATCAGCCGGGACACGGAGAATTTCTCCATATACTCGCTCATGTCGATGCGCACCAAATTCTTCTCGCTGTCGAACAGGGCCTCGGCCAAGGTCTTGGCCAGCTCGGTCTTACCCACACCGGTGGGCCCCAGGAAGAGGAAGGAGCCAATGGGCCGGTTGGGGTCGGCAATGCCCGCGCGGGAGCGGAGAATGGACTCACTGACCAGCCGGACGGCCTCATCCTGACCCACCACCCGGCGGTGAAGGATGTCCTCCAGGTGCAGGAGCTTTTCACGCTCCCCCTCCATGAGCTTGGAGACCGGAATGCCGGTCCAGCGCTCGATAATCCGGGCGATTTCTTCTTCGGTGACCTTGTCCCGAAGCAGGGAGTCCCGCCTTCCCTCCTGGGCGATGTGCTCTTCGGCCTCCAGCTCCCGCTTGAGGGCGGGAATGCGGCCGTACTGGAGCTCTGCGGCCCGCTCCAGGTCGTATTGCCGCTGGGCCTGCTCCAGCTGGGCGCTGGCCTGCTCCAGCTCCTCCCGGAGCCGCTGGACCTTGCCGATGGCGTTCTTTTCGTTCTCCCACTGGGCCCGCTTGGCGTTGAACTGGTCCCGCAGATTGGCCAGCTCTTTTTGGATTTCCGCCAGGTGCTCGCGGGACAGGGGGTCGTCCTCCTTTTTCAGGGCGGCCTCTTCAATTTCCAGCTGGATGATTTTCCGCTGAATCACGTCCAGCTCCGTGGGCATGGAGTCCATCTCGGTGCGAATCATGGCGCAGGCCTCGTCAATGAGGTCAATGGCCTTGTCCGGAAGGAACCGGTCTGTAATATAGCGGTTGGAGAGGGTTGCGGCGGCGATAATAGCTCCGTCCTGGATTTTGACACCGTGATAGACCTCGTACCGCTCCTTGAGGCCCCGAAGGATGGAAATGCTGTCCTCTACCGTGGGTTCACTGACCAGGACGGGCTGAAAGCGGCGCTCCAGGGCGGCGTCCTTTTCGATATACTGCCGGTACTCGTTGAGTGTGGTGGCCCCGATGCAGTGGAGCTCCCCGCGGGCCAGCAGGGGCTTTAGGAGGTTTCCGGCATCCATAGCGCCCTCGGTCTTGCCGGCGCCCACGATGGTGTGGAGTTCGTCAATGAAAAGCAGAATGTTCCCCTCGGACTTTTTGACCTCATTGAGGACAGCCTTCAGGCGCTCTTCGAACTCGCCCCGGTACTTGGCTCCGGCCACCAGGGCTCCCATATCCAGGGCAAAAATGGTCTTGTCCTTCAGGGAGGCGGGCACGTCGCCCTTGACAATCCGTTGGGCCAGCCCCTCGGCGATGGCGGTCTTGCCCACACCGGGCTCCCCGATAAGAACAGGGTTGTTTTTGCTCTTGCGGGAGAGGATGCGGATGACGTTGCGGATTTCGTCGTCCCGGCCAATGACGGGGTCCAGCTTGTTGGCGCGGGCCCGCTCTACCAGGTCGGTGCCGTATTTTTTCAGTGCGTCGTAAGTCTCTTCCGGGTTGTCGGAGGTCACTCTTTGATTGCCTCTTACCGCCGTCAGGGCCTGGAGGACTCCCTCTTTTGTGAGATTATAGGTACGGAAGAGGTCTTTCATGGGGCGGCTGGCGGTGTCCAGCAGGGCTAAAAGCAGGTGCTCCACCGAGACGTATTCATCTTTCATACTGGCGGCGATGGTCTCAGCGGTGTTGAGGGCTTTATCCACGTCCTGGGCCACGTAAATTTTTCCCTGCTCCCGGCCCGAGCCGGATACACGGGGGAGTTTTTCTACTTCGGCTTTCACCGCCGCGGTGAGGCTGGGAACCGTGAGGCCCATATTCTCCAACAGTTGGGGGATTAGGCCCCCTTCGTCCAGAAGCAGGGACAACAGCAGGTGGGGCTGCTCAATTTGCTGGTTGCTGTATTCGACGGCGATGCTTTGGGCACTTTGGACCGCCGCTAGGGATTTTTGCGTGTATTTTTGCGCATTCATCAAGTTCACGACCTTTCGGTTTTGTTTTTGCTTTGCTTGTTTGTTGGTTTTTGCTTTTTCTGCGTTACTTTTTGGGTTTCGTTGGCTGGTATGGCCTTTGTTGGGGGGTGGTGCCTCTTCCTCGGTACTCCCTACATTTCGTTAGCTGGTCCTGCCTCCGGCGGGTTACTTTCCAGCGATGGAAAGTAACCAAAGATCGCCGGGCCTGCGGGCCCGGACCCAGGGTCGGGGGGCGGCGGTGGAGGTACGGGGCTTGCAAATCCTTTGGCTGTTACCCGCCGTTTTAGCCTCCGCCCT
>CAJUDT010000045.1:0-7104 GCA_910585415.1 uncultured Flavonifractor sp.
CCAAATTCAATCAAAACATTCCTTAAACCAGAAATCGAAATCCCCCCTCTCTGACCGGCTCTTTGGTTACTTTCTGTCCGCACAGAAAGTAACCCGCCGGAGGCTGGACCAGAAAACAAAAACCACCAGAGCAACGTAGAAAACGAAAAAGCAAAAACAAAAGCCATACCAACCCCCGCTATAGGCAGAACCAGCGACCAAACAGCAAAAATCCAACAAGTCCCGAAAAAGAGCAAAAAGAAAGACCGCCGGAGGCCCGACGGTCTTTGGGGTTGACGATGGATGTGTGAGCCTTAGAGGGGGCAGACGTTCACAGCCCGCATCTTGTCGGCATTCTTGGGGTCGGGCTCGACCTCATAGGAGACCTTCTGACCTTCCTGAAGGGTCTTGAAGCCGTCGCACTGGATGGCGGAGAAATGCACAAACACGTCCTCGCCGCCCTCGTCGTTGGAGATAAAACCGAACCCCTTCGTCTCGTTGAACCACTTGACAGTACCCTGATACATTGCGGTACCTCCTATAGAGAAATAGAATCGAGCTAAATGACAAAGAAAAAACTCACCGATGTAACCCGTCGAACGATACGACGATGACTACAATCCGTGAGTTAAGGCCGTGCATTTAGGCTACTGGTTTACTATAACATTCCAGACTCCCCCTGTCAAGTGGAAATCGGTTGATTACGCGTAAAAATTTTCCGGGGAACCCTTTCTCAGGCATTCTTGAAAAATTTCAGGCAGCGAAATGTAAGTTCCCTATGGCACATCGGCCCCATATGCGCTATAATAGGGGACAAGCATACTAGCCGCCCGCTGCGGCCGGACCAATCTCGCGGAAAGGAGCGTGCCGCCGAGGATGCGGATTTCCACCCAATTAAAAGCACTGGGCCTGGCAAAGGTGTTATCCTACCTGGAGCGGGACCCCGACGCCAATTTACCCAAGCTCAAGGAATGGCTGGAACGCTTTATGGAGCGCAGGTTGCCCCCCCACTACCAGCAGCTGTTCCACAGCGCCATGAGCGACCCCTCCAACAACTGGTATCAGCTGATTCGTCGCTCCTATGAGGATACCGACCCCGCTGTGCGGAAAAAGCTCTTCGAGAACTTTGTAATCCACGGCCAGCTTTTGGACTGGCCCGCCCGGGCCGTAGCGGGGGACTGGCTGGAACAGGGCGCTCCCTGGGCCGCTTTGATTGACCCCTCCTTCCCCTGCGCCCAGGACTGCCAGGGCTGCGGCTCCGCGATTTTCGGCGTGCGCCCGGAACTGGGCTTCGACAGCCTGGACCAGGAGATTGCCGCCCGAAAGGCCAAGGGTACCCATCTGTTCCTCTTCAGCGGCCTGGACCCCCTATCCAGAGAACAGGAGGTCATTGCCCTGTGCAACAAGCACACCGACTGCGTGTTCGCCGCCATCACTCCGCCGGAGAGCGTCAGTGAACAGCTGGCTCAGGATATGCTCCGGGTGCGCAACCTCTTTCCCGCCATTCGGGTGGACCGGGAGGTGGACCTGGAGCCGGCCCGCCGGGCCGCCGCGCTGCTGCGGGAGCACCGGCTGTTCTTTGGCGTGGCCTTCCGCTGCACCGCTGAGAACGCCCATTTAGCCGCCTCCGAGGCATTTTACGATGAGGCCATTCAGAGAGGGGCGAAATTTTCCTGGTTTTTCACCTGTCCGGCCTATGGGCCGGGAGCGCCCGCCACCCTGGAGCAGCTGGAGGGTATCCACCAGCGGGTTCAGGCGTTCCGCGCCACAAAACCCCTATTGACCCTGGATTTCTGGGACGGACCATCCCCAGCCGCCCACACCCCGGCGCGGCGTACATAAGAAAGGAGACGTTTTCCAATGAGCATCGTCAAAGACACAGCCCTGGCCGAGTCCGGGCGGAGAAAGATTCACTGGGTTCGGGACTTCATGCCCGCATTGGGGGGCATCGAGGCCCGTTTTGAGAAGGAAAAGCCCTTTGCGGGCCTGCGGGTGGCGGTGTCCGTCCACCTGGAGGCCAAGACCGCCAATCTGGGCTATGTGCTCTCCAAGGGCGGCGCGGAGGTGCGCCTCACCGGCTCCAACCCCCTGTCCACCCAGGACGACGTGGCTGCGGGGCTGGCCTCCATGGGAGTGGAGACTTTTGGCATCCACGGCGCGGACCCGGAGACCTACAAGGCCCATCTGCTGGAAACCCTGTCCTTCAAGCCCCATCTGATTGTGGATGACGGCGGCGATTTGGTCCACCTGCTGGGGAGCGAGCGCCCCGATTTGGCGGAGCACCTCATGGGCGGCTGTGAGGAGACGACCACCGGTATCCTCCGCCTGAAGGCCCGGGAGCGGGAGGGGATTCTCCCCTGTCCCATGATGGCCGTCAACGACGCCAAGGCCAAGCACTACTATGACAACAAGTACGGCACCGGTCAGTCGGTGTGGGACGCCATCATGCACACCACCAATCTGGTGGTGGCCGGCAAGACCGTCGTAGTGGCCGGATACGGCTGGTGCGGCAAGGGCGTGGCCATGCGGGCCAGCGGCATGGGGGCCAACGTGATTGTTACCGAGGTGGACTCCTTCAAGGCCCTGGACGCCACCATGAACGGGTTCCGGGTCATGCCCATGGACGAGGCCGCCAAGTACGGGGATATTTTCGTCACCGTCACCGGCTGCAAGGACGTGATTACCCCCAAGCACTTCCAGGTGATGAAAAATAACGCCTTCCTCACCAACGCCGGGCACTTCGACTGCGAGGTGGACGTGGCCGCTCTGGCCTCCATGGCCGTCAAGCGTGAGGTCCGCCGGGACGATATCGAGGGGTTCACCCTCCCCGACGGGAAGGTGCTCAACGTCATTGGCGAGGGCCGTCTGGTGAATCTGGCGGCGGGCAACGGCCATCCGGCGGAGATTATGGACATGTCCTTTGCCGTCCAGGCTCTGGCCCTGGAGTGGCTGGTGAAGCATCAGGGCTCCCTGGAAAAGAAGGTCTACCAGGTGCCCGACGAGATTGACGACGAAATCGGCCGGGTCAAGCTGGCCGCAATGGGCCTCGGCATTGACACACTCACTCCCGAGCAGGTGGAATACCTGAACGGCTGGAAGGCATGATTTAATACAAAGCGCCCCCTGCTCTTTGCCGGAGCGGGGGGCGCTTTATTGCGCTTGCGCGGGATATTTTTGTAAAAGTGAAGAACATGAGGGGTTGCGCTGGAAAAGTCGTATTGGCTCTGACAATCTGCGCAAATTTTTTGCATTTTTTTCTATTATCAGATTTGTTTTCTGAAATAATCTGTGCTATGCTGTAAGTGACTGCTGTACGTGGCCGTGTGGCCCGGCACTTCAAATGAAAGGATGTGGCTGGATATGGATGATTTTTCCTTTTCTGTCTTTCCCAATGAGCGGTTTTTGGACCTTCAGCTCTACCAATATGGCTGGGAGCAGTGCGCGCCGCTGCACTCCTACGGGCCCCATGTACGCAACCACTTTTTATTTCATTATGTGATTTCCGGCCGGGGCGTCCTGGACGCCACCGAGCCCAACGGAGAGACGCGGCACTACCGTTTGGAGGCCGGACAGGGCTTTCTCATCTGCCCAGGGCTGGTGAATACCTACTGTGCCGACCGGGAGGACCCGTGGAAATATGTGTGGCTGGAGTTTGACGGACTGCGGGTGCCGGAATACCTGAACAGCGCGGGCCTGCTGCCCACCCAGCCCATTTACCGGCCCAAGAGCCCCGCCCTGGGGGAGCCGGTGCAGAACACCATGCTCTACATCGCGGACCACTCGGAGCGCTCCACCCTCCACCTGATTGGTCAGCTGTGCCTCTTTCTGGACGCCCTGATTCAATCCTCCGCCACCCGGCGGGAGCTCCGGGGCGGTCAGCTCCAGGACTTCTATATTCAGGAGGCGGTGATTTACATGGAGCACAACTATCAGCGGGAGCTCACCGTGGAGGAAATTGCCGATGCCTGCAAGCTCAACCGGAGCTATTTCAGCAAGCTGTTCAAGAGCAACGTGGGATGTCCGCCTCAGGAATTTCTCATCCGCCTGCGGCTGTCCAAGGCCACCGAGCTCATGAGCACCACCCGGAAATCCATTGGAACCATCTCCGGGCTGTGCGGCTATCCCAATCAGCTCCACTTCTCACGGGCCTTCAAAAAGCGCTATGGGGTCTCTCCCCGGACGTGGCGGATTCAGAACGCCGGGCTGGAGGCGTCCACCGCCTCCAGGTAGAGCTGGAAGGTCTGGTAATCCCCCAAAAACAGGGGGATGGGATAGCCCGCCGTCAGGAGCACGTCGCCGGGCCAGAGCTTTCCGCCATTGACCCGGTAATCCAGATTGGGGTCCAGGCCCTGCAGGCGCAGGCTGGTAAAGGGCAGGGCCGCATGGGTGCTGCCGGTGACCAGATTCACCAGGGCCTCCCGCCCGTCGGGGGACACATGGGCCCAGGCCGTGTAGGGGCCCTCCTGGAAGGGGCTCGTCAGGCGGTAGTAGTCCCCCGTCTGGAGCAGGTGGTGGTGTTTTTTGAAGAACTCCACCTGCTTTCGGATGGTTTCCCGCTCCTCCGGGCTGGATTTTCCCAAATCCATCTCATAGCCGAAGGTCCCGGACATCGCCACCGCGCCGCGTGTCTCCAGAGAGGCGGTCCGTCCGGTCTGCTCGTTGGGGGTGGCGGACACATGGGCGCCCATGGTGCAGGGGGGATACCCGAAGGAGGTGCCGTACTGAATGCGCAGGCGGTCCACCGCGTCGGTGTTGTCGCTGCACCAGATTTGGGGGGTGTAGTAGAGCATACCCCCGTCAAAGCGCCCGCCGCCGCCGCTGCACCCCTCAATGAGAAGGTTGGGGAAATCCTGGCGCAGGCGCTCCAGCATCTCATATACCCCCAGCACATAGCGGTGATAGACCTCTCCCTGACGCTCCGGGGCCAGGGCGGCGGACCATACGTCGGTGAGGCTGCGGTTCATGTCCCACTTGACGTAGGAGACATCCGCGCTGGAGAGGACCCGCTTCAGGGCGGCATAGATGTGGTCCCGGACCTCTTTGCGGGAAAAATCCAGCACCAGCTGGGCCCGTCCCCGGCTGGGGCCCCGGCCGGGCACCGACAGAGCCCAATCCGGGTGGGCCCGGTAGAGCTCGCTGTCCTCGTTGACCATCTCCGGCTCCACCCAGAGGCCGAAGGACATCCCCAGGGCCTGAATGCGGGTGACCAGGGCCTCCAGACCGCCGGGGAGCTTCCGTTCGTTGACCGTCCAGTCCCCCAGGCCGGAGGAATCGCTGTCCCGTGCGCCGAACCAGCCGTCGTCCAGGACAAAGAGCTCGACCCCCAGGGGGGCGGAGGCTGCGGCCAGCTCCACCAGCTTGTCCGCGTCGAAGTCGAAGTAGGTGGCCTCCCAGCTGTTCACCAGCACGGGCTTTCGGCGGTCCCCATAGGGGTCCCGCAGGAGGTTGGACCGGATAGCCCGGTGGAACCGGCGGCTCATGGCCCCAAAACCCTGGCTGGAGCAGACCAGCGCGGCCTCCGGGGTGGTGAAGGAGGCCCCAGGGTCCAACGTCCAGCAGAAGTGATAGGGATGGATGCCCAGAACCAGACGGCTGCTTTCAAACTGGCTGCGCTCCGCCGCCGCCTGGAAGTTGCCGCTGTAGAGGAGCATGGCCCCATAACACAGGCCGTGTTCCTCCCCGGCATCCCGCCCGCACAGGATGGCAAAGGGATTGTGCTGGTGGCTGGAGGTACCCCGGACACTGCCCACGCTCTGTACGCCGGGGCGCAGGGGGGCCCGGCTGGGACAGCGCTCCATCACATGCCGCCCGTCGAAGGTGATAAGGTCCCAGTCTCCCCCCGGCAGATCCAGGCAGAGGGAGGCCGCCTGACGCAGGCGCACCGTCCCCTCGCCCCGGTTGACCACCCGGACGGCACGGGTAATCAGGTCGTGGGCCTCAAAGACGCCGTAGAACAGCTCCACCTGAAGCTGAAGGGCGGCGTCCTCCAGGGTGATAACCAGAGTGTCGGCCTCCGCCTCGGTGCCGAAGAAGGCGGGCAGGCCCTCCAAGGCGTACTTGCCCGGCCGGACCTGGGCCTCCGCAAAGCGGAGGCTGGCGGTGTGGCTCCCGTCGGGGCCCTCCACCTCCAGGGAGGGGATGCGGAAATCCCCGCCGCCGCTGGCGGCATACTCCCGGGGGAGTACGTCCAGGGAGTAGGTCCGGCAGGTCCCCGCCGCGTTGGGGTTGGGGGAGAAGCTGCGGTCGGTGTATTGCAGCAGACAGGACAGGTCGCCTCCCCGGACGCGGGGGCCGTAGTAGGTGTGCAGGAGCACGCCGTAGGCGTCCGCCTTCATCTGGTAGGTGGTGTTCTGGGTGTGCAGAGTAAAGAGCTTGTGTTCCTTATCGAGTACGATCATTGAGGGATACCCCCTGATAAAATTTTTCCAGTGGCCGCAAAGGGCCGATAATAAAATGGAAGTTCTTTTTGCTTCAGCTTGTCGAAAAAGTCCGTAAGGACTTTTTCGACAAGCTGGGGAAAATTTCAAAACTTGTTGCACAAGTTCCGAAATTTTGTGATTCCGACGCGAAAGAAAACCCTGACGGTTTTCTTTCACACTATCTTTCCCTCCGAAACCTTTGGCCGAAGCGGTTTTTCGACAGCCTGGCTTCTTTTTCTTTCAAGAAAAAGAAGTACGGGCTGATTGTACGGGATTTTTTGCCGGGAAGCAAGGGGGCCGGACGAAAAATAACCCACAAATCTGCGCCCCTTTCCCGGAAGGAATTGAGGAAATTTGTTTAGAGGAACAGCCCCGGCTTCCAACGCCGGGGCTGTTCACAGGTGGGGAGAAGAGGGGATAGAGGGGAGGCTTATTTCCCGCCAGTGGAAGCAATGCCCTCGATAAACTGGCGCTGGAAAATGAGGTAAAGAATGACCATGGGCAGCATAGCCAGAAGGGAGCCGGCCATCAGCACCGGGAAATTGGTGGTGAACTGCCCCCGCAGGGTAGCCAGACCGGAGGAGAGGGTCATCATGTTCAGGTCAGAGTTGACCACCAGAGGCCACATCAGGTCGCTGTACGCAAACACGGCGGTGAAGATGGTCAGCGCGGCCACAGAGGTGCCCGTCAGGGGGAACATGACCTT
>CAJUDT010000045.1:7197-19453 GCA_910585415.1 uncultured Flavonifractor sp.
TGGTTGCACCCGTCCAGATAGGCGGCCTCACCGATTTCCACGGGTATGCCCATATAGGTCTGCCGCAGGAAGAACACGCCGAAGGCGCTGACGATACCGGGGAACACCAGGGCAAAGATGGTGTTGGCCAGACCCATTTTGGCCACCATCTGATACTGAGGGATGATGAAAATCTGACTGGGCAGGGACATCTGCACCAGGATAATGCCGAAGAGGATGTTCTTGCCTCGGAACTGGAGCTTGGCGAAGGCGTACCCGGCCATGGAGCTGAACACCACCGCGCAAATGACCCGGAATACAATCATTAAAGCGGTATTCAGGTACAGGTTCATGAAGGGCAGGGAGGCGATGGCATCCTTGAAATTGTCCGTAATCCACTGGGCGGGGAAGAACGTGGGGGGAATCTGCATACTCTCCGGCACTGATTTGGAGCTGGTGAGGATCATCCACACGAAGGGGAAGATCATGATGATAGCGCCCACAACCAGGGCCAGATAGGTCAGAAAGGTGGTAACCTTTTTCGACCGTTCCAAAGAACTTTGTTTCATCTGTGTGCTTCCTCCTTACACATCGTAGTTGACCCACTTCTTCTGGCCCACAAACTGAATGATGGTCACCATGCCGATGAGGGCTACGGTCCAGATGACAATGGCCGAGCCGGAGCCGCGGCTGCCGGCGATGAAGGACTCCCGGTAGAACAGGTACATGAGGCTCTGTACACTGGTGACGGCTGGGTTGGTGTCCTCTACCATCATGTAAATCAGGTCGTAGACCTTGATGGAGGACATCAGGCGCATAATCATGACCACGAAGAGGGTGGGGGAGACCATGGGCAGGGTGATATGGAAGAACTGGGTGACCTTCCCCGCGCCGTCGATGGAGGCGGCCTCATAGTAGGACTTGGAGATGTTCTGGAGGCCCGCCAGCAGCAGCACCGCGTCGTAGCCGATGTTGCTCCAGATGGCCACAATGGCGCAGGAGAGCATGACCACATTGGGGTCGGTAATCCAGCCCACATGGGCGCCCAGCACCTGGTTGAGAATGCCGTACTCGCCGTTGAAAATCCAGCGCCACACCATGGTGACGGCGGCGGGAGCACAGACCATGGGCAGGAAGAAGATGGTGCGGAACACGCCCTTGCCCTTAATCTTGGCATTCAGGAGCATGGCCACCAGCAGGGACAGGAACAGCCCCAGAGGCACCGTCAGGATACAAAAGAGGATGGTGTTCCAGGTGGCCCGCCAGAACTCGGCGTTCTGGAACATCTCAACGTAATTTTGCAGGCCGATGAACTTGTAATGGCCAAAGCCCAGATGCTCGCAGAAGCTGGTGTACAGGGTCTGCACAAAGGGCCACAGGTTGAGAATAATCAGGCCGATGATGGTGGGGGCCACCATGATCCAGCCCCAGTTTTCCTCCCGCCGGGCGGCGGCGGAGAGCTTCATCTTGGTTTTCACGGATGCCCCTCCTTTCAGTCACCCGCCAATTTCTTGGCGGTTTCGGTGTCAACGATTTCCTGCATGTTGGCCAGGGCTTCCTCCAGGGTCTGCTGGCCGTTGTAGACCTTGTTCATCTCATCCAGCACGGGGCTCTTCCACTTGGGACGGGCGGCGTTGTTGACGTTCTGGATGCCGTACTCGAACTGGTCCATGACAATGCCCACGTTCAGGTCGTACCCGGCCTTCTCAAAGGCGTCAAAGTAGGGCTGCTCCGTGCCGTTGTAGGCGGAGATGGCCGCGCCGTAGGAGCTGGCCAGCAGCTGGGCCTCCTCGGTGCCGAAGAACTTGATGACGTCCAGGGCGATGTCCCGGGTCTTGCCGTGGGCGGCGGTGGAGTAGCACAGGCCGTTGGAGATGGTGGCCCGGCCGTCGCCGCTGACGGGGTCGGGGCACTTGGGCATGGGGGCGATGTCCCACTTGCCGTCCATGTTGGGGAAGTTGATGCACTTGTTCATCAGCTCCCAGTTGCCCTCGATGTACATGGAACCGACCTCGGAGAAGAAGGCGGTGCCGGGGGCGGTCTCGGCAAAGTAGGCCTGCTTGGGGCACCAGTCGTTGTCCTGCATCCCCACGTAGAACTCCATGCCCTTCTTGGTGCCGGGCTGGTCGAAGCCCGCCTTGGTCTTGTCATCGTTCAGGATGTACCCGCCGGCCTGGTAGACGAAGCTCCAATAGCCCATCTGGTCATCGTTGTAGGCCATGAAGCCGTATTTTCCGGTGCTGTTGTAGATCTGCTCGGACGCGCTGGTCAGGTCGTCCCAGGTCCAGGTCTCGTCGGGGTAGGCCACCCCGGCGGCATCGAACATCTCCTTGTTATACACCAGGAAGATGTTGTCCTTGTCCTTGGGCACGCCGTACATCCGGCCGTTGCTGCCCTGGGCGTTGCCGATGGAAATTTCGGAGAAATGGTTCTGATAGTAGTTGGGGTCCTCGTCAGCGTACAGGTCGGTGACGTCGGCCAGCATGCCGAAGTCGGAGTAGTACAGAATCTGGTTGGTGTGCATCCAGAAGATGTCCGGCATGGTGTTGGACTCGGCGGCGGCCTCCAGCTTGGTCCAGTATTCCGCCCAGCTGGTGACCTGCACCTCGATGACCACGTCAGGGTTTTTCGCGGTGTAGGCGTCGCAGATGGCCTGCATACTGTCGCGCTGGGCCACGTCCCAAATCTGGAACTTCAGATGGGTTTTGCCGTCGGCCGCGCCGCAGCCGGACAGGGACAGCAGCAGCGCCAGCGCCAGAACAGCGGCGGCAATGCGGGGAACTCGTTTCATAACTCCACTCCTCTGCTATGTTTTATTTGCCGGAACGCATACACCGAAACGCCCGGCTTCTTGTTAAAAATATAATACTGCACTATCTATCTGTAAATAGACGGAAATTTTTGAAAGCTATCCAAATGTTGTATTGCATACGATATGTGCAGGTCGAGACACATTCTGGTATATTTCCAAATATTTCGTGGAAGGTGTACATAAAATACAGGCTATTTTTGTGCAATAGCGATAAAGGAATTTGTAGTTTTCACCAATTCCCAACTTATGGATTTTATGTTTTCAACAAATATATGACCTCATGTGGGCAAGCAAAACGCCGCCCCCCTGGTACGGGAAGCGGCGTGCTGGCCGGTTGTATGCCCTACCACAGCGGCGGCGCTTTCATCGGGCGAAGGGTGCTCCGCCGCTGGGCCGGGATGCTCTCCAGGTATTCGCTGGGGGACATGCCGGTTTCCCGGCGGAATACTTTGGAAAAATAATTGGCGTTGGCAAAGCCGGCGGCCTCGGCCACGTAGGTGACGGAGACATCCTCATCCCGCAGGAGGAGCTTGGCGTACTCCACCCGCACACGGGTCAGGTACTTCCCCGGCGAGATGCCCACCGACTTGGTAAACGTGCGAATCAGGTGGGCCTTGGAAACCTCCAGCCGCTGGGCCAGCTCGTCCATGCCCTCCAGGTAGGGAAATTCCTCCTGAATGATGGCCGTGGCGGACTCCGCCAGAGGGGAGAGGCCGCTGCCCGAGGGCTTGACGCAGGAGGCGAGGCTCCGCAGGCCGGTGAGCATGGTGTAGGCGTGGGTGGAGGCTAGGGTTCCGTCCACCTGTCCCTGCTCGTCCTCCAGGACGGCCAAAGCCGCCACTGCCGCCCGAATCACCGCCGCCCCCTGGGTGACGTAGGCCCTTCCAGCCTCCAGGCGGTCCTGAAGCAGCCGCCGGGCGGCTTCGCCCTGGAGGGTGACGGTCATGCACAGGCACTGGGACACAGCCTGGAGGGTGTACGAGCCGGGTGTGCCCAGCACCAGGGCCTGCCCCTGGGACAGGAGGGCGTACTGATCGTAGGAGGAAACCGTGAGGTTTCCCCGTACTGCCGCAGCCAGCAGGTACGCGCACTCGCCGCACCGGAGTACCTGCGCGTCCCCCGGCGCAAGGGGCAGGACCCGCCCGCATTGCAGGCACAAAAGTTCCTCCACCGCGCTGTCTGCGGGACTGGGCAGGATTTCACGGGTCTGCTCTGGATGCTGTGGCATAGCGCTGCCCTCTTAATGCGCGATGGCCTGCTCGGTCTCCTTGTCGAAGAGATGGAGCTTCTTGGTGTTCAGCACCAGGGCGGCGGGGTCTCCCTCCCGGCCCTTGTAGCCGGATTCGATGCGGGCCACCAGCTTGGCCCCCTGGCAGTCCAGGTGGAGGTTGATTTCCGCGCCCATGAGCTCGGCAA
Source organism: uncultured Flavonifractor sp. (assembly GCA_910585415.1). Classification (GTDB taxonomy): domain Bacteria; phylum Bacillota; class Clostridia; order Oscillospirales; family Oscillospiraceae; genus CANAAV01. The sequence continues at coordinate 11,405 of CAJUDT010000045.1, forward strand.
TCTCAATTTGGGCGTCCAGGTGGTGGGGCTGTCCGGCGGGAACGGCGTCCACGTCCTCCGGCCGGACGCCCAGCACCACGGTCTTGCCCACATAGGGGGCCAGGGCCTTTTTATCCATGTGCTCGGGCAGGTCCACACCGCTGCCGCAGAACTCCGCCCGGTATGTTCCGTTCTTCTCGGTAATCACCGCGTCCACGAAGTTCATCTGGGGGGAGCCGATGAAGCCCGCCACGAAGAGGTTGCAGGGGGCGTCGTAGAGGTTCTGGGGGGTGTCGTTCTGCTGGATGATGCCGCCCTTCATAACCACGATGCGGTCGCCCATGGTCATGGCCTCGGTCTGGTCGTGGGTGACGTAGACGAAGGTGGTCTGAAGGCGCTTGTGCAGGCGGCTGATTTCCGCCCGCATGGCAGTGCGCAGCTTGGCGTCCAGGTTGGACAGGGGCTCGTCCAGCAGGAACACGGCGGGATTGCGCACCATGGCGCGGCCCAGGGCCACGCGCTGCCGCTGGCCGCCGGAGAGGGCCTTGGGCTTCCGGTTCAGGAAGGGCTCCAGGTCCAGAGCCTGCGCGGCCTCGTGAACCCGGCGGTCAATCTCGTCCTTGGGCATTTTCTTCAGATTCAGCCCGAAGGCGATGTTTTTATAGACGGTCATATGGGGATACAGGGCGTAGTTCTGGAACACCATGGCAATGTCCCGGTCCTTGGGGGCCACGTCGTTGACCACCCGGTCGCCGATGTACAGCTCACCCTCGCTGACATCCTCCAGACCGGCGATCATCCGCAGGGTGGTGGACTTGCCGCAGCCGGAGGGGCCCACCAGGATAACGAACTCCTTGTCCTGAATCTCCAGGTTCAGGTCGGGGACTACGGTGACGTTGCCGGGATAAATCTTCTTCACATGCTTAAAGGTAATGCTTGCCATTGCCGGTTCCTCCTGTCCAATGTATAGGTAATTTATTGATGTAACGGGTGCTCTGTGAACCCTGCACCTTTTGAAAAACTGGAACTGCTGCAAGGATAGCACAGGCTTCCAGTTCCTGCAAGGATAAAAAAGTGATACCGGCAGTAAATAAATGACATTGTTGCAAAATGTCGATACTTTACCCGCGAGCTCATTATTTTGCTATTGAAGCCCGCGTCCCATCGTGATATAGTAATATATCCCAGATATGGACAGCCTGCACGGCTCGTCCATGAAAAGGAGGAAGAAGGGCTGTGTTTTTCCGAAAGGACTACGCCGCGCCGGGACCGGGCATCGACCCAAACGCCCCGGAAAAGACGGGATTTGCCCGCTTTTTGGAGATTTTGCAGATCGAATGCGCCACCTTAGTCAAGCTCAACCTGCTCTTTCTGGCGACCTGCCTGCCCGTGGCCACCATCCCCCCGGCCATTTTCGCCATGCACATGGTGGTCCGAAAGATGGTGCTGGACCAGCCGGTGGACTGTTTTCACGATTACCGTACCGCTTTCAAGAAATATTGGAAGCTGGCTTACGGGGCCTTCTTTGTCACTGTTTTACCCCTGGCGGCAGGGGCCTTCGGGGGGCTGTTTTATCTGCGCTCCGCCATGGATAACCCCCTGTTTCTGGCGCCCTTCGTGCTGTGCTCCACGGTGTTCCTGGTGACCATGCTGGCCTCCGCGTATCTGTATGGCCTGCTGAGTCTGGGTAAGCCTTTGAAGGAGGCGGTGAGGCGCTCCCTGCTCTTCGGTGTGGGCAAGCCCCTGCGGGCGGCGCTGGCGGCTCTGTGCGTTTACGGCTCCCTCCTGGTGGCGGTGCTGGAGTTCCCCCTGAGCGCCATTTACCTCCTGTTCCTGGGCTTTTCCGTGCCGTGCCTGTTGGGCAATTTCTTCATGCGGACGGTTTTGAAGCAATATTTTGAGGTATAACAAACCTCCCTCCGGCGCTTGCTGGAGGGAGGTTTGTTGTTGTGTCCGTTATCCGGTGCCGGTGCCGTCGCACCGCCAGCCGTCCTCACTGAGGTAGAGATAAGCGACCCGCCACCACTGGAAGGCGCCTTCCGGGGCGTCCTCTCCCTCGTAGTTCGCGGTATTGCCTGCCATGGACCAATTCAGCGCGGCTTGCGTCTCCGGCACAAAGACCACACTGTAATGGAACCGGAATGCCTCCTGGTCCCTGATTTCCTCAGGATAGTTTTCCGAAGGATATTCCTCAACCACTTCCACACTGACAACATCCAGATAAGTCCACCGGTGTTTGCTCCCGCTGGTGGCCAGCAGGTGGGTCCCCTCGTACTGCTCCACCCAGGCTTGGGCCAGATCCTCATAACTGCGGCCGTCGTCTGGTATGACGATGCCCATTTCCAGGGCGTCCGCCTCAATCTCGTCGTACCACTGGCGGATATGCGCGAACAGCTCAGAGGCAAAGACATCATCAGTGACCGTCTGCTCCGCCCGGAACCACCGGCGGTCGCCGTCTCTCTGGTACTCCACCAGCCGGGGCTTTTGGTAGAAGGTCAGGGAATTTCCGCCTCCACTGACGCGCAGGATATCGGTGTCCTCCAGCTCGGCGGGCTGAACCGTCTCCAACGTCTCCCAGTGGAAATCCGTGGTGATGTCCCGTGGCTGATTATAGCCCCAGCTGATATCGGTGGAGTATGTCCCGCCCCCTATGCCGTCCACGGTTTTCAGGTCTAGGGTGAGTTCTTCCATCCCGCACAGCGCGTCCCATAGGCCCTGCACCAGGTAGACCGCATCCTTGTCCAGGCGGTTCAGCCGGTGCAGGCCCGCTTCTATCAGACCGTCCAGTCCCGCCGTGGAGGACTCATGCCACAGATAGGTGAGGCTTCCGTCGTCCTCCACCTGGAAAAACAGACAATCGCTGTTCGGGTAGCCAGGCATCACCCAGTTGTCCTCGGTGATGTACCTGCCGCCGGCAAGGACCACCTCTGCCGGGGTGGTGGTGTGGTACTCGTAGTTGAAACGATAAACATGGACAGTAATACCGCCCACCTTGTGCTCTGTGGGGCCGGTCATGTTTTCAATGCGCCAGTCGTCGTACTCCGCCGTATCCAGCTCGCCTGCTTCGCCGCCCTGGGACATCCAATCCTGGACCAGATCCTTGGCCTTGTCCAGCACTCCATCGGGAACGCGGATACCCGACATCACATGGTCCTCCATGGTCCGGGGGTCCCGGTAGACCAACAGGTTTTCCCCATCATAGCGGAGATAGCGGGTCCAGGTTCGGGTCACGCCGTCCGCACCCTGAACGTGTCCGCTGGCGGTCAGCATACCCGTGCCCGCGTCCCACTGGTTCCAGTCCAGGATGTGTTCCGGGTACGCCTCTGCCCAGAGAGTGGGTATGTTGGCCTCATAGACGGTATCTCCCCGCTGGAAAAAGAGCTGGTTGGGGGCCACTACTTCGGCGTTGCCGTCTCCGTCGCAGTCCACATGGAACGTCTCCGACATGCCGCTGACCGCCTGGACCAGACGGATGGGCATACCGTCCTCCCCGACGCACACGTAATCGGTGCGCATGACCCCGTCCTCGGTCTGATAGGTGATGGCGTTCACCGGGCCCTTATGGCCGAAGAGGCCCTCGGGGAAGCCTCCGCCGCCGCGAAAGCCAATGTCGGTTTCCCAATCCATAGGCAGAGCCAGGAAACTCCGGTAAACCAGATGCTCCAGGCGCTTATCCACCACCGCGAAATGCTGCATATCCTCCTGCGCGGAGGTGAGCAGGCAGATATCAAAGGGTTCCTCTAGTCCGAAATCGCTGGAGGCGCTGTAGACCTCCGCCTGACCCGTCCAGTCGGTGATGTCCTCCACCACAAAGGGCTTCGGTGTGTAAGGGGCGGCGCCTGCCAGAGAGAGCACCTTCTCCGGCTCCCCCCAGGCCTCAACGATGGCGTCTGCCTGCTCAGGGGTGACCGCAGACGCGGGCGTCCCGGCGCTGCCCCCAGTGAAGGTACAGGCGGAGATAATCCCCGCCAGAATCACCGCCGCCACCGCCGCTGCGGCCACCTGCCGGGGCTTTTGGGCAATGCGTGTAATCCGGTCCTTGAGCTGGCGCTTCCCGGCAGTCATGGTGGTGGCCGTCAGCAGGGGATTCCCTGGTCCCCGCCGCACTGGTACCAGGTGCAGGAGGGTCTGCCCGTAGGGGATGCGCTCATCCTCCCCCAGCCGGGCCAGGGCCCCTTCGTCGCAGGCAAGCTCACCGTCGGTCTTGGAAACGGCGGCGGCCACCCATACGAGCGGGTCAAACCAGTACACAGCCAGACACACGCACCGCAGCAGGGCCCACAGGGGGTCCCAATGCCGGGCGTGGGTTTCCTCGTGGGCCAGCACATGGCGCAGGCGCTCCGGGGTGGAGACTGCCTCCGGGGTCAGATAGACGGCGGGCCGGAAGGGCCCGAACAGGCAGGGCGATACCAACCCTTCCTCCACCAGATAGACCCGCCGGGTACACCCCTCTACAGGATACGCTTTTCGGCGGAAACGCAGGCGAAGCCAAAAGCCCAGGTTAGCCGCCAGGAAAAAGAGGGTCATAACGCCCGACCCGGACCAGCGCAGAATATCCCAGCCGGAAAATGCCACCAGATTTCCGGAAGCCGCAGGTATCTCTTCCATCCCGCCAGAGGGCTCCGCAGGCAGCTGTTCCACCCCGCCCGGAATCTGGCCGGGCACGATGGCGGGGGCGTCGGGCGGGCGGGCAGGCGTCTGGTCCAGCTCCTGTTCCAGCCGCTGGCCCACCGCTGTCCGAACGGGCTGTACCGAGGTGAGCACGGAAAACCTTGCTGCGGGGAGCTGGAAGGGCGCCAGCAGGCGGAGCAGCACCAGGGCCCAAAGGGCATACTGCATCCGCCGGGACAGGCTCCGCCGAAAGGCCCCCCGCAAAACAAGCAGGGCCAGAATCAGGACCGACGAGGTAATCAGCACCTCCGTCAAGGCCCGTTTTTCCCCCAGCATCAACAGACCCGAGGCCGCTGAGGTTGTAAACAGCTCAAGCACGCTCATCCCCTCCCTTCGCCTTCTCCAGAATGGCCGACAGCTCTTCGATGTCCGCCTGAGACAGGGCCTTGCTGTCCACCATGGCGTTGAGCATCAGCCCCAGGCGGCCCCCGTAGACCTTGTCCAGAAAGTGCCGGGTCTCCCGCCTGGCGGCGTCGCTGCGCTGGAGCACCGGAAAATACGCCTTGGCCCGGCCGTTGTCCCGATACCCCACAGCGCCCTTGGCCTCCAGCCGGGAGAGCATGGAAATGATGGTGTGCTTGCTCCACCCGGCGTCCTCCTTCAGGGCGGCGGTCAGCTGCGTGATGGTCCTGGGGGCCTCTGTCCAAAGCTGGTTCATCAGCACCCACTCCCCATCGGAAAGCTCGGTTTTCATGGGTATCCCTCCTTTCATTGGTAAACACTCGTCTACCTTGTTTCCAGCATAGCACACTGGTAGACAAATGTCAACCTGTAAATAGTGACAAATAGATGACAAATCCTCCGCCTATCCAAACAAAACACAGCCGGGAGAGGGCTTCAAGGCCCAAGCTCCCGGCTGTGTGCGGCATGATTCAGTTGAGGGTTCCGCTCAGGGCCTCCATACCGGCCTTTGCGGCCATCTGCTCGGCCTCTTTTTTGCTGTGGCCGGTGCCCTGGCCGATGGGGGTTCCGTTCAAGTATACCGCCACGGTAAAGGTCTTGGCGTGGTCGGGGCCGTCGGAGCTCAACAGGTGATAGGCCAATACCTGGCCGCTCTCTCGCTGGACCAGCTCCTGTAGGGCGGTCTTAAAGTCCCGGCTGGCCCCTTTTTCGGCCTCCCGGTCCAGGATGAACCGGCGGATAATTTTACGGGCGGAGCCAATGCCCCCGTCCAGATAGACCGCCGCAAGGACGGCCTCCACCGCGTCGGCCACAATCGAGGGCCGGGTGCGTCCGCCGCCGGCGTCCTCGCCCCGTCCCAGCTTCAAATATGCGCCCAGGTCCAGCTGCTGGGCCACCTCGGCCAAACTGCCTTCGCACACCAGGGCGGCCCGTGTGCGGGTCAAGTCTCCCTCGGGCAGATTCGGGTGAGCCCGGTACAGGTAGTCGGCCACCACCATGCCCAGCACGGAGTCGCCCAAAAACTCCAACCGTTCGTTGCTCTGGAGTCCTCTGGCCTTATTTTCGTTGGCGTAAGAGCTGTGGGTCAGCGCGTTCTCCAGCAGGGCGGGGTGTGCAAATTCGTAGCCCAGCTTTTCCTCCAATGCCGTCATTGCGGCTTTCCTCCTTTGCGGTACCGCCGGGGCGGGGCAGCGCCCCGTTCCGCCTGGGAAATGCCCGTTCCACAGGCAGAAGCCCCGCCATACACAGCGGGGCTTCCGGCTCATGTGTTGTGGTTGTCAGTCCTCGACCTTGCCGCTGACGAAGCGGACCAGATCGGCTACACTGGTAATGCCGGACATATCATCCTCCGAGAGTTCGCCGATGCCAAATTCCTCGTCCAGGGCCATGGTGACCTCTACCACGTCCAGGGAATCGGCCCCCAGGTCCTCAAAGGAGGTGTCCATGGAAATGCTGTCCGCCGCTACGCCAAACTGCTCTGCCAATATTTTGGCAATTTTTTCAAATATCATACTTATCTACTCCCGTCGCATCCGCCATCAAGGCGGCGTGGTCAATTTAGATAATAGGCAAGTTTTCCCCTACTGTCAATAGGTAAGTCAAAATTTTTCCATTTTGTTTACGGGGAGCCTCATGTACTCAATATTTTCCGTGATGTCGGCAATGAGGCCGGAAGAGGCAAAGTCAGCTGCCTGACGGATGGCGTTCTTGATGGCGTAGCCGTCGGAGGAGCCGTGGGCCTTTATGACAGGCTTGGAGATGCCCAGCAGGGGAGTGCCCCCCACCTCTCCGGCGTCAATGAGCTTCTTAAAATCCTTCAGGCCGCCGGCGACCAGGACAGCGGCCAGCTTTGCGGTCAGATTCTTTTTGAACATGGCTTTGAGCTGCTTGGTCATGAAGCCACCGGTGCCCTCCATGGTTTTGAGGAAGATGTTCCCGGAGTAGCCGTCGGAGACGATAACATCCACCTGGCCAAAGACGGCCTCGCGGGCCTCCACGTTGCCGGTGAAGCGGATACGTCCGGCTTGACCCGCCTCGGTCAGGAGGGCGTGGGCCTGCTGCTGAAGGCTGGCGCCCTTGGAGGGTTCCGTGCCGATGTTCAGCAGGCCGACCTTGGGTTCGGTCCGCCCCAGGACCTTTTGGGCGTAGTAGGAGCCCATGAAGGCGAATTGAAGCAGGTATTCGGGGGTGCATTCGGCGGTCGCGCCGCAGTCGATTAGAATGGCGCCGCCGCCGCCGGTGGGGACAACCGGGGCCATCGCGGCCCGGCGGACGCCCCGAATGCGCTTGACCAGAAGCGTCGCCGCAGACAGCAGGGCGCCGGTGCTCCCGGCGGAGACAAAGGCATCCCCATCGCCGTTTTTCAGCAGCTCCAGGCCCACCGTCAGGGAGGAATCCTTTTTCCTGCGGAAGGCGGTGGCGGGGTCGTCGCAGATTTCGATTACCTCCGAGGCGTGGGCAATCTGCACCCCGGCGGGGAGGTCGGAAATGCCATCCTGCTTGAGGGCGGCAAGGATGTCCTCGCCACGGCCCACCAGGATAATTTCTACTCCTAATTCTTTTACGGCGGACAGTGCGCCCTGTACGTTGGACTGTGGGGCGTTGTCGCCGCCCATTGCGTCTACGATTATTTTCATAGGGTTCCTTCTTTCGCTGCTTGATTTTGGTTGGTGGTGTCGGGCTTTGTTGAGGGTTTTGCGTCTTCCTCGTTACTCTGGTGGTTTTCGTTTTCTGGTTCTGCCTCCGGCGGCCTACTTTCCAGCGATGGAAAGTAGGCAAAGATCGCCGGGCCTGCGGGCCCGGACCCTGCGTCGGGGCGAAATCCGCTCCATTCCGTTTCCGGCTAAAGCCGAAAACTGCATTGCGCTCCTTTGCCCCTCCTTCTCCCCACCGGACCCGCTTCGCTGGGCTCCGGCGGGGGCCCCCACGGGGGGGCGGCGGAGTAGGTACGGGGCTTGCAAGCCCTTTGGCTGTTACCCGCCGTTTTAGCCTCCGCCC
>CAJUDT010000046.1 GCA_910585415.1 uncultured Flavonifractor sp.
TTGGCCCGGCGGAGCACGTCGTCCTTCAGGTCCAGCTTGTCCACCTGCTCCTGACTCTTGCCCTCCCGAAGATACTTCTCCTTGAGCAGCTGGGTGGTGTTCAGCCACAGGGCCCCGTCCTTCTCATAGGTCCAGCCCTTGTCCTCCAGCAGACCCACGGTTTCCTCCACGTAGCCGCTGTTGTGCAAGGTGGATTCCAGGAACCATTCATCGTATTCAATCTGATACCGGCGCAGATCCTCCTGCATTTTGGGGATGTTCCGCTTCAGGCCGAACTGGGCCATTGCCTCCTGGCGCTCGTCCTCGGGCCGGTCCTTCCAGCCGGGACCCTCCTGCTCCAGAAAGGCCTGCGCCAGCTCCTTGATGTCGTCCCCGTGGTATCCGTCCTCGGGGAAAGGCACGGCTTCCTCTCCCAATACCAGCTGCATGTATCGGGCCTCGATGGAGACGGCGAATTTATGAATCTGATTTCCGGCGTCGTTGACGTAAAATTCCCGCCAGACCTGGTAACCGGCCCGCTCCAGCACACTGGCCAGGGCGTCTCCCAGCACGCCTCCCCGGGCGTTGCCGATGTGCATGGGCCCGGTGGGGTTGGCGGAGACGAACTCCACCATGACCTTCTCCCCCCTGCCCTCGGACACCGCGCCGTACTGCTGCCCCTCGGCCTGGATATCGGCCAGCACCTGACCATACCACTTGCTGCCCAGGGTGAAGTTCAAAAACCCCGGCCCGGCAATCTCCACCTTGTCAAAGAAGGAGCCGGACAGCTCCAAATGGTCCGCCAAAATCTGGGCGATGGCCCTGGGGGCCATATGGAGGGACTTGGCGCCGGCCATAGCGAAGGAGGAAGCGTAGTCCCCGTGGGCGGCGTCCTTGGGAATCTCCACGGTGGCCTTGACCTGGGCCCCGGCGGGCAGGAGGCCCTTTCCGGCGGCGGACGCATACGCGGCCTGGGTGAGGCTGTGGACCTGCTCCTTGGCCGCCTGGATCAAATTGGACATGACGAATCACCGTTCCTTTCATCAATGGCCCGTCTCCCTCAGGACTGGGGGAGGGCGGGCTTTTTCCGGACCTGAATGCGGAAGAGGCTCTCACCTGCCGCCGCGTGGTCAATCTCGATGGCGTAATCCACCTCGATTTTCCCGCCGGTGGGGTCCAGGCAGGTCTGCATTTTTTTGGTGCGCACGGCCACGGAGAGCGCGCCATAGGGCGTATCGTAGAGGGCCAGATGCTGGCGGCCCTCCTGAAAGACCATTTGGGAGTTGAACTCCCCCACCCGCAGGAGCGTCACCCGCTTGGGCTCGATTTGGAAGGTGGTCAGGGTCCCCCCCAGACCGGTCAGCTCACTCTCCTGATAGCTCAGGGTATAGCACCCAACGTCCTCCTGGTCAAAGCGGCCCTCGGTCACCAGCTCTATGGCGTCGCTGTCCATCCCGATATAGGACTGCATTCCTTTGATGGAAATGATAACATTATTTTCCACAGCGGCGGCACCTCCGTTCTTGTTTTTAGGCTGTGGATGAAGCGCAAGCTATTATACACATTCCAGCGGACATTGTAAAGAATTGTTTTTGTCCTCTTGACAGGCGCGACCGCCGCCCCGGCATGGGAGCGGCGGTCAAAGGGATGATACGGAAAGCAGCCGGGGGCCGGTCAGTCCCCCCTCTGGGGACCCGAGCCCCGGTCCCGGTCCGGCAGAAGGGATACGACCCCGGTGCGGCGGGTGGCGTTCAAATCAATGAGCCGCTGGTTGGCGCTGCCCCGGAAGCGCAGGGAGATATCTTTCAATTCCTCCACATACCGCCCGTCCACCAGCACATCCAAAAGGCTCAAAAGTTCCTCCGTCTCAGGGCAGCAGGGCCGGGCCTCCGGCGTGCGGAGTTCTTCATAGGTAAACCCGGTAAAGGCCCAGATGGTCTTTTGGGGGTACGCCTCCCGCACCCGGCGGAGGAAGGGGAGCAGGGCGGTCTGATTGGCGGGCTCAAAGGGCTCTCCCCCCAGAACGGTCAGGCCGTTGATATAATCGGGGGCCAGCAGCTCCAGCAGCTGTTCCTCAGTCTCCCCGGTGAAGGGGGAGCCATATTGGAAATCCCAAGTCTCCGGCTGGAAGCAGTGGGGGCACCGGTTGGTGCAGCCAGAGACGAAGAGGGTCACACGGACCCCCTCGCCGTTAGCTATGTCACAGTTTTTGATGCTGCCGTAATACATACTGATACTTCCCGTTCAAAAATCAGGTCTATGACCTCGCGGTCTGGATGAACACGCCCTGTTCGGCGCTCCAATCCACCGTAAAGCCCAGAGCGGCGCCCAGGTCGCGGAGCTTGTAGTAGGTGTAGCCGTCGCCGCTGTCATCGGTGAGGACAATGGCCTCCAGATTGGCGGCGGAGCCGTTCACCTTGGTCTCAGAGGTGGGGACCGTGTAAGCCCGATTGCCGGAGAACGGAGTGCTCATTTCGGAACCGTTTGCGGTGTAGGGCTGTCCGGTGACGATATTGACTGTACCGTCCCAAGATACCTCAAATTGCGCGGCGGTGCCGTTGAGGGTGGCCGCCACATCGCGGAGCTTGATGTAGTTGGTGTCGTTGCCGTGGGCATCCTTCAAAGCGTACATCTGGAACTCCACCGCCTTGCCGTCCACGGTCACGGTCTGAGTGGAGGCATAGGCCAGCTTCTCGGGCTGCTCGGGCTGCTGGGGCTGCTGGGGCTGCTGGGGCTGAGAAGGCGGGGTGGAGCCGCCCTCGGTGACCTCGATCAGGTAGATGGCGGTGTTGGGGTAACCGTTGCTTTTCCACTTTCCGACGGCCGCGCCCTGGTCGGCAGCCTCCCAGAAATCACTGACGTCGATATCCTCCCACTCCGCGGGGATCAGAACATTGCCCTTGCGGGTGATCAATCCCTCCTTGCCGCTGGTCCGAATGCGGAACGCGCCGTTCTGGAACCCCTCCTTCAAATCATTGGTAAAGGGATAGATGATGTTGCCGTTGGTATCCATGATACCACACATGCCGCCGCTGTTGGTGTCATAAAAGAAGGTGTTTCCCCCCAGGGGAATGACCGAGTTCGCCGTCACCCACATATTCTCGGGCAGCGGGGTCAGGCCGCTGTTCTGGTCCATGAGGTAATAGCCCTCGTCCTTGCGCGAGCGCACCACTGCCATCCCATAGTGGACATACTTGCTCACGACATCATAGGTATCCCGGGGCTCCTGCGCATCCGAAAACTCATAGGTCTTTCTCATCTCACGGGGAACGGTCATCACTTCATTCCCTCTGATATCGCAAAACGCACGATTCAGGGTAGGGTGCACATCAGGGGCAATGGTAGAGGGCATCGGCGTCAAGGCCAGACCCTCGCTGTAATGATAGATCTCATCCGAACGATACACAGAGTAAAGGATGGCGCCCGATTTGTCGATGACGTTGTAGTTGCCGCTCTCGTTCCGGATGACCGCCCGGCCGTCGTAAAAGTCTCCGGCATCGTGCAGGCCGCCGATGACCAGCTTGCCGGTTTTGTCCACAAAGCCCCAGCGCTGGGCCAATACGCTGGTGTCAAAATACCGGACCCGGCACAGGCCATCGTGGAAGTAGTAGATATCCCCAGCATAGGAGATGGAAAGATCGATCTTACCCACCTCGTTTCCGTTGATATCCAAAAGGCCAAACTGCTGGGAGTCCTTTTCCCTATAGAGGAACATCCGCTCGCCGGCAAAACGTACCATATCATACCTGGCCGGGTTGCCATCGGAACTGCGCTGGTACGCTTCATAGAACGGGATGTGCGTGATGGTGGCGGTAATGCCATCCTGGGTATAGCTGGAGGGCGGGGTATCCGCCGCCAGGGCTGCCGTGGGCAGCATGGCAACAATCAAGACGAGGGTCAGAAAGCTGGTGATCATACGATGTTTTTTCATGATTGCATAGTCTTTCCTTTATATGTTTGATGATGAATACATGCTTTTAGAGGTGCATCACACGGTCCCGAATCTCCTGGGTGCGGCCCTGGTTCCAGAATTGGGTCCCGATGTAACCGCAGGTCCGCCGGGCCACGTTCATCTTGTCCTGATTGGTGTTGCCGCAGCGGGGGCACCGCCAGACCAGCTTGCCGTTTTCCTCCACGATCTCGATTTCCCCGTCCCAGCCGCAGCACTGGCAATAGTCGCTCTTGGTGTTCAGCTCGGCGTAGATGATGTTGTCGTAGATGAACTTCATCACCTGAAGCACCGCCTCCAGATTGTCCTGCATGTCGGGGACCTCCACATAGCTGATGGCCCCGCCGGGGGAGAGGTGCTGGAACTGGGCCTCAAACTTGAGCTTGTCAAAGGCGTTGATATCCTCGGTCACATGGACGTGGTAGCTGTTGGTGATATACCCCTTGTCGGTGACGCCCTCGATGATTCCAAAGCGCCGCTGGAGGCATTTGGCAAACTTGTAGGTCGTGGACTCCAGGGGGGTGCCGTAGAGGCTGAAATCAATGTTGTGCTGGCTCTTCCACCGGCGGCAGGCGTCGTTCATGTGCTCCATGATGTGCAGGGCGAAGGGGGTGGCCCCGCTGTCGGTGTGGCTGCGGCCGGTCATGTATTTGACGCACTCATACAGCCCCGCGTACCCCAGGGAGATGGTGGAGTACCCGCCGTACAGGAGCTTATCAATGGTCTCCCCCTTCTTCAGCCGGGCGCAGGCCCCGTACTGCCACAGAATGGGGGCCACGTCGGAGGGGGTGCCCTTGAGCCGGTCATGCCGGCACATCAGCGCCCGGTGGCACAGCTCCAGCCGCTGGTCGAAAATCTCCCAGAACTTGTCCTGGTCGCCGCCGGAGCTCAGGGCCACGTCCACCAGATTGAGGGTGACCACCCCCTGATTGAAGCGCCCATAGTACTTGGCCTTCCCGGTTTCCGGGTCCACGTAGGGGGTCAGGAAGGAGCGGCAGCCCATGCAGGTATAGCAGTGCCCCTCGCCGTTTTTGTCGATTTTCAGCTCCAGCATCTTCTTTTCAGAGATATAATCGGGCACCATGCGCTTGGCGGTACACTTGGCGGCCAGGCGGGTCAGGTACCAGAAGGGGGAGTCCTCATGGACGTTGTCCTCCTCCAGCACGTAGATGAGCTTGGGGAACGCGGGGGTAATCCAGACTCCGTCCTCGTTCTTGACCCCCTGGTAGCGCTGCTCCAAAGTCTCCTCGATGATGAGGGCCAAATCCTTCCGCTCCTGCTCGTTCCTGGCCTCCCCCAGGTACATGAACACCGTGACGAAGGGGGCCTGTCCGTTGGTGGTCAGCAGGGTCAGCACCTGATATTGAATGGTCTGCACGCCCCGGCGGACCTCGTCCCGCAAGCGGCGCTCCACCAGCTCATGGAGCTGGCTCTGACTGGGCGCCGCCCCGATGAGGGCCATTTCCGCCTCTACACTGCGGCGGATTTTCTCCCGGCTGACCTGCACAAAGGGGGCCAGATGGGCCAGGGAGATGGACTGCCCGCCGTACTGGTTGGAGGCCACCTGGGCGATAATCTGCGTGGCGATGTTGCAGGCGGTGGAAAAGCTGTGGGGCCGCTCGATGAGGGTGCCGGTGATGACGGTGCCGTTTTGCAGCATGTCCTCCAGGTTGACCAGATCGCAGTTGTGCATATGCTGGGCATAATAATCGGTATCGTGGAAGTGGATTACCCCTTCCTGGTGGGCCTCCACGATATCGGCGGGAAGGAGCAGCCGCTCGCTGATATCCCGGGAGACCTCTCCGGCCATATAGTCCCGCTGGGTGGAGTTGACCACCGGGTTTTTGTTGGAGTTCTCCTGCTTGGCCTCTTCGTTGCAGCACTCAATGAGGCTGAGGATTTTCTTGTCGGTGGTGTTGCTCCGGCGGACCAGGGAGCGGATATACCGGTAGGTGATATAATTCTTGGCTACCTCGAAAGCCCCATGGGCCATAATCTGATACTCCACCAAATCCTGAATTTCCTCCACAGAGGGGGCCCGCTCCAGCTTTTCACAGGCCAGGGCCACCGACTCGGCAATGCGGGCGATCTGCACGGGGGTCATTCTCCCCCCCTCGTTGATGCTCTCATTGGCCTTGGTGATGGCCGAGACAATTTTGCTCAAATCAAAATCCACTTCCGTACCGTTGCGCTTAATAACAGTCATACACTTCCCTGCACTTTCTTTCTTCACAGTTTGGATTCCTATCGCTTCATATGGTATATTTAGTATTCCCTCACAAAGCGGGCACAAGATATAGATAGATGCAGACTCTATTGTACAAGAATTTCTTTAATTGTCTATGGGTATTTTGCACAGAAATCCGGCGGGATTTTCTCCAAAACCGCCCAGCCCAAGGCGGCGCAGGCCCCCCGCGCCCCGCCGGACGCAATCCGCCAAAATAGGGGTTGACAACCGCCCGGCGGACTGATATACTGTTTTGGAAAACAAAGCAGGAGCGGTGCCCCCGTCCTCACCTCCAGCCCTGGGCAAAGAGGTCAACAGGCTGTACAGACGCACGGAGCAGAAAGCGCGGTGCGGCTGTTTTGTTGTGACGCGGGTGCCGGTTCGGCAGCCGCGTTTTTGTGTGTTCGTGTTGAGGACCTGAGTCCCCGGTCCGTCCGGGGTCCGGCAGAGAATTGGAGGTGCTTTCGTATCAGCAAACAGGGACATCAGATCAATGAGGATATCCGCGACAAGGAGGTCCGCCTGGTTTCCGAATCCGGCGAGCAGCTGGGCATTATGTCCGCCCGGGACGCGCTGGAGCGCGCCGTGGAGCAAAACCTGGACCTGGTAAAAATCTCGCCCACGGCGAAGCCCCCCGTGTGCAAGCTCATGGACTATGGCAAGTACAAGTTCGAGCAGACCAAACGGGAGAAAGAGGCCCGCAAGAACCAGCATGTGGTGGAAATCAAAGAGGTGCGCATGTCGCCGGGCATCGACGTGAATGACTTCAACGTCAAGCTCCGCAACGCGCAGAAGTTCCTGGCTGAGGGCAACCGGGTGAAGGTCACCGTCCGTTTCCGCGGCCGGGAGATGGCCCACACCGATATCGGCCGGGGCCTGCTGGTAAAGTTTGCCGAGCAGTGCGGCGAGGTAGCCACCCTGGACAAGGACCCCAAGCTGGACGGGAGGCATATGTCGATATTCCTCTCCCCCAAGGTCGCCAAGGAAGGGAAAAAGTGAGCGCTGCTCCCCTGTTTCCCGGAATGTATTTAACAGAAAAGGAGTCAACGAACCATGCCTAAACTGAAAACCCACAGCGGCGCGAAGAAGAGATTCAGCCTGACCAAGTCCGGCAAGGTTAAGCGCGCCCATGCGTTCAAATCCCACCTGCTCAACGGCCATGGCAAGGATACCAAGCGCAAGAGAGGCCTCCGCGCCGGCGCTTACGCGGACAAGACCAACGAGCCCGCCATCAAGCGCATGATTCCCTATAAATAAGATTACGACTGAAATAGGAGGCTGACACAAATGGCTAGAGTCAAAGGCGCGATGATGACGCGCAAAAGAAGAAACCGCGTGCTGAAGCTGGCGAAGGGCTATTGGGGCGCCAAGAGCAAGCACTTCAAGATGGCCAACGAGCAGGTCATGAAGTCCCTGAAGTATGCCTATGTGGGCCGTCGGCTGAAGAAGCGTGATTTCCGTTCTTTGTGGATCACCCGCATCTCCGCCGGCTGCAAGATGAACGGCATGAACTATTCCACTTTTATGAACGGCCTGAAGAAGTCCGGCGTGGAGATCAACCGCAAGATGCTGGCCGAGCTGGCCGTCAACGACAAGGCCGCTTTCACCGCCCTGACCGATATGGCCAAGGCGAAGCTGGCCTGAGCGTTCCCATATCGACCCCTTCCGGGTCCGCTCTCTTCTGGTGAGCGGACCCGGTTCCGTTTACTGGTCTTTTTCTCTTGCAGAGGGGACCGGCTTTCATTTTTTTCCGCAGGTTGTCCGTCAAGCCTTGCAGTTTTCTCCCGCTCGGATTATAATGAGAACCGGTACAATTTCCCAAGCAGGCGGGTCCTCCCGGCTGAGGCGGGCCGTCTGGAAAGACCTTTGACACTCTTTTTACATCGTTCTCGGCAGAAAAGGGTTGAAATCTGATGGCAGGAGGTTTCATAGATGAACTATCTGGGGATTGATTTGGGCGGCACCAATGTGGCCGCGGCAGTGGTTGATGAGACAGGGAGAATTTTGGGCCGGGCCAGCCTGCCCACCCCCCGAGGGGTGGAGGCGGTGGCCGACCGTATGGCCGAGTCGGCCCGTGCGGCGGCGGACAACGCCGGCCTGCCCTGGGAGCAGATATCCAGTATAGGCGTGGGCTCCCCCGGCACCATCCAGCCGGAGTCCGGTGTGGTCAAGTACTGGTCCAACCTGGAATTTGAGGACGTGGCCCTGTCGGACCTGCTCAGTGCCCGGCTGGACCGCCCCGTGCTGCTGGAGAACGACGCCAACGCCGCCGCCCTGGGGGAGTACGCCGCCGGAGCGGGCAAGGGCAGTTCCTCCATGGTGGCCATTACCCTGGGCACCGGCGTGGGAGGGGGCGCGGTACTGGACGGAAAGCTCTATACCGGCTTCAATTACGCGGGCATGGAGGTGGGGCATTTCGTGATTGAGCACGGGGGGCGGCTGTGTACCTGCGGCCGCCGGGGGTGCTTTGAGGCCTACTGCTCCGCCACCGCCCTCATCCGCCGCACCCGGGAGCTCATGGAGGCAAACCCCCACTCCCTGCTGTGGAGCATGGTCGAGGGGGACTTGGACAAGGTGGACGGCCGCATCCCCTTCGACGGGGCCGGACGGGGGGACTCCACCGCCCTCCAAATCATCGACGAGTACGTCAGCTACCTGGGCTGCGGGGTCACCAGCCTGGTCAACCTCTTCCAGCCGGAGGTTTTCTGTATCGGCGGCGGGCCCTCCGCCCAGGGGGAGAACCTCATCGGCCCCGTGCGGGAGATTCTCCAGCGGGAGGACTACGCCCGCAACCAGACCCACCGGACCAAGCTGGTCCGGGCCCTGCTGGGCAACGACGCGGGCCTCATCGGCGCGGCCCTGCTGCCCCGCTTCCGGTGATTCTTTTTCTTGGAAAGGAAAAGAATCAAAAAGAACGTTGTTCCCGCTTCCGGTCCTCTGCTATCATCGGCTTTCCGCCAAATGACGAAGGTACAGTTTGAGGGATAGCGTGGAGCTGATACGACGGCTCTCCGTTGAAAAGAAAAACCCCCTTGCCTGGAGCATGGGCCGCTCTGGGCAAGGGGGTTTTGCGCATATCCCGCCGTCAGGTTTCCGTCCACAAACGAAAGGTTTCAAGCTCTGTCTCTGCGATGCGTCTTGAAAGGTTATTTTCCCATTGGTCCGGTTTGTTTTGCAGAAAGAACAGCATGTCGTCAATGTACTCCAAATTCTTTTGGGCGAGTATCCTGCTGCTTGAAGGCGTGTTCGCCGCCCTCGCATAGATATCCCTTATCTCCAACAGCCGCGCAAGGCCCTCTTCATAACGGGCGCACTTGACCAGCCCCACTGCGGCCGCGCACGCAACATCGTCAGAAACGCCCATCCTTGTCTGGAAAAAATCATTTTTTCCAGACTGGAATAGGGATAGCGTTTTTTCAAAGTCCAATTGGTCAAGATAGGGGATCAGCAGCTCTTCCAGCACACGATGGTTGGCGTTCCATACACGCTCAAACTGTGTTAAGTGATACCCACCCGGAGGGCCCGGAAGGGCAATGTCCGCAAAAAAGATAGATTCCTTCAGGTCCAACTGTTCTTTTAGACGAATATACCTTGCCTCCATATAAGGCAAATGCCCATTGGCGTACAGAAAGGCGGGCAGCAGCAGGCACTCGATTTGCGGCAGGGAGCGTAAAAACCGCAAAATAAATATTTGGACGAAGCCGCTTTGTATTCTGACATAAAAGCCAGTCCTCTTATTTTTCAAAAAACCATGCCGTTTCATAAGCCCCTGAAACTGTTTTCGCACGAAGGCATTAGCCTCCTTCAAGCTGATTTGCCCGTCCATATTACCCCTCCTTACCTCAGCTGCTGCCAAACCGGCAAGGCTCTCTCTTTGTCTGTTATGAGATATCCGCTAGCTCCAGATACCGGTATCCCTCGTTGGCGATGTGGTCCTTTCGCCCCTGGAGGTTGTCCCCCAGCAGCAGGTCGAACATGGCGGCGGTGCGCTCCACGTCCTCAGGCATGACCTTCACCATCCGCCGTGTGTCCGGGTTCATGGTGGTCAGCCACATCATCTCCGGGTCGTTCTCGCCCAGACCCTTGGAGCGGTTGATGGTGCATTTCTTCCCGCCCAGCTCCCCGCTGACGATGTCGTTTTTCTCCTTGTCGGAGTAGGCAAACCAGGTCTTGTCCTTCCAGGTGATTTCATACAGGGGGGACTCGGCGATATACACATACCCCTGCTGTATGAGGGTTGGCGTCAGGCGGTAAAGCATGGTGAGAATCAGGGTGCGAATCTGAAAGCCGTCCACGTCGGCGTCGGTACAGATCACCACCTTATTCCACCGCAGGTTGCCCAAATCGAAGGCGGCCATATCCTTGGCGTGGCGGTCCTGAACCTCCACCCCGCACCCCAGGACCTTGAGCAGGTCGGTGATAATCTCGCTCTTGAAAATCTTGGCGTAGTCGGCCTTCAGGCAGTTGAGAATTTTCCCCCGCACGGGCATAATGCCCTGAAACTCCGCGTCCCGGGAGAGCTTGACACTGCCCAGAGCGGAGTCGCCCTCCACGATGTAGAGCTCCCGCCGGGCGGTATCTCGGGTCCGGCAGTCCACGAATTTCTGTACCCGGTTGGAGATGTCCACGCTTCCGGTGAGCTTTTTCTTGATGTTCAGCCGGGCGCGCTCGGCATTTTCCCGGCTGCGCTTGTTGATGAGGACCTGTTCGGCAATTTTGTTGGCGTCCACAGGGTTTTCGATGAAGTAGACCTCCAGCTGGGCGCGCAGGAACTCCGCCATAGCGTCCTGAATGAATTTGTTGTTGATGGCCTTTTTCGTCTGGTTCTCATAGCTGGTCTGGGTGGAGAAGTTGTTGCTCACCAGCACCAGACAGTCCTCGATGTCCGCCCAGGTGAGCTTGCTCTCGCTTTTTTGATACTTCCCCTGGCTCTTGAGGTACCCGTCGATGGCCGAGACGAAGGCGCTCTTCATGGCCTTCTCCGGAGAGCCCCCGTGCTCCAGCCAGGAGGAATTGTGATAGTGCTCCACCCGCTGCACGGTGTTGGAGAAGCAGAACGCCACACTGAGCTTTACCTTATATTCCGCTTTGTCGGCCCGGTCCCGCCCCCGGCGCTCGCTCTGCCAGAACACGGGAGCGGTCAGGGCGGATTCCCCCGCCAGCTCGGCCACGTAGTCGGCAATGCCGTTTTCGTAGCGGAAATCGGTGATTTCAAACTTCCCATTCACCTGGTTGCGGAAGCGGAAGGTCACACCGGCGTTGACCACCGCCTGCCGCTTCATCACGTCCAGATAGTAGGACACGGGGATGTCGATGTCGGTAAAAACCTCCAGGTCCGGGAGCCAGCGGAACCGGGAGCCGGTCTTTTTCCCGCTCCAGGGTGCCTTCTGGAGGCCGCCCACGTTCTCCCCCTTCTCAAAGTGGAGGGTGTACTCGCACCCGTCCCGGTGGATGACCGCGTCGAACCAGGAAGAGGCGTACTGGGTGGCGCAGGAGCCCAGGCCGTTGAGGCCCAGGGCGTAGGCGTAGTTATCCCCCTCGCCGCTGCCGTACTTGCCTCCGGCATAGAGCTCGCAGAAAACCAGCTCCCAGTTGAATTTCCCCTCCGCCTCGTTCCAGTCCACCGGACAGCCCCGGCCGAAGTCCTCCACCTCAATGGACTTGTCCTCGTACCGGGTGACGGTGATGAGTGCGCCGTGCCCCTCCTTGGCCTCGTCGATGGCGTTGGACAGGATTTCAAAGACCGCGTGCTCACAGCCCTCCAGCCCGTCGGAGCCGAAAATAACGCCGGGGCGCTTGCGTACCCGGTCGGCCCCCTTGAGGGCGGAGATAGAGTCGTTGCCGTAATTTGGAGATGTGCTCTTAGCCATAATCGTTCCTCACTATGCTTCACCAAAAAATCATATGGCCTATCTTATCCCATTTTGCCCCAAGGTGTCAAGGGGCGGAAGGGCGAACTCTCTGCCGCTCCCCCTGCGGCCGGGGCAATTTCACGAAAGCGTTGCACGGGACCGCTCCCCATGGTACAATCAGAGAGATTGACCGACACAAAACAGGAGGTATCTGCTTCTTTGGAGGTGTGTGTCATGAAAAAGCGTTCTCTGCTGGCGCTGGCGGTCAGCGCGGCGCTGCTCCTGTCGGCCTGCGGGCAGGAACTCCCGCCGGTACCGGAGGAGCTGACCGGCTGGGCCGCCGAGCGGGCCAACGACGCCCTGGAGGACCTGGGCGGCGTTGTTTCCAATGCCCTGGACGAGCTGAAGGAGGCCGAGTACCAGGGCGGTCCCTTTGAAAACAACCTGGAATCTGCCCGGGCCTATCTGCTCAAACAGCTCCAGGAAAAATACGGGATGGAATTTACCGTCGTGGGCCATGAGGACCTGGAAAACTACGGTCCCTTTGCGGGCGCCTCCTATTCCTGCCAGGTGGCCCCCGCCGGTGCGCCGGAGCAGGTAACCACGGCGCTGGTCTCTCAGAGCATGTATCGGGATGTGCGGGACGGCTATGCCGTCTATTTCTTCAAGGAGGAAGCGGAGGCCCCGGTGCTGGCCCTCTGCCAAAGCAAGGAATACGTGCTGGACCAGCGCATTTCCCTGGAAATGCCCGAAACGGACCGGACCTGGACCCCGGAGGACGGCCTGGACGCCTACCTGTCCGAAAGCGGGGCCTATGTATGGCTGGTGCTCCGCCTGGAGGACGGCTTGGAGCTCCGGGACTACGCGGAACAGCTTCTGGACTTCCTCAACAGCCTGGAGGGGCTCAACTGCAACCTCCTGCTCCAGGCCCGGGCCAACAAGGCCTATCTCATCCACCTAGAAGTCCAGCTGCTGGACGGCTTCGACGCCAGCGCCTTCACTGTGGAGGAGCTGGAGGAGGATGTGGAGCTCTGCCTCTCAATGGGCAGCCCCCGGTAAGGGGCGGCATTTCGGACCCGCTACAGCCTTTTTCTTACAATTTTGGATTTCCTGCCCCGGTTTGCGGTTTTTTAATTGCTTTTTTCCCCTATGGGGTGTAAAATAGCTTAGATTGCCCATAACCCGCCTGAAATGAAACGGAGGATTTGCCATATGAGCTACACATTTGCGCAGTATCAGCAGAGCGCGGAGGACATCCGCGCCCGGATTGGGGACTTTGTCCCCAAGGTGGCCATGGTCCTGGGCTCCGGCCTGGGGTATCTGGGGGACATGGTGGAAAACCCCATCGTGGTCCCCTATCGGGATATCATCCACTTCAAGGCCTCCACCGCCCCCGGCCATAAGGGCCAGCTGGTTTTCGGCGCCCTGGAGGGCCAGAAGGTGGCCGTCATGCAGGGCC
This sequence comes from uncultured Flavonifractor sp., assembly GCA_910585415.1. GTDB lineage: Bacteria > Bacillota > Clostridia > Oscillospirales > Oscillospiraceae > CANAAV01. Next base: position 13,467 of record CAJUDT010000046.1, read on the forward strand.
GGATGCACCACTATGAGGGGTACTCCTATGAGGAGGTTTCCTACGCGGTGCGGGTGCTCCGCTTGCTGGGGTGCGACACCCTGGTGGTCACCAACGCCGCCGGGTGCGTCAACACCGCCTGGAAGGCCGGGGACCTGATGCTCATCACCGACCAGATGAAGTTTTTCATGGAGTCCCCCCTGAGGGGGGAGAACATCCCCGAATTTGGGGTGCGCTTCCCCGATTCCTCCCACCTGTACACCCCCGCCCTCCAGGAGCTGGCCCGCACCTGCGCCAAGGACCTGGGGATTGCCCTCAAAGAGGGAGTATATATGTACTTCCCCGGTCCGCAGTACGAGACTCCGGCGGAAATCCGCGCCGCCCGCATCCTGGGGGCCGATGCGGTGGGCATGTCCACCGCCCCGGAGGTCATCGCCGCCGGGCACTGCGGTATGCAGATTCTGGGCTTTACTCTGTTGAGCAATATGGCCGCGGGCATCCTGGACCAGCCCCTCAGCGAGCAGGAGGTTCTGGACGCCGCCGAGGCCTGCAAGGGCAAGTTCTCCAAGCTGGTGCTGGCCTGCCTGAAGCGCCTGGAGCGCTGAAACAACACACAGAAAGGGAGACGTCTTATGTCTATCCTCATTCACAACTGTACCGCCGTCCTGATGGACGGGGCCAACACCGTCCTCCCCAACGCCTTTGTGGCGGTGGAGGACGGGAAAATCACCTGGGTGGGGGACCGCCGCCCGGTGGGCTTTTTCGACGAGAGAATCGACGGAGAGGGGGGAGTGCTGCTCCCCGGTCTGGTGAACTGCCACACCCACACCGCCATGACCGCCATGCGGGGCTACGGGGACGGCCACGACCTTCAGGACTGGCTGCACAACTTCATTTTCCCCGTGGAGGCCAAGTGGGACGACCGGGCCATCCGGGCCTGCACCGCCCTGGGCCTGGCGGAGATGATCGCCACCGGCACCACCTGTATCGCCGATATGTATATGCACATGGACGCGGTGGCCCAGGAGATCGCCGCCGCCGGGATCAGCGCCAACCTGTGCTGCGGCGGGGTGCTCTTCGACCCGGTCTTTGACCCCAAGACCCACCACGACTGCCTCCAGCAGGAGCATATGGCCAGCCGCTGGCATGGGTACAATAACGGTCAGATTCTCTTTGACGCCTCCATCCACGCCGAGTACACCTCCCGGCCGGAGCTGTGGAAGTGGACCGTGGACTTTGCCAAGGCCAACGGCCTGGGTATGCACGTCCACGTATCCGAGACCCGGCGGGAGCACGAGGAATGCCTTGCCAAATACGGCAGAACCCCCCTGCAAACCCTGGACCAGTATGGCGTCTGGGATGTGCGGGCCATTGCCGCCCACTGCGTCTGGACCACCCCGGCGGACTGGGCCCTCATGGTGGAAAAGGGAGTGACTCCGGTCCACAACCCGGTGTCCAACCTGAAGCTGGGCAGCGGCATTGCCCCGGTGCCCGCCATGAAGGGGGCCGGAGTCCGCGTGGCCCTGGGCACCGACGGCGTGTCCTCCAACAACAATCTGGATATGTTCGAGGAGATGAAGTTCGCCGCCATTCTCCACAACGGGGCCAACCATGACCCCCTGGCCCTGCTGGCCAAGGACGCCCTGCGGATGGCCACCGTCAACGGGGCCGAGGCCCTGGGCCGGAAAAGCGGACGGATTGCCCCGGACTACGACGCGGATTTGATTCTCCTGGACCCCCAGCGGCTGAACCTGCTCCCCTGCCACGACCCGGTGTCCAACGCGGCCTACGCCGCCCACGGCAACGATGTGCGGATGAATATGGCCCGCGGAAAGGTCATATACAAGGATGGGGACTTCCTCACCATCGACATCGCGCGGGTGAAACGGGAGGTGGCGGAATACGCCGTACCCCTGCTCTTTGGAGCCAAATAAGGGGGACTGAGCTTGGCAAACCAGAAAAAAAACACCTTCTATGGAGCCGCCGCTCTGCTGGCGGTGACCACCATTGTGGTCAAGATTATAGGCGCCATTTACAAGATACCCCTGATGGCCATTCTGCCCGACGAAGCCTATGGCGATTTCAGCGGGGCCTATAACATCTACACCTTTTTCCTGACCATTTCCACGGCGGGTCTGCCTGTGGCGCTGTCCAAGACCGTGTCCGAGTGCAACACACTGGGCAGGACGAATCAGAAGGAGCGGGTTTTTCGGGTCGCGTTTGGTTCCTTTCTCTTTATGGGGGCTCTGAGCTTCCTGTGTATGTCCTTTGGCAGCGAGTGGGTGGCCACGCACGTACTGGAGAACCCCAAGGCGGTTTACAGTGTGCTGGCCCTGGCCCCCTCGGTGCTGTGCGCCTGCTGCTGCTCCGCTTTTCGGGGGTATGCCCAAGGGCACATGAACATGGTGCCCACCGGTGTGTCCCAGGTCATTGAGGCGTTGAGCAAAATGCTCTTGGGACTGGCCCTGGCCACGCTCGTTCTCAACTCGGCCATTGAGCCGGCGGAGCTGCGGGACCGGCTCTCCGCCGCTGGGGCCCTGGCGGGCGTATCCATCGGCAGCATCCTGTCTGTGGCCTATCTGGTGTGGAATCACCTGCGCACCAGCAGCCGCCACACCCGCTCCGGGGACCGGCCGGACTCCAGCGGAACTATTCTCTCCCATCTGCTGAAGCTGGCAGTCCCCATCACGTTGAGCTCCTGCACGCTGTCTATCGTCAATCTGGTGGATACCAAGCTGGTCAACGGGCAGCTCCAGACGGTATTTGAGGCCATTCAGGGCGGTCTGACTGGCATCAATAACAGTGTGCTCGGCGTATTCACCAAGGCGGAGGCGCTCTTTCAGGGCAACGTCGCCGCCCTGTCTGCTGACGCGCTCTCCGGCATCAACCCGGTTCTGGACTCGGCACGGGCGCTCTATGGCACCTATCAGAAAACCATGAGCATCTACAATCTCCCCTTCAGTCTCATGGTACCCCTCACCGCCTGCATTGTCCCCGGTGTGTCCGCCTGCATTGCCCGGCGGGACCGGCTGGGGGCCCAGCGGACCACCGAATCCGCAATGCGCATTTCCGCCCTGATTGCCCTGCCCTGCGGTTTTGGACTGTTTGCCCTGGGGGGACCCATCATCAAAATGCTGTCTTTGGGGAATGTAGATGCGGAGCTGGCCGGACCTCAGCTGTCGATTTTGGGGATTGCCTCCATTTTCGTGTGCATCCAAGTGGTAGCCTCCGCCATTCTCCAGGCCAACGGCATCGTCAACTTGCCCATTGTCACCATGGCCATCGGCGGCATCGTCAAGATTTTGTTGAGCTATTTCCTGGTCGGCAACCCGAAGGTCATGATTTTCGGCGCGCCCATCGGAACCATGACCTGCTTTGCCATTGTCTCCACCCTCAACCTTGGCATCATCAAGCGTATGGTGCCCCGGCCGCCGCGCTATGGGGTGGTGTTTGGGAAGCCCATGACGGCCTCCATCATCATGGGCGGAGCCGCCTGGGCGGTCCACGGGCTGCTGTCCCAGTTCCTCAAGGGGAGCTTTTTGCTGGAGTCCATCGCCACCGCCGGGGCCATTTTTGCCGCGATGGTGGTCTATGTGATTTTGGTGGTAGCCCTGCGGGTTCTGTCCAAGGAGGACCTGGAGCTCATGCCCAAGGGGGACAAAATCGCTAAGATTTTGCATATTCGCTGAGATTTTTGGAATTATGGGTTGCAGGAGGCCTTGAAATATGGTAGATTTTCAGTACAAAGATTCCTATGGGGTCCAGGACCTGGAGGAAATTGTAAGAATACTCCGCGCCCCCGGGGGCTGTCCCTGGGACGCGGAGCAGACCCACCAGTCCATCCGCCGCAACTTTCTGGAGGAAAGCTATGAGGCGGTGGAGGCCATCGACGAGGGCAGCGCGGAGCACCTTCAGGAGGAACTGGGGGACGTGCTCCTTCAGGTGGCCCTCCATGCGGAGATGGAGCGGGAGCTGGGGCACTTCGATTTGAACGGAGTGGCCGACGGCATCTGCAAAAAGCTCATTTTCCGTCATCCCCATGTCTTTGGCAATGTGGAGGTGTCCGGCACCGGCGAGGTCCTGTCCAACTGGGAGGTCCTCAAGCGCCAGGAGAAGGGCCAGGACACCCACACCGACGCCCTGGAGGCGGTCGCCCGGGCCCTCCCCGCCCTGTGGCGGGCGGAGAAGGTCCAGAAGAAGGCCAAAAAGGCGGGCTTCGACTGGCCGGAGGTCTCTGGCGCGCTGGACAAGCTGTCCGAGGAGCTGGAGGAGCTCCGCGCCGCTATCGCCCAGGGGACCAACGTGGCCGAGGAGCTGGGGGACCTGCTCTTCTCCGCCGTCAACGTGGCCCGCTTTGTGGACGCCGACCCGGAGGGGGCCCTTCACGGGGCCACGGATAAGTTTATCGCCCGGTTCCGCCGGGTGGAGGAACAGGCCGCCCAGGCGGGGCGGAGCCTGGAGGGCATGAGCCTGGAGGAGCTGGACCGCCTGTGGGAGCGGGCCAAAGAGGGTACTTAAGCGGAGACGCTTTAAGTATAGATGCGGCCCTGTGCCGCGGTAATTACAGAGGAGGATAAAGAATGAACAAGGCAGAACTCATCAACGCGGTTTCCGAAAAGTCCGGTCTGTCCAAGCGGGACAGTGAGCTTGCGGTCAGCGCCGCCATTGATGTCATTACCGATTGCCTGTCCCAGGGGGATAAGGTCCAGCTGGTGGGCTTCGGCGCTTTTGAGGTGCGGGAGCGGGCCCAGCGCAAGGGCCGCAACCCCAAAACCAAGGAGGAGATCGACATTCCCGCCTCCAAGGTCCCCGTATTCAAGCCCGGTAAACTGTTAAAGGACATCGTGGCACGATAGGCGGCTTCTCTCATATCCGGCGCACCGCGGAGCTCTGCGGTGCGCCTCATCATGTATCTGCGCGGAAAGGAAGTGTCCCCCATGCGCCTGGACAAATGGCTCAAAGTCTCCCGGCTCATCAAGCGCCGCACGGTGGCCAACGAGGCCTGTGACAACCAGCGGATTTCCGCCAACGGCCGGCCGGTCAAGGCCAGCTACGAGGTCAAGGTGGGCGACCAGCTGGAGCTCCGCTTCGGGGAGCGCACCGTCAAGGTGGAGGTCTTGGGCATCAACGAGCACGCCGGAAAGGCCGACGCCCCGGCGCTGTACCGGGAAATGCTGTAAAGCAAATACAAAACCGCCCCTGGGCGTCTCAGGACACCCCAGGGGCGGTCGTTTTGTACCGGAATCGTTTGGCTTTCGTTAGGCCCCGGCCTCCGAACCGGAATAAGTATCGCACCAGGGGCGCAGGGGGCAGCTGGCGCAGTCTGGCTTTCGGGCCATGCACACCGCCCGGCCGTGGAGCACCAGCCGGTGGCAGAAATCGTTGGATTCCTCCGGGGGCAGCACCGCCCGAAGCTGTGTCTCCACCTTCACCGGGTCCTTGGTGCCGTCGGTGAGGCCCAGACGGCCGGAAATGCGGATGCAGTGGGTGTCCGCCACCACCACGCCGGGCACATGGTACACGTCCCCCAGAATCAGGTTGGCGGTCTTTCTCCCCACCCCAGGCAGGCGGAGCAGGTCCTCCATTTTGTCCGGGACTTTTCCGCCGTATTCCTCCAGCATCATCCGGGAGGCCCCCACAATGTCCCGGGCCTTGGCCCGAAAGAACCCGGTGGAGTGAATCAGCTCCTCCACCTCATGGACGTCGGCCCCGGCCAGGGCCTCCAGGGTGGGAAAGCGGGCGTAGAGAGCAGGGGTGACCATATTCACCCGCTCATCGGTACACTGGGCGGC